>JBAMLO010000043.1:0-25797 GCA_039793485.1 Nitrososphaera sp. | reverse complement strand
ACTTCGCAAATTAAAAACATTAAGTACTCGCTAAACTAAGACTCTTGAACTTTTCTTATGCACTTAACTCTTTGTTAATGTGATGTAATATCATTAATAAATGTATTCTACTGCAAGCAATTACATAACAACGAAAGTTATCCCCTTTGTATTTTCGATTTGTCTTTAAAAATTTTTTGATAAGTGGAAACGAAAACACTGTAAGTTTCATCGTCATATAGACAGAATATTATTTCCTCTACCTTCCCACCTCTTTCAAAGTATTCTTTTACTGCAGAGAGCATCACTAGCGCGCATTTTTCTTTTGGGTATCCAAAGATTCCAGTAGAAATTGCAGGAAAAGCAATGCTTCTTACGCCTAAAGATTCGGCTAAGGATAAGCTGTTCAACGTAGCTTTTCTTAGTTTTTCTTCTTCCTCACCTTCTCCATTTCTCGGCCCAACTGTATGAATAACATACTTTGCATTCAGCTTTCCTGCCGAAGTAAATACTGCCTCACCAACTTTTATTGGTCCTCTTTTCATTACTATGTCATCACTTTCTTTTTGAATTATCGAACCTCCTGCTCGTACAATGGCTCCTGCAACTCCACCTCCATGCTTTAGATAAGAGTTTGCTGCATTAACAATTGCGTCAACTTTTAATTTTGTGATGTCGCCCTTTACAAATCTTATTGATGCCATTTCTTGCAAAACTAATTTTAAAGGTAGCTTAAAACTTTTTCTGTAACTTTAAATCCATCCTCTTGCCTTCATTGCCTCTACTACTCTTTTCACAGCTAAGCTGTATGCAGCAAGCCTCATGTCAACGTTACTACTTTTCCAAAACTCAACAACCTTTTTTGTAGTGCTTGTCATCTTTTGTCTGAGTCTTTCTTGAGCTTCTTCTTCACTAATCCATCCTCCAATTCTATTGTTTACCCATTCAATATGGCTCATGATGACACCGCCAGAGTTAGCAAGTATATCTGGAACAACAACTATTCCATTGTTCCAAAGTATCTTGTCCGCTTCTGTAGTAACTGGACCATTTGCCCCCTCAACTATAATCTTTGCCCTTATTCTTCTTGCGTTATCTTTATTTATTACTCCCTCTATAGCACAAGGTAAGAGAAGGTCAACCTTTAGTTCGAGGAGTTCTTCATTTGAGATCTTTTTTGCTTCATCGTAGTTCACTACGCTTCCCTTTTCTTTTTTCACTTCTTCTACTTTTTCTGGCTTTAGCCCCTTCTCGTTGTAAATTCCACCTAAGCTATCGCTAACCGCAACAACTCTTGCTCCCATCTCACTTAAGAACTTTGCAGCATAGTATCCAACATTCCCATAACCTTGAATTGCAACTGTTCTTCCTTCTATTCCGTTCAGCAGTACAGAAGCCACCTCTTTTGAAGTTATTGCAACACCTAGTCCTGTACTTACAGTTCTCACATCTAAGCCCCCAAGAACTTTCGGCTTTCCAGTAACAACTCCAAAAGCTGGATACCCTAATTTATTCGAGTACTCGTCAAAAAACCAAGCCATTGTTTGAGAGTTTGTGTAAACGTCTGGCGCTGGAATGTCTTTATCAACGCCAACAAATTCACTTATTGCTCTAAAGTAGCTCCTACTTAGTCTTTCTAATTCCTCTTGAGAAAGCTTTGAAGGGTCAACTCTTACGCCGCCTTTTCCTCCACCGTAAGGCAGTTCAGCTAGCGCATTCTTCCAAGTCATCCACATGGACAGCGCCATAACTTCTTCTACGCTTACGTTTGGATGGAACCTAACGCCTCCCTTGTATGGACCTAAAGCACTGTTGTGTTGGCTTCTCCATCCCAAAAAGGTTGCAACTTTCCCATTGTCCATTCTTACCTTCATTGCCACTTGGATTACTCTTTCTGGTTGTTTGAGTACTTCAAATATATATTCTTCTAAACCTAAAAAGTCAACAGCTACTTTAAGTTGATTAACAGCTTCTTCATATGGATTCTGTAGCACAAGTTCCTTACTTTCTAGCAATAGTCTTCACCACTTAGTAGTGTACAAATAAATATATAAAGGTTTTTTAGGAGAGATAAAACTAGTAGTGAGATGTCTAACTCATACGAAAAGTTTAAAATAGACTTAGATAAATTTTTACAAGCTTGCCGCAAACTTATAATATTAGCGGTTGGAAATCCAATTTTAAGTGATGATTCGGTAGGCTTAATTCTTGGAAGAAGATTAAAAAAGAAGGGGTTTAATGTATTCTTAGGTTTTCAGTCTCCTGAAAGTTATTTCTATAGAATTTTAAGGGCTGATCCTTCTCACATAATAGTAGTTGACGCGGCAGACATGGGCCTAAAACCTGGAATGTTTTCGTTGTTTAGCTATGAAGATATTGCTTCAGAGTATGCTTCTACTCACAACATTCCCCTTAAAATTGTATGCGAAATGTTTAATAAGAAGGGCATTAAAGTAGCTTTGATACTTATTCAGCCAAAGGAAATAGAGCTAGGAAAGAGACCCTCAGCAGAAGTACTAAGAGGAGCACTAGAAGTAGAAAAGCTACTAACAGAAACTGCAAAAAACAAAGGCTGCTTAACATGAAACTAGGTTAATTTTCCTGAAATTTACAGTATCTATTAGTCCTTTGTTTGTAACTCTTATCTCAGGTAGAACTGACAAAGAAAGCAACGACATGGTCATGAAAGGATGAATCATGTTACAACCTAACAGCTTCCATGCTTCCTGTAGCTTCTTCACGTCTTTGCTTATCTTTTCAATTGGATCATCAGAGATAAGCCCAGCTATAGGCAACCTTACAATCGCGAGAATTCTTTCTTCCTTAACAGCAATCATGCCTCCTCCAACTTTTTCTAGTTCATTGCATGCAAACGCCATGTCTTCGTCGTTCGTTCCAATTACCAGCAAGTTGTGGTTGTCGTGCGCTACTGTAGAGGCTACAGCTCCGGACTTAAACCCAAATCCAGTAACAAATCCTATTCCCATTTCTCCAGAAGCTTTGTGACGCTCGATGGACGCCACTTTAGAAAGGTCCATTTTTGTATCTTGCTCAACGAATCCATCTCTAACCGGGACTTCTAGAATCAACCTTTTTGTTAGTACGCTAGCCTCTATTACTTTTATCACATTTATCTTTACTTTGTCCTTTCCTTTTCCTACGTAGACTTTAAATCTTTCAGGAGTAATTTTCTCCTTTAGTCTTACAGTCTTCCTTGTAAAGTTTGGGTATTCAAAGGGCTTAATTTCCTCCAAGAGCTTACCTTCTTTTGCTATCAACTTACCGCCAACAAAAACCATCTTCACGTTTACTTTTCTTAAGTCATCCAAAACAACAATATCTGCTAGCTTGCTTGGTACTAATGCCCCAATATCACGATCAACATTAAAATGTTCCGCAGTATTTATTGTAGCCATCTGAATGGCTTTTACTGGATCGACACCTTCTTCTATTGCCCTCCTAATAATATGGTCCATGTGGCCCTCATCGATTATATCTTCTGGATGTCTATCATCACTCACCAGGCATATTCTTCTTGAATCTATTTTCTGTTCAGTTAATATTTTTATCACTTCCTTTAGGTCTTTCCACGCAGAGCCTTCTCTTATCATAACGTACATTCCAAGTCTTGCTTTTGCTAGTCCAATTTCCTTAGTTGTTGACTCATGAGAAGACGATATACCTGAAGCTACATAGGCATTCAATTCTTTTATGTTACCGTAAAAGTGGCCTTCAACAACTTTGTTGTGCTTGAGTGCTATGCTAATTTCTTCCATCATTTTATCCTCAAGATTGATAACTCCAGGGTAGTTCATAACTTCTCCAAGTGCCACTACGTTGTTATACTGCATTAACTCTTCAACTTCCTTTGGGCCAATTTCCGCTCCAGCAGTTTCAAATTCTGGAGACGAAGCTGGAACACATGAGGGCACAGAAACATAAACTCTTAATGGAACGTTTTCTCCTTCCTTTATCATAACTTTTACTCCCTCAGCTCCAAGTACGTTGGCTATCTCATGTGGATCTATAAAAACACCAGTGGTTCCATGAGGCAGTACTCCTCTTGCAAACTGAGTTATAGTTACCATCGCGCTTTCTACGTGCACGTGACCATCAAGAAAACCAGGAACTATGTATTTTTCCTTTACGTCAAAAACTTTTGTTGAGCTTCCAATAGTGTGAGAAGCATCTCCAACGAAAGCTATTCTTTGATTCTTTACTGCTACGTCTCCTCTAATTACCTCACCTGTAAATACATTTACTATCAAACCATTCCTTATTACAGCGTCTGCGGGTTCTCTTCCCATTGCTACGTTTATCAGAGACTTGTTCAACTCTGCCAATGAGCTCATGCTCTTACCTTTCAAGTAGCAAATTTAAATAATTAGTACAGCTTCGTGCTAATTTTTACTTAAGTGTGTATCCTCTTCTCCTTCAGCAAAATGTTTTTAATAACATTAAAGGAGTAATACAACTAAGGAATGTCTCTTTTGTACAAAATAGACTGGGAAGAAACAAAAGAAAAATTCAAGTTATGGTGGGATGGTAAGGCTGAGAAGCCGTTAATTCAAATTTTTGTCCAAAGGGAAAAGTGCAACATAGCATGGGATGGCTGGGATCTTGTTAGGCATTGGAGAAGGTTAGATGTTGTTCTAAAAAACTTTGAAGCTTTTGCAAGTTGTACTTCCTTCTTGGGAGAAGCCTACCCTAATCTGTGGATAAATTTAGGTCCTGGAGTTCTCGCTGCATACCTTGGAAATTCGCCAAAGTTTGTTGCAAATACAGTATGGTTTGAAGAACCTAAGGATTGGGAAGAACTTGAGGATCTAGAAATAAAAGAAAACAATGCATGGTGGAGTTACACAAAAGATATTGCGTTAGAGTTAAGAGAAAAATCGAGAAACAAGTTTGTAGTTGGAATAACCGACATAGGTGGAGTTCTTGATGTTGCTGCATCATTAAGAGGTATAAACAACTTAATGAAGGACCTTTACTTTAATCCGCAAAAGGTAAAAATCTTGTTAGATAAAATAATAGAATTGTGGCACGATTGCTACAATGAGCTTTACGACCTGCTTGAAGGCGGAAGGCAAGGAACTTCCGCATGGATGAATCTATGGTCTCCTCTTAAGTGGTACCCTATACAGTGCGATTATGCTTATATGCTATCTCCGAAGCTTTTCAAAGAGTTTTCTTTACCTTATCTTGTAGAGCAATGTGAGAGACTAGATCATCCGCTCTATCACTTAGATGGCGTAGGCCAAATTGTGCATTTAGATGACCTTTTAAAAATTGAAAACTTAAGAGGGATTCAGTGGGTCCCTGGTGAAGGAAAACCAGATGTAAGCTCAGAAATATGGTTGAACATGTATAAGAAGATAATTGGTAAGGACAAAAACTTGGTTCTATCTGGAATGCCTTTTGAAAAAGTTAACTCCTTTTTAAGTAATTTTAGTGCAAAAGAATTAGGAAGAATACTTATTCAAACATGGACTTCTGACTACTTCAAAGCATTAGAGCTACTTAATAAAATTTAATTCTATGAAAATGACGTCATTGCTTTAGACTTAAATAGGAATTAAATACGAGAAGTTAAGAAGCATGCTCGCAGAGATGCAGGAAGAAAAACCTAACTGGACTAAAAGTTACTACTTGTCTAGCCTTGCTTCTTCAGTTTCATCTGGAATGCTGGCACCATTCCTTTCCATATACGCTTTAAAGTTAGGAGCAAATATTCTACAGATTGGGCTTCTGTTATCTTTACCTTCACTGGCTTCTACTCTAGTTCAAATTTTTTGGGCAAGTATAACCACCAGAGTAGGAAAAAGAAAAGTATTCGTAATCTTTTCTGGAATAGTAAATTCTATTTTTTGGGCGGTCATGGGTTTGTGCACAGATTCAAGCCAGCTTTTAATACTCTTAGGCTTACAGTCAATGCTTTCTGCAATTGGGGCACCTGCAGGTTCTGGTTTGATTACCACGTTGCTTCCAAAAAACTTGCGAGGAAGAATTATTGCAGAAGTGAACAAATATGCAACAATTGGGGTCATGTTGGGAACTCTAATTTCTGGACCGTTACTTGATCTTCTTTCATTTAGGTCAGGGTATTTTGCAGTTTTTTTAATAGCTGCGTTAATTAACTTGATTGGAGTTGTAATTTTTCTTAGGGGAATTCCTGATGCAGAAGTGGGAAAAAAAGAGGAAGGCTTAAGCAACGTGAACTATGTACTTAAAAACAAGAACTTACGAAATCTAATAGTGTTGAGGTCCCTGTTTACTATTTCTGTTAATATTGCAGCGCCTTACTTTAACGTTTATCTTGTTAAAAAGTATAACGTAAGTAATACAGTAATTTCTTCTTTGTCTATAGCTTCTAACCTTTTTTCAATTGCATCTTTCAACTTATGGGGAGAAGTTGTAGATAAGTATGGAAGAGTTACAGTTTTAACTGTTAGTTCGATGCTGACTTCAGTTGTTCCAATTCTATGGGTTCTATCTGACAACTTATTTCTGCCATTGTCTTCGCAAATTCTTGGTGGGATTGCTTGGTCTCTAGTTAATGTTGCACTTTCAGCATACTTGATGGATGTAACTTATGGTGGAAATGTTGAAGTTAGCGTAGCCTTCTTCAATGCTGCTATAGGCGTCTCAAGCTTTCTTGGACCTATTTTAGGGGGCTCAATAGCTTCATACACTAGCTCTTTAGAAATCTTATTTTACCTAAGTGGCTCTTTAAGGTTGATAACGGGGGCTGCATCTTTTAAACTGCTACAGGAAGTTCATCCTCACGCAAGGGAGATTACTATCGACTCAATAGTAACTTCATTCTCAACCTTGCACTTGAACTTTGAACGAAACATAAGAAGAATAATAAATGTACTCCCAGAAAGTCAAACTCAAATTCTAGAAAAAATAGAAGAGAAAGTGGAAAAAGTTGCTAAAGAAGATAAATGGATGTGGCTTGAAGAATACTAAGATCTGAGAAACAAGTCAAACGAAAATTGCTTTGTCTAGAAAAACCTTAAAGTTGACAAGTAATCGCCAAACAGTTTTCAAATTGTCCTTTGCTTTAAATTATCTTAAAAATGCCTGAGCCCTTTATGTTTACTTTTAATTCGATTTTATCGGAAAGAAGAGAAGAATTAATTCTCTTTAAGAGTAGCTCATCAATTTGAAATATTCCTGCTGGATTCTCCATCTCTATTTCAACGTAGACTGGTTTTGCAGTGCCTTCTTCTACAGTTACTTTTTTTACGGCCAGTGCTGAAACTTGATGAATGCTCATTTTTCCTAGTAAATATGGTATTCTTGCTCTACCCTCTTCCATATCTAATGCATCTGCTACTTTGACTATGCTTGCTTCTATCGTTTGTGGAATTAAGTCTTCGTGACTAACAATAGCATGTAAGGTTTCTGTCAATATTATTTCTCTTTCATCTTCATCGTATGTCTTAATTAGAACTTTTTTGATTTCGTCTTTTGACAGTATTGCACTAAGCATTGGGTGTTGCTCTCTTTGAACAGCGTTTCCAACGTCATGAAGAACCGACGCTAAGAACACTATTACTTTTGCGTCTTCCAAGCCAAGGCTGTAGTCCTTAACAATATTGGGAAGAACTCCCTTCTTGAACAAGATTTCCAACATTTTTAAGGCATGGTTTGCTACAATCTTAGCATGAATAGGGCCATGGTCATTGTACTTCATTCTGTTTATCATCATGATGTTTGAAGCTTTAAGCAGTTGATAAACTGTTTCAGATTTTTCTACTTCTTCAACTACTGCTTTGAGCTTATTCTCGTTTTCTTGAAACTTCACTCCAAAGTTTAAACTCATCTTTAGCACCTAAATTTGATCAATTGGTGCTACATAAAAATTGATGGGTAACGATGAGCACTTGAACTGTGTAATTATTTCTGGGCCAAAGATTAACTTTGTAAGTTGTTTTTCATCAAGCCTTCGTTCCTCCGTGCATTGCTTTACTAAGTAGTATGAGTCGTTCATTCTTTCCACATTTATGTTACATTTTGCAAGAATCTCTTTTAAGTTATTTAGGTTTATGATTTTTATCATTCCAATGTAGTCTTCTTCAAAAGGCACTCCAAAATATTTTAGTATGCTTGCCTCTTTTGAGTTTGAAGGTACTTGGAATTCTATCCTTCCCAGTTTTTTAGATAAAAATATATACCTAATTAAAGCAAGAATTAAGCTTGAGTTTCCAGAAAAATCTATAATCTTCGAACCTCTTACAACAACATAGCCTTTAGATCCATTTCTGAAAGCTGAATATGTTTCAATGGCTTGTCTTGAAAGAAGAAGCTTTGCAGTATTTTCATCCCAAATAACTCCATTTGTTTCATTGTGCAAGCTGACTATGGTTTTTAGTTCGCTATCGTCTTCAACTTTTCTTATTTCTAAGTCTCTGTAGTCTGGCAGAACTTCTATGTTGCTGTTGTTGAAATGGAAGATTGTTTTTGATCCAGCATTTTCCCAGCCAAGCCTCCTATAGAACTCAGGTATTCCTGTCCAAAGAATGGAGACATCATAGTTCTCTTTTATCATTTTCTCTGTTGCATCTTTTAGCAAAATCGTAGCAAAACCCTTTCCTCTGTAGTTTTGGTGCGTCGCCACTCCAAAGATGACACCAACTTTTAGTTTAAGTTCATCTATCTTCACGTAAATCTTATGAATTCCAACGTGGCTAACAATTTCTCTGTTGCACTTTATGACCCTTAGGTTTTCACTATCGTCCATTGCCGATGCAATAACATGTGAATACTCTAAGCCGACATTTATGTTTTCATCTAAACCGGGTTTGAAGACGTTGTTAAGGAAAACCAGAAGCTCTCCAAGTTCTTCCCTTGTACAACCCCTTGGCCCTTCAACTTTGACTTCATGCATGGAGGTTAGAAGAAAGGATAAAAATATAAAATTTTTGTTAAGTGTCTTGAATTAAGTTGGGAAAGCCAGTAGTTGTTTCTACTGTAAGACTGCCAGAAATGTTAGTTAAGAAGCTTGGAGCTTACGCGGAGTACTTTTACTTGGGTGAAGCGCTGGACAAAAGAGAAGAATTACTAAGCAATGCTGAAGTTTTAATACTGTGGGGCCAAGACTTTGACTACAAAGAAATAAGAAGAATGAAAAAATTAAAGTCAATTCAAACTCTTTCTGCTGGCGTTGATCATATTCCTTTCAAAGAAATTCCAGATAATGTTTTAGTGTACAGTAATGCTGGAGCATATTCTGAGCAGTGTGCTGAGTTTGCTTGGGCTTTAATTTTGTCTTTAAGCAAAGGTTTAAACAACATTACGTTTGAACGCCAAAAGTACCTTGAAGGAGTATACTCAAAGCCTCGTAGAGTGAACAGCTCAAAAGTACTCATATTTGGCACGGGTGGTATAGGAAAAGCTGTGGCAAGAATAGGCAAAGGTTTTAAAACTTACAATGTTGGGGTAAACAGAAGTGGAAATAAGCCAGAATTTTTTGATGAAGTTTTATCTTCTGAAGCAGCCTTTGAAAAGCTAAGTGAATTTGATATTGTTGTTATTACTTTGCCGCTGAACAAGTATACTTACAAGTTGTTCAACTATGAGCGACTATCTAAACTAAAAGATGAAAGTATCTTGGTAAATGTTGGGAGGGGAGACATTGTGGATGAAGAATCGTTGTACAAAATATTAAAGGAAAGACCAAGTATAAGGTATGGGAGTGATGTGTGGTGGAAGTACAATGGCAAGGAAACATTTGAAACAAAAACAGGTATCCATAGATTGCCTAACGTTATTTTCACACCGCACATTTCAGGTGTTAGTGGAAAGGGCTTTGTTGAAGAAGCGATGAATGAAGCAGTTGAAAATGTGATTCGAATAATAACAAATAACAATCCAAAAAACCTTGTTGATGTAACTGACTACATATAAAGAATGCAATGAAAGCTTTAAAAACTGATGCCTGTAACAAATCTTCAAGGTGCGCAACATAGGAGGTGAATGAAGTTGAAGTTCTCTGCCCAAGAGAATCTCGTCCCAGGAGATAGTTTGGAAAGGAAAGCTCAACTGCTTGAAGAAGTTGGGTATGATGGAATCGAAATTTGGGGAAGAGAAGAGGTTGGCTCAAACATAAAGCGAATAAAAGATGAACTTTCTACAACTAAGATAAGAGTAAGTACAATATGTGGTGGTTATGCAGGAGACCTTTTAAGTCCGGACGTAAAAGAAAGAGAAAAAGCTATGGAGGGTGTGATAAAAAGGTTAAACTGGGCTAATGACTTAGGTGCTGTTGGCGTAATAATGGTTCCAACTTTTGGTGGTCCAAAGGTCCCAAACTTGGCTCCCTTATTTAAGTCACAAGTCGAGCTAGAAGAAAAACTTCTGGTAGAGGAGCTAAAGATTATCGCAAAAGAAGCAGAAAATCTTAATTCAGTCGTTTTACTTGAGCCATTAAATAGATACGAAACACACTTCGTTAAAACTCTTAGTCATGCAAGAAAATTACTGGAAGAAGTAGCAAGCGAAAAAGTAAAAATGATGGCAGACTTTTTCCATATGAGTATAGAAGAAGCTTCGATTAAAAATTCTGTTCTAGAAAACTTAGACTACATCTACCATTTTCACTTAGCCGATAGTAACAGGTTTGCTCCAGGAAGAGGGCACACCGACTTCAGTGTTTTGAAAACGATAAAAGAAAGAGGCTACAGGTACTACTTAGCATTAGAATGCTCTATGGGTGATAATCCAAAAGAAGAGCTAAGCTTTACGTTAAACTACTTAAAGAGGTTCATAGTTTAATATTTTTTATTTTTTGAAATGATCTTTGAGAGTCTTCCGTACGTTCCACTCTTACAGGATATTATTGACTCTAGTTTGTCTAAGAGTAAAAAAGTTACTCAGATAAAAATTAAAAAAGCAAGCAAGTTAAACAGAAAGAAGATATACAGCATTAGAAAACTGGACGTAATTTCTAGTTACATAGTAAGCATTTTTAACTCTATATACAACAGTTATTCTGCTTTGCTTGAAGCTGACGATTTTCATAAAGAACTAGCTGATGTCCTAATAGACTTAAAAGAAATGAAGGCACACTTAACTAAGATTAATAAGGCAAGAAAAGTCATCAGATATCTTCTAAAGCTTTATACAAGGGAAATCAAGACGTCAAAGAATGAAAGAGACGTTGGTCTGAAATTCGAGCAAGGCCTTGCAAGAATAATTTCTGTTGCAAAGAGAACTAAAAAATCAATAGCCTACTTCAGAAGTTCAAAGATAAAGTTGTCTAAGTTGCCGTCTATTGACGCTAGCATCCCTACGGCAGTTATAGCTGGGCCACCAAATGTTGGGAAGTCGTCGCTTGTGAATGCAATTTCTAGCGCGAAGTCAGAAATCGCTGCATATCCATTTACTACAAAAGGCATTTTAGTGGGACATATAAGCTATAATGAGATAAAAATCCAGGTTATAGATACGCCTGGATTGCTAGATCGGCCATTGTCTCAAAGAAATAAAGTAGAGCTTCAAGCTATACTAGCTTTAAAACATCTAGCGAAGTTAATCGTGTTCGCATTTGACCCTTCGTATGCATCTTACTATACTCCAGAAGAACAATTAAGGATATTGAGCGAAATTAAGAGTAGCTTTAGCACTCCAATAATCTGCGTCATAAATAAGATTGATATAGCAAATCCAGACAAACTAGAAAGGATAAAAAGTGAACTTAATACTTTAGGAATTGCTTTCATTGAAACTAGTGTGGTTAATGGAAAGAACATAGAAGAGTTAAAAAATAAAATTGTTCAGTATTTGTTTAACCTTAAGCAACCTCAAAGTAAACAAAGTTAAAAAATTTGAAGTTACTAACTTTTGTAAGCCTAGTTTGGTGAAAAACCAAAAGTTACTATATTAAAGCTACGTAAGTTTGAAATCGTCAGAACACCAACTAGGATTTACATAAACTTAACAAGAAAGTCTGTACTTTAGCTATGGGCTAAGTTAAACCGAGCATAACTTGATTGAAAAAGGTTAAATATTTGAGCAATTGCTTTTTGTCGAAGAAATGAAGGAAAAAGCAGTCGTTTATTTTGGATCTATGCAAACAAAAAGTGCAAGCGCCGAATATTCCTTAACAAGTAAGTTTGACGAAATAATACGCAAGCTTGGCATAAAAGACGTAGTAAAAGGAAAAAGAGTTGCAATAAAGATCCACCTTGGAAGTAACTTAGGCTATACGACAGTTCACCCCTTTCTAGTAGGACGCTTAGTTAAAGCTGTAAAAGCTGCTGGCGGTAATCCTTACCTAATAGACATAATTGAGCAATACCATACTGCTATCGATAGAGGTTATACTCCAGAAGTTCTTGGAGCCCAAATATTTCCAGTTGCAGGAATAGCAGACAACTACTTTGTTACAAAAGACGTCCACTTTAAGAACCTTGAGAAAATAGAAATGGGTGGCTTCTGTAAAGATGCTGATGTGCTCATAGACCTTTCGCACGTGAAGGGGCACAACACAGTGGGTTTTGGTGGTGCAGTTAAAAATCTAGCTGTAGGTTGCTACACACAAAGAACGAGGTGGGCATTACATCGTACGATGCAATACGATAAATATTGGGATGCAGAAAAAAGCAAAGATGCAGAAGAATTGGTTAAAGTATGTCCATATGGGGCTATTAAATACTCAAACAGCAAACTTCGCGTAGAGTTTGACATGTGTAATCAATGCATGCGTTGTGTACATGCGGACAAAGATGGTTGTTTAAAAATTCAACCTCAAAACTTTCTTGCTTTCCCAGAAGCCATGGCTATAACTACACAATTTGTACTATCTCATTTCGATAAAGACAAAGTGTTCTTTATTAACGTTGCCACGAACATAACAGAGTACTGTGATTGCTGGGGTTTCACCACTGGGAGCATTCTTCCTGATGTTGGTTTTCTTGGGTCTAATGACATTCTGGCGGTTGATAAAGCATCTCTAGATTTGCTTGCAGATAAGCCTTTAATCAGAGAAAACGTTTCTAGAAATCTTGAAATCATAGATAATCCAAAGCTCCATCCATTTGCAAGGATACACGGACCTTGGAAGGATCCTTATAACACAATTAAGTTTGGAGAAAAGTATGGCTTAGGAAATCCAAACTACGAGCTCGTAGAAGTTCTTCCTGCTGGTCCAGAGCAAAAGTGGCCACCGGCATTCTTCCCAGATCTAGTTAGCATCGTGTAATTAAAATTACTCTCATTTTTTATTTTTTAATTTATAATTTTGATCGTTCTTAATGAGGATAGTTTTTAAGAAGTTTTTTGCTTACTTCTTAAGGACAAAAGTATCACAATTAGTCCAAGAAGTATTATCAAATTACCTAAGTTATTTTGTAAGAAAGTGTATGGGTCAAAATAAAATCCCGAAAACGAATATTCTTTTGAGCTTAGAACACTTCCTACTTCTGATAGTAGGGCAACTTTTACTTTGTTTACTCTCTTAGTAACCGGAAAAGAAATCGTTACTGATTCGTTTGGTTGAAGAAAAATTTTTCTAACTTGAACTTCACTGTTGTTGATCATAACTTCAAAGAATCCTGATTCATTCCCTATGTTTGAAAGCGTAACTTTTAGCTCATGTAAGTCCTGAATAAAATCTACTTTGTTTATTTCACCAACTAACTTGCTTCTTTTTACTTCGATGTGAAAGTTTGGTATTGTCAAAGTAAACATGTAAATGTTTGGAGCTGATGGCTCACTAGGATTAATCCACAGTAAGTAGTTCTTTCCTTTACTTTCTGGTGGTAGTGCTGTTTGAGGCATCCATGAGTAATTGATCAATTTTACTCCGTCTGAAAATGAAAAGTTTATTACGTCTATCCAGCTTCTTGGATCCATGTAAGTGAGAGAATCTTTTACGCTCACAACATACGTTCCATTAGATATTTCTTTTACTACGTCTGTAGAGTTTAGTTGAATTAAAACGTTAATTATGAGTGCTCCTCTTAGCTTTTCTACGGTACCACTGTTGTTAACATCGCAAAGTACATATGCATTGTTGTCAACGTAGGTATGGTTGATTACTTCGTACTTTATTTTGTTTGGATTGTTTGTAAAGAGAAGCAAGAGCTCATTTACACTAACCTGTTCTCCTCTTATTATTTCATCTGTTACATTTTTATTTGATAATAGGCTTCTCCCGTATATGTCGAAAGGGTGCATCCTTAAACTAACGTTGACAAGGCCTGAGTTAAGAAAGTTTACATCAAAATTCATACCTATCCAATAGTTTATTTGGCCATTAACGCCTACTTTAAGGTAAGACGTAGCTAGTAAGGTGAAAACAAGAAAGATAATAGCAGTCTTTTTCATTTTGCTCATCCGCCTATCAACCTCGTGCTAAATTCCATATACTTTAGGCTTAAATAACTAGAAATACAAAATGAATCTATGGTTGACCCATAGTATTTTTTCTCTTCAATGTTAAACTTAATGTGGTTTTCTGATAAGTCTCCAACTTTTGCGACTAATCCTTCCAGCATTTCAACGTCTATCCACCCGAAGTTTCTTACGTACATTTGAGGCCACGCGTGGCCTCCCCAATTGTTAGAAAGAACAGGACCTTGATCTGTAAAGTTTATGTACATTTTTTCGTTATGCTCCATTAACAGGAGACCATGAGCTACCCTCGAGGGGATTCCTAAGGTTCTGCTCAAAGTTACGAATACGTCTGCAACTTCTTCGCAGTCTCCATACACCACATATTTCCCATTAACATAAAGGATTGCTCTTTCTCCTCCAATTCTTGGAATAATAACGTAGTTCAAATGATCTATTATCCAATTTGCTATATTTTTTGCAACTTCTATGGGCGTCTTTGTATTAGCTGAAAGCTTATTCGCGATTTTAACATACGTTTCATTTCCTACTGGCCAATATGTCTTCTCGCCTGTAAGGTTCAATGTTTGCTCTTGAGTGTACCACGGCACGTCGTTTCCAAATGTCAACTTATACCTCTCTACTATAACTTTAAATGTTAAGTTAATCCAAATTTTTTCACTTGGGTTTAAAGTTATGTTGTATACTAAAATTGGGCTCTTATCTATATCGAAGAAGATATAGCTAAATTTAGACGATGTATTTAAAAGAAAAGACCATTGGTTGGTAGTATTCATCGGAACTGATACGTAAACAATATCGTTAACTCTTCTCTTTAGTTCGTTTTGAAGCAAAAAACTTTCACTTAAGACATAAGTATAGTTTGTTTTTAAGGCGTATGAGACATTTTGGCTAGTTGCGCCTTCACTTGGATTGAAAAAAACAGGAATGAAGGTTAGAGTGTAGCCCAATGCAACTATTATTATACCAAATACAAAGAGCTTATAGTTCATCTTTTCTTAGTTTTTTACTTTTAACCTATTTAAAAAGCTTTTTCATAGTAATTAAACAAGCCCTTTCTGCAATAAAGTCATGAGAAAGAAACCTGTACGTTTGTGAAGAACACATAGCTTGGAGCCTTTAGCTACTGAAGTAAGTTGCTCTGTTGATTATAGGTAAGCTTGACCTGTTACAAGTTCAAGTTTAAGAATGATTTTACGATGTCTCCTATCAGGAAAGATATGATAGCTACACCAAAACTTATGCTTATCATCTCAACAAACCTCTTCTTGAAGCTCTGTTCTCTTATCACAGACGTAAAGAAAGTAAAAACTAGTACGATAAGCGTTGCATTTAGTACTGTAACCGTAAAAGCAACATAGTACTCCTTAAATACAAAATAAGGATACACGAGAGCAACAACAGTTAATACATAGGCGATTCCGGTATAGAGAGCTGCTTTTATAGGGTTGCTCCCATCACTTTCTGCTTTCTTTGATAAATATTCTGATGAAGCCATAGACAATGAGGCCGCTATTCCTGTTATTAAACTCGCGAGTCCAATGATACTTGAGTCTCGCAAGGTAAATGTAAGTCCAGCAATAGTTCCTGTAAGTTCAACCAGCGCATCATTCAGTCCTAAAACTATGGAACTTATATAGCTGAGCCATTCTTCATTTATCAAACCTATTAAATCCTTTTCATGTTTTTCTTCGTCTTCAATAATTCCTTTGACTTCCGGAATGCCTCTTAATACCCTTAAATAACTTTCTTGAGCCTTTTTTTCTCCATTTTCCATGATCTTTACTGCAAACGTTAATCCAAATACTCTAGAAATAAAACTGTACAAAATAACTTCAATTCTTCTTGGTGCTACGTCTACGTTGGTGTATTTCTTAAAGAGATTGTAATGTTTTAGCTCTTCTTCAGAGATTTCCATAAGTGTTTTCTTATTCTTACCTTTTGCTCTATTGGATAATTTTTTGTACAATATGTGCTCGGTGATTTCATTCTGCTGAAATCTTACAACAGCTTTCTTTGTTTCTTCATCTAATAATTTTTTAGAGTTTATCATGAGGCATTAACTTTTTCTCAAAAATTTTTGAATATAAAAATGTTTTTCTCCATCACTCTTCTACAGTTTGTTAAAAATAGCAGACTCTTTGTTTGCATAAGGTAATCTTAAATTGAAGTAATGTTAATTTTCGTAAGTTTAGATTGCTTGACCTTAAGAATAAATTTATATCTCACTTTGAGCACTAGTTGCTCTTATGCCTTACAAATTTAACTTTGACCTCACTAACGTTCCAAGACAATTCTTTGAAGATTTAATGAAAGCCTCATATAAGCGTAGTCTTCACAGAAGGCTAGCAGGAAGTGCAAGGACGCTTGTTAAGAAGTTTAAAATTGAAGAGATAACTGGGCTAACTTTCTCTGATGCTATTTCTTTGGTTGAAGACCTAATCGAAATTTATTCTCTTAACTTACTTTACAAAGATAAGATGAGAAACAGAAGCAAGAAAGCACTGTTTTTACCACATTGTGCAAGAAAGTATATGGATTCACGCTGTAAAGCAATTTTTGATAGCTCTCTTTCTACTTATATTTGTCAATCTTGTTCAGAAGACTGCCTTGTAAATATTGCCACTCGCTTAGGTAAATCGAAGGGTTATGATGTATATGTAGTACCGGGTGGGTCATGCATACCTGGAATCATAAGAAGAGGCGGATATGAAGCAGTAGTGGGGGTGGCGTGTGGTATGGAACTTAAGCTCGCCGCAGAACTAATAAGAAAGTTTAACATTCCTGGACAAGCTGTTCCCCTAACAAAAAATGGTTGTGCCCATACTAAGTTTGATCTCGAAGAATTAGAAAAAATTTTATAGCGCTCAACTTAAAAGTATCTTAATTTTTAGTTTAATTAATTCTTTATCAAAACTTGAATCTGCCTATTAGGGTAAATGTTTTTCTTTGTTCTTAAAAAGCAAGTTGGCACCCTGAGTGAAACCTTTAAGCTAGTAAGAACATAATGACCGCTACAAATAGTCCTGAAAGTACCATAAAAAGACCATGTACTAAAACATGTTCATGGGCTATTTTTCCAAGAAGTAATCCAAGGACAAAAAGACTTACTCCTCCAATTATGAACGATAGGTTAAAAGCTACCTGCAGACTTAAAAAGTTAAGCTTCGAGAGAACTAATGGAAAAATAGTTATAAACGAAAATATCAAAGGAGAAATCGAGTCAACAACCATAACTATTATAACTGCAGTTAGGTTTGCTCTTTCGACTACAGTTCCATCTAGGTCCGAGAACAATGCTTTTTCCAATTCTTTAATATGCCTTTTTCTTTCGCTTCTTTCAGACACAAATGCGCCATAAGCTCCAGAAATGCTCATGGCAACACTTGCTCCAAACACCATGCTTAGTATAGTTTCTATGCTCACTTTCCCTATATATGAACCTATAAGTATACTTAGGATTGTCATTATACCGTCTAAACCATTCATGATAAACAACCTTCTAGCGATTTCCCCCCACTTCTGAAACTTCTATATACTTGTTTAAAACTTCTATGAACCTCATTTATCTTCTACGTGGTTGTTCTAGCACTCTTGATTTTTGCAGCTGTTACTTCATCTATACTTCTTACTATAGTGCTGTTTTCACTCATAGCTTTAACGATGGAGTCATAGTCTATATTTGATCCTGTTATCGTTAACTTTACAGTTTCAGTCTTAGTGTCAACCTCAGTAACTACTATGCTTACTTCATCCACGCCGCTTACGCTACACAATGTTTTCGAGAGACTAACTATAGTTATTTCTCTTGGTTTAAACCATCTATCACAATACGCTTGAGGCCAACTTCACGCAACTTTAGCTAATTGCTTTACAATCCTCAAATGGATGCTTTATAAACGTTTCTAGGTTTGACCAAACTTATAAAATTGAAAATTATAAAAGTAAAAAAAATAACGGCTTAGAACTTCTTTAACCTTTCGACAAAACTATTTTAGCCTCGCAGAATCCATGGGCTTCCAAAACCCATCTTTCATTTTCGATGTAAATCAAGAAGTTTCCTTCTTCAAAGTTAGCAACTTTAAATACGTTGACCTCGGCTGGAAGCACAACTTTGGCTTGTATCTTTTTAGGTATCTTTACATAGAGGCTAAAGGAGTCTTCTTCTTTGCTCCAAGCAATTACTATTCTCCCATAAGGGGATGGAATTTCTCCTCTTACGTTGCTCAACTCTAAACATTTTGGTTCAATCAACAGTTTGTCATCTTCCAATTGCAGTATGTCAACTCCAGCGAATAGCTTCGATAGGAAGTATAAAGGTCCTGAAGACCAGCCGTGGCAGTAACTTCTTGTAGTTTTAAAGGTTTCCCAGCAAGTTCCAGGACCACTATGAAGCATGTAGCTCCAGTTTTCCTTTATCTCTTTTACTACTTTTTCGTAGTAGCCAAGCTTCATTAGGGCTTCAAGGACAAAGAACATTCCATACGGACTACCTGGCTTAACCCAGTCTTCGGGAAAGTCTAACAGTTTCTTCTTCAGAATGTTCATCTGTTCTTCTGTAGCACAGTCGTAACTTATTGCTAGTGCATTTGTTGCAATGCTTATAATTTTTGATCTACTTCCATCTTCATGTATGCTGTCTATGAACCCTCCTCTACTTTCGTCCCAGAGCCTTGAGGTTACTGCATTTCTTATTGTGTTTGAAAGCTCTGAAAATTTTTCAGCGTTGTTGTGATCGCCAAGAATTTTAGCAAGCTTTGCACCTCTTTTGTAAGCCTCAACAGCAAGGATGTTCAAGTGTGTTATTATACCCTTGTTTGGAGTGTCCATCGGTGCCCAGTCCAGCATGTTCCAGGCTTCTATTGAAAGTAGACTTTCTTTGTTTAGAAAGTTCTTTAAGTTGTTAAGAGCTGTAGCTACATAAGGATAAATTTCTCTTAAGAATTTTTCGTCCTTAGTATAGGAAAAGTGTTCCTCAACAGCTAAAATCCAAAGTAAGCTCCATGTCGATAAAATGTTCTGCCATCCACTGGGAACCTGAGATTCTGGTAGTGGCGATCTATGAAGCGATTTTGCTGTAAGCAATAGGCTCCTTTTCGTTAATTTGGTATCCCCAAACACATAATAGTTAACTAAAGCTTCAACCCTAGCATCACCAACCCACAACGTTTGCTCATAAGTGGGGCAATCCATATACGTATCGTCCATGCAAAGTTTTAGAGTTTTTGCAGACATTTCCCAAATTTGATTTAACGTTTCATCCGATGAAACAAAGTTTCCTCTTTGAACTACTGGAAATGTACTCAATTCACAGTAAACTTTTCTAATCTTAATTGGTTCATTCAAATTTCTTATTGTTAGCGTAGCGTACCTAAAACCCCTCTTTACTATGCTCTTATATCCTTGAAAGCCCTCTCTAGTAACATATCGTAGAACATTGTTTAGTCCTTCCGTAAATCTTGGTTCGTATTTATCATCTATAGCTTCAAAGAAGTTCCAGTCTAGTATTACACTTTGGTTCGTCTCAACTTCAAAGTTTATGTAACCAAATACTTCTTCTCCAAAATCTAGTAAAAGCTCAACGTCTTCTCCTGTAGGTTTGATAACTGCAAATTCTTCGCTAAGAGATGTAAGCGCTTCTTCGTTTTCAATTTGAACCTCTTCGTTAATAATAACTCTACGAGAAGTCATAGCATAAACTTGGTGATCGCTAAAGTCAAGTTCTTTTACTTCTTTTAAGAATCGTTTTAGCTTAAGGAGTTCTTTTTCAGATTTGCAACTCCAAGCGTAAGTAAACTCTTCAGCTTCTTTTTCTTCAAATGGTCCAATTGTTGCCCAAGGATATTCTTTTGACAAGGGTGCTCTAAGCTTAACTTCGCTCTCCGTTTCAAGAACAATAGAAGAGCCCCAGTCGTGATATTGCCCAGAAACGTTAATTAAAACTAAGTTTTCTCCTTGTTTAATTTTTAAAGTGTATTCGTTGTTCTTTCTTTCGCAATCTTCCCCATTAACTCTTACTTCTCCCTGAGGACTTACCCATTTAGGATGAACAAATTTTAACTTAGCAGTTTGTTCTGTACTTGAGCTTAAAACAGTAGCTAAAATTGCTTTAAATCCCTTCGGATTTGCATCTAGCTTCCCAGGCAGTAAGTTGTTCCTTAAGTCAACATACCATGAAACCTTTGGTGCTTTTACGTTGCATGCCTTAATTATCCTTCTTGGAGGAATTTGAACTTCAGCCGGAAACGGAATATCTCTCGGAATTAATCTTTTCCATGGTTCAATCCCAACTTCGCCAATAACCTTAGCATTTTCCCAGCTTGAATCATCAAATTCTTTTAAAAACCAATCAACGTCTTCTCTAGCATCAACTTCTTCCACCCATGCTTGTTGACAGCTGATCCTTGGAACACTTCTTTTATACATCTTAGAAATTCTCATCTTCCAGCTTTCGTCTGTTCCTATAATCTCAAAACTACCATCTTTCTTTTTTACCTCAATTTGCGCCAAAAGGCCAGCTCTTCCAAGTAAGTATTGAAAAGTTGAAATTCCATAGTGTTGTGCTAGTATTGCAATTGCATTTTCTCCCTCGAATAGATAGTTAGTTATATCATAGCTGTCATAGCTTAGCTCAAATGGCCAGCTTCTAATTGGGCCTGCTCCTATACGCATACCATTTACAAAAAGAACATATTTGCTATCCGCAGTTATCTTTACTTCAACTTTTTGAACTTCACTTTTCGTCAAGTGGAACTTTTTTCTCGCATAAACGTATTCGTTTTTTGGGTTCTCTTCGTAGTTAGCCCATATCCACTTCCCTATCCATTGCACCTGCGAAGCGCTATCTTCCATGTTGCTATCGTTCTAAAGGATTCTTGAGTAGATTTAAAGTTTTTTATAGGTTGCTAGTAAAGAACAACTCAAAAACACAAAGAAGCTTTAAATAAGACAAGCGTGTTGTTTGAGGAGTTCTTATGAACTTGAAAAAAGTATTAAGAGCAATAAGTGTTATTGGGCCTGCTGTTTTGGTATCTGTGGAACTGTTTGATCCCGCAAGTATTGTTACAGCTACAGCTGCTGGGGCTTCTTTTGGTTTTTATGTTCTTTGGGCGGCGTTTTATTCTGGCCTCATGCTAGTAGTCATACAAGAAATTAGTGCAAGACTTGGAGTTGTAACTGGAAAAACATTAGCAGAAAATATTCATCAAAAATTTGGAAAGTTTTATTCATTTATTCTTTTCTTACCATCAATTTTTTTAGACTTCTCAACTTTAACCGCTGAAGTTATGGGATTAAGCTTAGCAATATCCTTTGTTTTTAATGTTTCCTATTACATTGCTGTAGCAGCTTCTGTTATGGTTGCAATACTTCTAGTTATCCTAGGCTCCTATGACGCTATAGAAAAGGTCGTAATGTTTTTAGTAACTGTTATATTTCTTTCTTACATTTATCTTCTCTTTAAGTTAAATATTCCATTACTAACTATAGTTAAAAGCTCAATTTTTCCTTCTTTGAATAAGGAGTCTTTCTATTATGCTGAAGCTATACTTGGGGCTTCAATCATGCCAACCTATGTCATACTACACAGTGGATTAGTATACGAAAAAGGTTGGATCCATCACCACCATAAAGGCATAGAGGATCTAACTAAAAAAGAAAGAGATTACGTAACGAATGAACGAGTAGATTCTATTTTTAGTCTCCTCACTGGAACTTTGCTAAATGTGGCAATAATAGCTTGTGCGGCAGCTACTCTAACTAAAGGAAGAAATGTAAATGAATTCTTAGACGTTGCTTTTCCATTCTATAGTACGTTAGGCAACTTTGGTCTCTTCTTGTTTGTAGTAGCGTTTGCATCTGCTGGCATTTCCGCAATTATTACCGTTAGCTTGGCTAGTGTTTACAATACCTTTGGTTTTCTAGGATTAGAAGAAAGAATGAGCAATAAGAAGTTTAAACTAGCGTTAATCGTTTGGTTAATTGTAGCTAGCGTTGCTTCATTTTTGCCAAATAAGATAAAAATTATTGTTCTTTCTCAGTACTTAAACGGAGTCCTATTGCCCCTTGTAGTAATTCCCTTGTTAATAATAACTCGAGATGAAAAAGTAATGGGAAAATACAAGCTAGGAAAGTTAACAACGTTTCTAGCCTTAGTTATTGTAGCAACTACAGTGTTGCTTTTTGTCGCGCCCATCTTTCACTAAGATTTAGAAGAAAGTAGAGTGATTTCTTAACTAATATAGAAGTAGTGGCAATTCTTCTATTTTACCAGTTGTGGGGTCTATTTTTATTCTTAATATTTCAAGAGTTGTTACGCCTATTAGCGGTATGTCCACTTTTCTACTTACAAGTGCTGGAGAAGTTCTCTCTCTATTGAATACTTTTATTCTTATTTCAGTTTCCTGAAGATCTTCCATACCGCTTGCAGTCTTGACTTTTACTCTACCTAAACTCTCAAGTTCCAATTTTTTGAAGAACTCCTCAGGAAGTATACTGTAGGTAGCTCCAGTATCAACTAAAGCCCTCGCAGAAGCTTTCAAGGGTTTTTTAGGATTGGAAATTTCAACATCTACATATACGTGGCCCATAGTTTTTACTCTGAGTTTGTTTGTTATAAACTTTTCTTGCCTTAGTAGTGTTACCTTTTTATCAAAAACATAAGTAAATTCGTGCACAGGCGAACTCTAATTTTTTAAGCTTCTAGTAAGGAAACTCCAAGCTATCAAATTTTATTCAAAGAACTATCATGCTTAAGTACTTAAAAAAGCTTAAAACCTAGAGAAAACCTTCTTTTCATGGGAAATGAAAAGTAAAAAGAAGGATGAAACTTACATAAGGTTTAGCGCTACCGTTCCCCCTTCCTTACTTGAAGAATTTGACAAGCTAGTAAGAAGCCTAAAATTGGATAGATCAAAAGGCGTTCAAATTGCTATGAGAAACTTCATAACCGAAGAAAGCTGGAGGAGTCTTGAACCAGGTAACTATGCTGGTGTAGTGCTCATAACTTATAACCATGAAACTCCTGGAGTTGAAGAGAAGCTTACGGATCTCCAGCATCACTTCATCAGCTTGATAGCGGCAAATGTTCATGTTCATCTTACCGTAGAAGATTGTATGGAAGCTATAATAGTTAAAGGTGAAGGAAAAAAGATAAAGCACCTTTCAGAATCAATTTCTTCTGTTAGAGGAATAAAGCAAGTTAAAGTTTCTATAGTGAAAATGTCCTAGGTGAACGTGTATGTACGAGAGAAGAACTATATTTCTAAAAAATGGGAAAATCTATACGATTGACCAGTCAAAACTTCCAGAAGAAGAAAAGTGGATTGAATTAAAAGATTACAAAGAAGTTGCTGAAGCTATAAAATCTATGAAGATAAGAGGTGCTCCGATAATCGGCGTTGCGTGCGCGTTCGCAATTGCAATAGAAGCTAATAAGTTAAGGTCAGGTGACATAAAAAATGCAATCAAAAAACTAGAGGAAGTTGCTAACTACTTAAAGAGTACTCGCCCAACTGGAAGGAACTTGTTCTGGGCAGTTGATAAAGTACTGGAAGCTTCAAGAAATTCAAAAGACATTAATTCTCTTAAGAAAAATGTAGTACGCATTGCTGAGGAAATTGCGGAAAAAGATATAGCAACTAACAAAGTACTTGTAGAGAATGGTGCAAAGTTAATTGAGGACGGTGATGTCGTTTTAACGCATTGCAATAGTGGAAGGCTTGCTACTGTTGCTTATGGAACAGCTCTTGGTTCAATAATAAGAGCTTGGAAATCTGGAAAGCGGTTTAAGATTTTCATTACAGAAACTAGACCTCTACTACAAGGTGCCAGACTAACAGCATGGGAATTAAGAAAAGAGAAGATTCCTTTTCATTTAATAACTGATAACATGGTTGCTTTCATTATGAAAAAGGAGAAAATAAACAAAGTGTTCGTTGGAGCTGATAGGGTATGGAGTGATGGTAGCGTAGCCAATAAGATTGGAACTTTCAGCATAGCAATAATTTCAAAAGCTTTAGGAAGTAAGTTCTTTGTTGTTGCGCCTTCTTCAACATTTGACTTAAACTCAAAGCCAGATGAAAGTATTGTAGAATTTAGAAAGGAGGATGAAGTTACTAGTGTAAGGGGCTTAAGAATCGCTCCACGTGGAACTAAAGCCTTAAATCCTGCTTTTGACATAACTCCTCCAAAGTATATTACTGCCATAATAACTGAAAGAGGCATAATAAGAAAACCATTTTCTAGAACAATAAAAAGCATACTCTCAGAACAAAGCTGATTTTTTTACTTATGGCAATCGTTCTTCTTAATCAAATGTTCCAGTACATCTACGTTCATAAAACAATTAAGCTAGAAAACTCTCTATTTCTTTAATTTTGGTACTTTTTTACAAGAAGATTTTTTTACTTATTTTCAATTTCTTTTTTCAGTTCGTCTAGCTTTTTCATGAGTTCTAATTTCTTAGCAAGGCTTTCTGCTTCTTCCCAGTTAACTTTAGCTCTTCTAAAACGTTCTATCGTAACTGGTCTTATACCTCTAGCAACTTCTAGAATCAAGTAAGCTTCTACAGACAAAGAAAAGAATCTCTGTCCCCACCTTTCTACTTCTAAAATATGTTCCGGAAACACGTGAAAAGGATTTCCAAGAAGTGTTATAGTGAAAATTTCTATGGGGATTGGCCTATCATCAGTTGGATAGTATACTGTAATGACATGTCCTTTCTTACCTCTTATTAGTTCTACTCTCATCTCCTCTTTTCCAGAAGCTCTTATGTAAGCTTCTTCTACTGCACTTAAAGTAACGCTAGGAGAAAGTAGATCTATGTCTTTACTACTTACATCCAAACCTTGAGTAACAGCAAGTATTTGCGATCCATAAACAACAGTTGGTACCCTTGAGTTAAGAGCTGGATAAAACGATAGTAACACCGGTAGCCATTCATTCATGCTTCTCATATGAGTTCATCTGCCCAGAGAACTGGAATTGAGTTAAACATCCTTTTTAATAATAGACGATCCGAAATTGGAAGGTCCATTTTCTTTGGCGTTACTCCGAATTTTCTGTATTCCTTTTTTACTTTTTCGCAGGAGGGCTTAGTTATCCATGAAACAATGGAATCGCAACTCTCGGCTAACCAAACCAAATGCGAAAGGAAATCTTTTCCCTCTTTTCCTAGTGCTTCAGGGTTGCTAACTGCGCTAATTGCCGTCTCAGCAGCAACTTCTAGAGCCCAAAGTTTCCCACTTAAACCACTCTTCACAAGCTTTTCCCATTCTTCTTGAGAGCTTACGTTAAACATGCTTTTCACTCTTTCTTTATTCTTCGAAACACTAAACATAAAACCTTAAATAAAAATATTTTGGTTAAACTTTCTTTGATAGGCATTGACAAAGGACAAGCCTCGCCCTTAGAAGGAGGGTAAAGTTTTTGAGCTATTGTTTGCTTCTTGTT
>JBAMLO010000042.1:0-94070 GCA_039793485.1 Nitrososphaera sp. | reverse complement strand
TGAAGCACTGGTGAAGAAATAGGAGCGATCATCTCCAGGATTTAAAATTGGGAGCTTTTTCGCCGAATCTATGTAAAAGTGTTGAAAGGCTTAAAATTAATGAAACTTTATTAAGCAAAAGTAAACAAAACCATAAAAAATAAAAAAGTATTTTAAACTCTGTCTATCGACAAAGAACCACGCTAGTTGCGCAGAGAATCCCGAACAAAGCCCTTACTTTTGCTCTTTCTTTACTCTAACTATGTTTGGGTCTGTAAATACATCTTTTTCGTCTACACTCATTGAGGAAAACTCTGAAACTATTGCTCCCCCTTCACCAGCCTGGAACCAGTGCAAAGTATTTGGAGGAATTGTGTACTGCATCCCAGGTCTTAACGTTATTTCATGCCAAACTGTGAAGTACTTTTTCTTTTCCTCTGGGATTATTGCCTTAGGATTTTTTGTTGGCTCTCCAGGAACATAAAGATAAACTTCTCCATACCTACACCTAAAAGTTTCCTGTTTTCCAGGATAGTTGTTGAAAGGAGGATGCCTATGCTCAGGGCAAGTTTGCCTAGGAAAAAGTACTAGTTCTTTTGCGCAGTATCTTTCGTTGTTTACATAAACAACGATTTCTAATCCAAAGCGTTCTAAATCATTTAATCCAAAGTCTGCAATTTCCATGCTACGCTTCTCTTCTTCAGTTATTACTATTCCAGCTTTCTTTAGCATTTCAAACGCCCTTTTTCTAGCTTCTTCAACTTCTTTTTTAGTAGTCATAGCTGTTTCTTCTACTCCTGAAAATTTAAGCATTTTTGACTTCTAGATTCTTATTGGAATACCTTTCTCGCTTGATTTTATGATAGATTCTACAATCCTAGTGACTCTTAAGCCGTCTTCTCCAGTAACTGGTGGAGTTTTACCACTTTGAACTGCGTCTACTAAGGCTTTTAGACCATCTTTGACGAAGGTTATCGTATCCTCATCTATGTTTCTTAGCACATCTGGCATTTCATATCTTTCGTTTGTTATCTTCTTAATCATGCCATGGTGCGAGCGGTCTATTTTTATGGCACCTTTTTCTCCAATAAGGTCCATTTTGAAGTCTACGATAAAGGGCTCCCCTAGCGGTAAAACCCAGCTATTTTCTAGAAGGGCGACGCCTCCATTTTTAAACTGTAGCATTGCAAAATAAGCGTCTGCAGTATTTATCCCTTTTCTTATAAGTAGCTTACTAACTTTCTTCCCATAAACTTCTTTAACTTCATCATTAAAGTACCAAAGTAAAAGATCAATAACGTGACTACCCAAGAACCAAAGAGTATTTGTTTTTGATGCCCACTTTATCATAGAAGTTGGAACGTATATTGTATCGTTTAATCTAGAATATGCATGTAGAATTTCTCCTATATCTCCTTTTTCTATTGAGTCTTTAGCAATTCTAAAAGCAGGACTCCATCTGTTGCTGAAGTTAACCATTAAGTAAACACCTCTCTTTTTCGATTCATTGACCATGTCTTCTGCTTCTTTTGAAGAAGTTGCCATTGGTTTCTCTACTATAGTATGCTTTCCTGCCCTTAGTGCAGCCATTACGAATTCATAGTGCATGAAATCAGGGGTGCAAACTGAGACAACATTTACTTCTTTATCGTTAACTAAGTCAAGATAGTTTGTATACGCTTTTTGAATGTTGTATTTTTCTTTCACTAATTTTAATCTTTCCTCATTTGAATCGCAAACAGCAAGAACTTTCACGTTTGGTATGCTTTTAAAAGCTTTTACTTGCGTCTCACCTTGGATACCTAAGCCTATTACTCCTACTTTTAACTCGCTCATTTTTCTTTACGTGATAACTAAGGAGAGAAGAATATAAAGTTAAGCCTTTATCATGAAGAATTTAGAGTCTCATCTAGCTAACAACTAAAGCTAAAGAGCATTAACTAAGATTCTCAAAAAACTTATCATGAATTAGCTTTGGTTTCTAGAAAATACTTTTTGCTTCAGCTTTAATTAAGAAAAGAACTAAGAGGAAACCGTTTTTAATTCCTTTATTTTTACCTTAAAAATTAATTTTTCCGTTGGAACTTACATGGATAACTGTAGATTGTTTACTGAGATTATTTTCATAAGTTTATTAAAGTCTTAGCTTTCTACATGCTCTTTTATATATAGGATCAAGAAAATCATAGTTCTTCACGATACTCATCATTTCAAGTTTCTCGATTATTCTTGACAATGTTGATTTAGGTAGCACAATGCCTTCTTTCTCAGAAATGAAGTTCCTCACTTCAGACCACGCTTTTGCATTTTCTGCCATAGCCTTGAGGACCATTTTTTCTCTTGTAGTAAGCTTGTTCAGTTCTTCTAAGGCCAACTTCACTGCCATACTAGCGATCTTATCTATATTCTTTGTTCCATCTGCATAAGACTTCCCAAAGAACACAAGCCATCCTACAATCCCATCAAAGACCTCTATGGCTTCCTCTATTAACTCATTGGGTGGCTTTAAACCTTCTTCCCTGAATCCATTTACAAGAAAGTCTTTAGATAGATCCTTAGAGAATCTCTCAACGTTAATCTCATAAACATATCTTCCATAAAGAGGAGAAGATGAATTATCGATACCAAGAAAGTTCCTTAGTAGGCCTACTTCTGATCCAGATATGACCAAAGTTATGTTCTCCAAGTTGTCATAAGAATACGCAATAAGATTTCTGAGCTCGGCAGATAGAGGAGGCTTAAGAGACTGAATTTCATCAATTACGATGACAAACCTGTCACCTTTCTTGTTGATCTCCTGAAGGAGGCCTGTGAAGCTTACAGAATCATGCCCTTTCCATTTGATCTCGACGCCTGCAGCTGTTACGTTTACTCCCCTTATACCTTCCAGTAGTTTCTTTACTGTGCTAAGAGAGTTGTAGAAACTATCGCTAATTCTCTCATAAAAATCAGACCGTCTTAGAACACCTCTAGTATCTATGTAAACTCCTTTGTAATTCTCAAGGAAAGCCCTTACAAGACTTGTTTTTCCGATTCTTCTGATTCCTAAAACAAGTATAAGAGGATAACGATCGACAGACCTATCGAGCTCTCTAAGTTCATCTTCTCTATTAAACAAATCTTTCCTGGAAGACTTTGGCCTAAGGTCAAAGAGCATTAGTTCCGCACCGGAACTAAGTTCCGATATGGAACTTATAAACTTAACTTTACTTTGAACAAATTTACACCCAACAACTTAAGCTAGTCTTTGGGGTTCTGTGCTACGTAGCCTTTGATAGGCATAACCAGAGTCGGGAGATTCTTGGCGTAGCTTCTCTAACAAGACCCATTTAAAGTCACAACAAAAGGGCTCCCTAGCGATAGGACCCAACTATTTTCTAAGGGCAACTCCTCCATTTTTAAACTGTAGCATTGCAAGATACTCTTCTTAGCTTTTAGTGGGACTTAAACTTAGAACTCCAAAACGAAGTTAAATTAATGTACTCATAACCATACTCTACGCTTGGTTCAATCTCGGAACCTTCGTGCCATTCGTTCCAAGAGCAGATTAGAACCCAATTTGGATTGTACTTTAGAGCAAGATTCCAAGTAACGTTATAAGTTAATCCATCTTGCCTACTAATCTTAAACCCAGGAACTCTTACTTTGGTGTCATCGTAACCTGGAGAAGTAGTGGTGCAGAGAATTAAACTCTCTTGCGACGCAATGTTTTTCATATTTGAATAGTAGTTTCCCAATGAATTTTCCCCTCCTGAATTTAAAATACCATCTGGAGAATAAATATAGATGCCATCGAAAATCCTTGAGTATTCGTAACGAGTAGGAGAGAAGTCACCCAGAAGAATGAACTTTAGTCCATCTTCTCTTAGTTTTCCTATAATTTCAGTCCATCCTTCTGAAGAAAAATGCTCGCATGCGTAAATAAAAATTACGGGATATTCTCCTATCTTAAGAAACTTTTCGCTTTTGCCATAGCTTGTTATTATGTACTTCAGTTCTTTGACTACTTCGTCTTTTGGAGCATTCCTATATTCATAACCATCATAAAGGATTGAAAGTAGCACACCATTATGAGATTCTGAAAAGTTAAGCATCAACTTAAAGTTTTCATCTATGTAATCGTGAGGAGGCCCAAACCAATCGAAAACAAACACGTCGATGCCAGATTGTTTTGCCCATGAAAAATGTTTCTTTAGAACTTCCTCTGACCTTACATCGTATGGTCCAAGAATTGGATAATCTGCAGCGCCTATGTCCCTTCTATCTTTATCGATAAACTTTTCTGGATCGTGATAAGATATCACTTTTCCAGTAGAAGTGTCCATTATCCAATGGTTCCAGTGTACCCACTGCTTACTTGGTCCATAAGGACTACCATACCAGCCATGATAGAAAGCCATTACAAGTCTTGGCACATTACTTAAATTTATCTTTGGCTTTTCAACTGCCAACTTGTAAAGTTTCACTCTTTCCTGAACACTCATAAAAGCAAATATAAGTATTGCCCCTATGACTAGAAATAAAATAAAAGAAAAAACAATCCATTTTTTGTACGTTAGCTTTCACCTCTTTTACTAAAAGTTAGAAGAAGATGTAGTTAATGAAAGAACATTGGCTTGAAGCCATCGGCGATGACCAAAAACTTTGTAAAACAGTAGCAACATTGCAATAAGAACAAAAGATGCAAGAGCTAAAACAGAAAAATTGAAGCTAGTAGTAGTTTTTATCGAGCTTAAGTATGTTCTATTTTCTGCAAATGTTTCTCCACTCAATGAGTAGTAATAAAGTTTAACAGAAAATTCACCTGGTCCAAGAAATGGCAAACTTACTCTAACATTATCGTTTTTCTCAATTAAAGGCATCCATAGTGAAATCGCTGTACTGTTAACTGGTAAAATATACGCGTTGCCTTTGTAAGACCACGCATTAAAGTTTTTGCTCAAATCTTTCTGACTAACAAGAAGGTTTATAGCTATTGCATCTCCTTTTCCATTGTTGCTTAAAGTTAGTTCGTTGTCCTTGAAATTAAGTTTAATTGCTGGAGTTTCTTGTTGAACCAAGCTTGTATTCTTATACTTCTCTACCCAATACCTAGTTAGTTGTAGGTACTTAAACCCAAACTCTCTGCTTGGTTCTATGTTAGTTCCCTCATGCCACTCGTTAAAAGTACAAACTAGTACTATGTCGGGATTACTTTTAATAGAAGCATCCCACGTTAAATTATAATAGGCACCATCTTCTCTACTTACATAAGTTCCAGGTTTTCTTATTTTTCTATCATCGTAACCAGGGCACACTGTAGCAGCCCATATCTTTCCATTTGCCTTTATTACTCTAGCTTCACTTAAATAAGTATCGTAAAAAGACTTCTTACTTATCCAGATTGGATTGTAAGTATGAAATCCATCAAAAACATTAAAGTAGGACATGTCAAAGCTATCAGCTATAAAAATTGCATCTATCTTTGTTTTTTCCTTCACTTTGTTTATAACTTCATTCCAAAACTTATGATCTCTATTGTAAGCAGAAACAGCATAGATAAAAACAGTAGGCTTTCCATTAATCCTTAGAAAAGAAGGTTCATTGGAATAGCTACTAAGGACATAGGAGAGTTCATCTACAATTTGATCCTGAGTTATATCTCTAACAGATTCGTAGTAAATTGTTACACTAAAGTTTTCTTTGTCAGCAACTTTTAAGATTTTCTTAAATGCATTGTCTTCAAATGTTCCTATTCCCCACCACGAACAAACAAACCCATCTATTCCAGAAGCTTTCGCCATTTCTACGTGAGCCTTTATTACTTTTTCGTCTTGTGAGTCATAAGGTCCTAATAGAGGATAATAAGTGGAAGAGCCTATTGAGCTATATTCAACGTTTTCCCAATGTGTTAAAATTCCAGAGCCTTCATTGCTTTGAGGATTTCCGTACCATGGGTAGTAAAAAGCAAGAACTAGTTGTCTATTAAGGACCTTCGATAAATTAGCTTGTTCTTTGCCTAACTCTAAATTTTCAAGAGGAGGAAGATAAAAATTTCTTGGATTTAAACCAGAAGTATCGTTAGGAACATGACCAACGCTAACCGCTGAAAATATTTCCTTTCCACTCTCATCGCAGATCTTCAAAATAGTATTTCCTATGTCTCCTTTCTTGATTAATAAAGATAGCTTTCCTTCGATTGAAAATTTAATATTGAATTTTATTGTCACGTTGGTCTCGTCGTACTGTTTTTTATGTATTGTTATTTGGTTTGAAGAAACAGAATAACCCAGTTGAGGTGCATTTGCTCCAGATACAATTGAGTAGTTTGAGCTCAAAATTGTTAAGTTAAAGAAAGTTAAGCTGGTCCAATCTGATGTTGTGGAAACTACGAAAGTTGCTTTGTACACTGTAATTTGCTGAGAATAAATCGATATGAAACCTAGATTTAAAAAAATTATAACTAAAAACAAAGTAACACACTCCAAATAACTTTTCTTAAGTTGAACCATAAGAGAGAAAAGAATAAGAACTATTTTTTAAACTTTATGGAACTTATACGAAAATCCTAGTCTAAGGCCAATAATGGTTCTCTTTCGATTTTCTATTTTTACGACTTTCGTCGTAAATAAAAAGGGGCTCAAAAGTCTTAAGCACTTTCTTAATTTCGAATTAACGTACTTAAATTTCAAAGACTTCTTCTTCAGCTTCAGTCTTTGTTTGAGGATTTACTTTATCTATGGTCTTAAGTAAAGAAGAAAGCTTCTCAATTTGAAATATCCTTGAAAATTCTTCTAGCTCTTGCGAAGACCTAAGGATAAGACCCCTCTTTTTCTTTGGATTTCCTGATTTATCTGGAGGATTAAGCTCTACGGCAAGCCTAGGAGGATTGTTCTTGTAGGAAGGAAGCTTAAGTATGAATACTCCAGGCAAACTTGTTTTCATCCTTGCCCAATCTTTACCATCTTTTAAGAAAGAGACAAGCTTTTCTTCAGCCATAATTTAACTTAATGGCTTTAAGCTTATAAGTTTTTGTATTTCTCTTCTAACTTCTTCCTTTCCACCAATTGAACAGTTTTTTACTCAGTTCATGTACCCTCTTAGCACTATCTATTGCCTTTTCAGCATCTTCTTTAGAGTATAGTTCTTTGGGAGGAATGAAAGCATTCTCGTCTCCATAAAAAGCCGGTCCTCTTTCTCCTGCAAGTCTTTTACTTGTAGCACTAATCACTTCAAGTTCAGACCTAAACCAATCTGGGAGTTCTCTTATTTGAGCTACTTCAACTAACGCATCACTAACGTCATGCTCACGTGGATACTCCATTCCAAGCAATCTAAGAACAGCTTTTAGACTCAATTCAACACTTTCTTGAGCTCTTCTACTGCTCTGTGGTACATTTCTTTGTTGAAGGCTTCTTCAGCCTCGTAAAGGGAATACTCAGCATCATCAATGTAACCTTTAGCCATAGCCTCAGTGTTCAAATCTCAACTACCTCTCCACGTTTTATGTCAGGCTTTAAATCCCAAAGCCAAGATCCATCGTTAAGGTAGATGCGTCTAGCTTTTAGTTCTTCTAGCCTTTTCCTAAGCTCAATAAAAACAGATTCTATAAAGTTGTCTTTGTCCACTAGGATAACTGCATCTTCAACCATATCCAAGTATATTGGTCTGTGGATTTTTGCTTCTTCAGGAGTAAGAGGATAAAATTGCACCCATGTGCTTATACCCTTCTTCCTTAGCTCTTTGTATGCTTGAGTATCTCTCAACTTAATTAAGATTTTAGCCATGATTTCCATTTTTTCGCTTATTCTTTTAGGGAGGTTTTCTGCAACAACGAGAATGTCCGTGTCACTAGTAGGCTTGGCATCTCCTCTAGCTACAGAACCAAAAACAACCACACTTATTAGTTTCTCGCCAAAAACCTCATCAAGGAGTTTAAGAACTTCTTTAACAAGCTCTCTCCTGTCTGGGTCTGTTATACTACTTAAGTCGTGCCTTGGCTTCATCAAACTTCGCATTCTTGAATTATCCTTGAGCGTTACACCTTAATATACTTTTAGCCCTAAACTAAGGTTTAACTATTTCTATTTTTGGAACCATGGTGTAATATGTGTAAAAGCTTATAAAGACAAAAGTAAAAAAAGATAAGAGAAAGATGAAAACTAGAAAAAAAGTAAAGGAAGAAAAAGTTTCTGTTTCTCCAGAAGGAAAAGAGTTTCCTTTGCCTTCCAAAGAAGATTATGAGAAGGAAGTAGCAAAAGTGAGAGAACTTGCAAAAAAGGCAAAAGATTCAGGAAATCAAGTTGTAGTTGTTCAAGGACTTGGCTTTGTTGGAGCTGTAATGGCTGCAATAGTAGCACAAGCTGAGAAAAAGTTTGTAATAGGTTTACAGAGAGCTTCTAAACGTTCATACTGGAAGATTCCTTACATAAATCAAGGTATTTCTCCAATAGAGTCAGAAGACCCAAAGGTTAAAGATATAATAAAGAGTGGTGTTGAAAAAGGAAAACTTTATGCAACTTATGTTGACGAAGCCATATCTCTTGGAGAAGTGGTAATTAGCGACATACAGTGTGACGTAAAGAAATTAAGGTTTGGAAACTCGAAAGTGTTTACTGTAGAGATTGAACCATTTATAGAAGCTTCAAAGAAAGTTGCAAGTCTAATAAATCCAAGTTCACTTTACTTAATTGAAACTACCGTACCTCCTGGAACTTCTGAATACATAGTAAAGCCAATTTTTGAAGATGCATTTAAGAATAGAGTGGTAAGTGAACTGAGGAGTTTTAGGAAGAAGAGTCTAGATGAAGTAAAAGAACTAGTAAGGAACTCTGATTTCTTAAGAGAACTTGAAGATGAAGTTATTAGCTACGTTGAAAATCCACTAAAAGAAAAAGAGAAAGAGATAGCAGAAAAGGCTTTGAAGAACCATAGCCCAAGGATTGCTCACTCTTACGAAAGGGTAATGCCAGGAAGAGAGTACGTTGACTCTGTAGTAAACTTTCCGAGGGTATTTTCTGGAATAGATGAAGCTTCAGCTAGCATGGCTCAAAAGTTCCTTTCTGAAGTTCTTACTGGACCAAATGCAAAACTTACAAAGTTAGCAACGCCTACCGACTCTGAGTTTGCAAAGTGTGCAGAAAATACGTATAGAGCTTCGATTATAGCTTTGGGAAGAGCCTTAGGTAGAATGGCAGAAATAATGAACGTAAACTTAACAGAAGTTGTTGATGCAATAAAAGTGAGGCCAACGCACCGCGACATAATGGTTCCAAGAACGCCTACGACAGGAGGCTACTGCTTACCAAAGGATCCTCTTTTCTTACTTTGGTCCTTAAAGAACATCCCAGAATTCAAGGAAAGACTTAGTAAAGAGAACAAGGAAGCCTTAAGAAGAATAATGAGCTTGATCTCCTTAATAGTAGACATTAACGACACAGACGGAATACATGCAGTAGAGCTTGTAGAAGAAGAACTAAAGAAAGTTGGAAAGAAGCTAAGGGGAAGCAAAGTTTTAGTTGCAGGTGCCTCCTACAGGGAAGATGTTGCAGACACAAGGTATGCTTCTTACGAAACAATAGTTAGATATTTAAAAGAAAAGGGAGCTGAAGTTTCTGTTACTGACCCTTATGTAAAATCATTACCAGAGCTAGAGTACCAAGAGGAAGACAAGTATTCGCTGGCAAAATTCTTCAAGAGACAAAAAGAACTTAGGTCTCTAAAGGTTATTAGCTCTTTTGAGCAAGCAGCTAAGGGTGTAGATGCGATAATATTTGCAGTTCCTCATGAGCCTTACAGGAGGCTTACTCCAGAAGAAATCTGTAGCGCTGTAGGAAAGCAACCTCAGGAAATTGTAGTTGTCGACTGCGGAACTTTTAGTAATGAGCAAGCAGTTAAGATGACTAACTATGGGTTAAACTTTAAGAAGATGTACCACGGAAGTTTTAAAAAATAGAACAAGAACAAGACTTAAATAGAGTAGCTGTAAGTTTTTCAGTCGGGTGGCCGGAGATGCCAAAGAAGAAGAAGGAAGAAAAGAAAGAAGAAAAGAAAGAAGGAACGGCTACTCAACAACCACAACAGCAACCAGCTCAAGAAAAGAAACAGTGACTGAACGTTCCTTATGTTAAAAAATAAAAGTTTTTTTATGTTTTTATGGTTTTATGAATTAAGACTAGTCTTACTCTGGTTCCTTCCATGTAGTTATTCCTTATGAACTAAAGGACAATAACTTAAAAATTTAGGAAAAAGAGGAAAATTAAAAAAGGAGAATTTTTGTTGTTCTAAGTTTCTTCAGAAGGGAAGTATCCAACCGACTTTTGCTAAAAGTACGATTCCTATTACTACGCCAACCAAAATACCTTCCCCTGTAGCTATGCCTGCAACAACAACGGTTTTGTACTTTTCCCACCATTCCTTGCCAAGTATTCTCGGTATTACATACTTCCCAAAAAGTCCAGAAAGGAACAGAGGAATTGTAAAAGCGGGCAAAGAAGAAGCTCCGGTAAGCAAACCAATTAAACTAAATGGAATAGAAGTAACTTTTGAAACTACTGAACCTGCCACTCCAAGTACTATGGCTAAAACGAAGAAGAATACGAAAACAACTGTGTTAGCGCTAAATATTTGCCTAGTGGCCCACATCAGCTGACCTATAGCTTGTACAGGCCAAGCTATCAACATATTAGGATATGCTGTTGAAGGTATTGGAGCTATCATCCAAAATACGCTTGCATGGAGAACGCCAAAAATTGTATAGAAAATAAAAGCGATCCAAAATGCAATCAAGAAGTCGATTGGCTTTGTTTCAGTTAAGTATGCAACTTTTATGTTTTGTACCCATCCAGGAGCAGCAGTTCCACCAACTATTGGACTAAAGAACCAGGCATCAATCTTCTGGTAATTCGTAAGCATTATTGTAGCCGGCCAAACATAAGGAATGCTAACTGAATACCCAGTCTCACCTACAATGCCTTTTTGTAAAACTTGAGCGCAGAAAATATCTATTTCTTGTAATAAGCTTTCTTTTATATAACTTAACAACTTTTTCACGAAAGTAAAAGTAAAAGTGATATTTTTTACAATGAAGAATTTATTTTTTCTTTGGTAGAGCTATTGTTCTTAGCTAAAACTCTACTAATGAAACTAAATTTTCATTTTTAATTTTTAACTTAATTCGCCTTCCAACAAGCTTTTTTAGTTCATGAAACTTGTCAATATGCTCTAAGTATATCTTGATAAAGTTTGAACTTACTTTTGCCTTGAGTTGAATGTAATCCTTAACTAAGTTTACAGCTTCCACTGTAGCATCGAAGCCACTCTCCAACGAAAGCTCAAGGTTGTTTGGTCTAATTAACACTTTAACCTCTTTTTCACTTAGTATTTTTTCATCTGTCTTAGTTTTGAACGTATAATCGCCCACCTTTAAGATCAAGTATTCATCCTCAAACCCGACAACGGTTGCGGTTATTATATTACTTACGCCAAGCAATTTTGCTGATTTTTCAGAACAAGGCTTAGAAAGCACGGAAAACGTTTCACCAAAGCAGTCGATTTTGCCCTCTATTAAAGTGGCGATATAATCGCTTAGAGATGCAGCTTCGTACTCATCGTGTGTAACATAGATTGTTGTTGTACCTAGTTTTCTTTGTACCTCCTTTAATAAGTCGATCAGTTCGTCCTTTAAAGGCAAATCTAATGACGTAAAAGGCTCATCTAGGAGTAATAATTTAACGTTTGGAGCTATTGCTCTTCCTATAGCAACTCTCTGCTGCTGACCACCGCTTATTTGAGAAGGCAACCTGTCTTCTAATCCGTTTAGCTCTAGCATGTTTATTACTTCGTTTACTCTCGACTCAATTTTTTCTCTTGGTAGATTCCTTGCAACTAGAGGATAGGCGATGTTCTCCTTTACAGTCAAGTTTGGAAAAAGAGCAAGGTTTTGAAAAACCATTCCCACGTTTCTTTTTTGTGGCGGCAGATTATTAACGTTCTCATCATCAAAGTAAACGTCGCCATAGTCCTGTTTTGTTAGACCTGCTATTATTCTTAGAGTCGTTGTTTTCCCGCTACCACTTGGACCAAGTAAAGCTAACAACTTTCCACTTGGAACTTCAAAACTCACACCATCAAGAACCTTAGTATTGCCATAGGACTTCTTTAGGTTAACGACTTTAACTTTCATTCAAATCACCCTAAGCTCAGTTCCCAATGCTTTCGAGACTAAGAGTTCAGCAATTATTACTGAAACTACGATTAACGAAGTTAGAGAAGAAGCTAAGCCCAAGTTTCTTGATGCAATTAGCTCATAAACTGCTGCAGGCAAAGTCATAATGCTAAACGTACTAAAGAAGTTTGAAAAGGTAAATTCGCTTAATGAAGAAGCAAAAGAAAGTAAGAAAGAAGAGGCTAGTGAAGGATAAACTTGCGGCAACTCTAAACTTAAGAAACAAAAAAGGCGAGAGGCTCCAGAAGTCATAGAAGCTTCGTAAACTTCGTTACTTATCTTTAGCCAAGAGGCTTCGATTATTCTAACAGTAATAGGAACTATGACTGAGATTTGACCAATTGCTATCAAGTACCAAGTACCATAAAGCTTTAAAGAACTTAAACCATATGCAACCATTAAACTCATCGCAAGAGAAGCTTGTGATACCGAAAGAGGAAAGAAAAAGAATGGACTAAAGAACCTTCTAAGCCTTTCAGTTCTAATGTAAGAAAAAACAAAAAGTAAGCTTAGAAACGTTGATGCAAATGAAACTAAAAAAGCTATCGACAAGCTGTAGAGTAAAACTTTGATGAAGCTTAACCCAAATCCAAAGTCAAAACTAAACAACCTTAAGAAGTTCTCAAGAGAAAAGTCGGTGGGAAAGATAAATACTGGAACTCTAGAAAATGCTTGAACAACTACGACGTAAACTGGAAGAAGTTCGAGAAAAACAACAATCATAAAAACTATAAACAATAAAAGTTCAACGAACGATAAGTTCGAAGAAGAAATCTTCTTTTTCTCGACTTTTCTGTAAGATAAGCTTCTAACGTAGAACTTTTCTCTGTAAACTACCAGCATGAGAGCAAAAAATATTGTAACTAAAGCCTGAAGAAAGGCTAAGGTTAAAGAAGAACTTTGTGTTCTCGTACTAAATATTTCTACTTCAACTGTCGTAAATTTTCCACCCAGTAAAAGAGGCGTTGAGTAGCTTATGAATGAGAAAACAAACACTAACGCAAGTGCAGCAGTAAATGAAGGTAAAACTTGTGGTATATACACAGTTCTTGCAATTAAAAGCCAGTTTGCAGAAGCAATGCTTGCAGCTTCTTCTAAGTCCTTGTCTATGGAAATAAATCCTTGTTGCAAAATTAAAGAAGATAGCGGCAAATAGTAAAAGATATGCGCTAAGATAACAGCGTTCATCGAATATAGAACTTGAAAGTTTGTACTACTTCCAAAAATCAGTTTAATTATGAAATTAAAAAATCCATTGTTTCCAAAGAGAATTATAAAAGCTTCAGCTGTTGCAAAAGATGGTATAAAAAATGGAGTTAATAGTAAGTAGCTTAGCTCTCTAGAAAATCTAAAGTCATACCTAGAAAGGAAAAAAGCAACTGGAACTGAAAGTAAGACTGTTGGAATAGTTGAAAGTATGGCTTGAATAAGAGTTCCAAGAAAAAGCTTTTGAACATATGGGTCAAAAATTATTGAAATAACTTCATTCAGTTTTATGCTAAGAAACAAAAGAAAAATTGGATAAAAATAAAGAAGGATAAGAACTACTAAAGAAAAAATTAAAGCTAAGTGTTCTACTGTGACTTTACTTTTCGTCGCCATAGCTCTAGCCACTGAGTTACATTTCCAGATAAAGAAGTATTAAATGTGACTACTTCTTTTGGAATTGGAGCATAGGCAATGTCGTTGTAAGAAGCATTTGGATTAACAGGATACATATAGTTGTACGAAGCTACTAAGCTTTGACCTTCGTTGCTTAATGCAAATTCTATGAACTTTTTAGCAGCATTTGGATGTTTAGCTCCCTTTACAAGTGCAATTCCTTCTCTGTAAACAAATCCAACTTCTGCTGTTGTTGTTAAGTTTGGAACTTCACTATAACCAACGTCCGTACTAAACATGCTACCTATTGCAATTTCTCCCATTTTTAATGCATTTATTGAACTACTCCAACCAGGTGGGTGAAACTTTACGTTGCTTTCCAAAGCTTTTAAGAAGTTAAATCCTTCAGCTTCACCTTTCACTGAAAGAACCCATACTAAGAATGCAAGACCAGTTCCACTTGTAGTTGGATCTTGGTAGAATACTAAACCTTTGTAAGCTGGATTAAGTAAGTCGTCTAGAGTACTTGGCACTGGTAAATTCTTTTCCTTTATAATTGTTGAGTTATAAGTTATCAAAATGTACCCTTTGTCTAAAGGAAAAACATGTCCTGTAGAATCAAAAATTTCAGCCTTTGGAATTAACGAAAGATTGTTGGGAGTAAAAGCATCCAATACTCCAGAATCAACAACTACTTTACTGTAAAAGTCAGGTATGCCGAGTATTACGTCAGCTTGAGGTGCGTTCTTTTCTGAAATTAGTTTATTGCAGATGTCAATGGCACCCATTCCATAGTGTACGTAAGTAACGTTAACTCCAAACCTCTTTTGAAAAGCAGAAATTAACGCTTTTGCAAAGTATTCGTCGCCCTCAGGACCATAAACTACTAAACTACTTTCTAGTTTTGGTTGCGCAAAGTTAAGGTAAAGAATTGAAGCCAACAAAAGTATGACTAGTATTGCAAGGGACAAAGCTTGCTTCTTACTTAGCTTGATCATTTTTCTCGCCGAAGGAGGAGTTAAAACTACCTTATAAGCTTGTTATTTTAACTTCAAAAGAACAACGACACAAAACTAGAACTATGACGAAAACGTAAAAACAGTTCTTTTAAGTTTTAAAACGTTTATTTTATTTCTTAAAAAATAGTTTTTATTATATCATCACAAAATTTATATACGAGAAATTCACAAAAGTTAGGTTTTGAGGTGAAAAGGAACGAGTGTACTAAAAGGAGAACAAGAAAGACAGGTTGGCAAAGTTGGGAAAATAAAGCCTACTTTAAGAGAAAATGAGAAACATGTAAGAGATACGTTGTCAGTTTGCCCAGTTTGCTACAAGCTTCTTCCCGCGGTAATATTCGAAAGAGACGAAAAAATATGGATGAGAAAGGTCTGCGAGGAGCATGGAGAGTTTGAACAACTTTACTGGGGAGACGCAGAAATGTACTATAAAGCTATGAAACTTGAAGCACCTCCAAGGAAACCTAAGGTAGTTTACACTGACCTTAAATTACCGTGCCCATTTTCTTGTGGTCTTTGCCCACTGCATCAAGACAACACGATCCTTGGAAATATAGTTGTTACTAACAGGTGTGACTTAAGCTGCTTTTATTGCTTCTTTTACGCAGAAAAGGCAAACTATGTTTATGAGCCTACCCAAGAAGAGTACAGGCAAATGCTTAAGCAACTTAGGAAACAAGCTCCAATTTATTCAATGGCAATTCAGCTTACTGGAGGAGAGCCATTAGTCAGAGAAGACATAGTAGACCTCCTAAAAATTGCAAAGGAAGAAGGATTTTATCACGTTCAGCTAAACACAAATGGAATAAAGTTTGCTCAAGAAGGAGGAGTAGAGCTTGCAAAGAAAATTAAAGAAGCTGGAGTAAGTACAATATACTTAAGCTTCGATGGAATTGATCCAAAAATTAACTTTAAGAACCACTGGGAAATTCCATACATACTTGATGCGTTTAGAAAAGCAAAAATAAATAGTGTAGTTTTAGTTCCAACGGTAATAAGAGGATGGAACACTCATGAAATTGGGAAAATAGTTAAGTTTGCTGCCCTAAACAACGATGTAATAAGAGGAGTTAACTTTCAGCCAGTTTCATTTGTTGGAGTAATGCCAAGGAATGAAATAGAAAAGCAAAGAATTACGATACCAGAGGTAATAAAACTAATAGAAGAACAAACAGATGGTCAAATAACTCATGACTCTTGGTATCCAACGCCTGTGGTTGATATATTTACCAGCTTTATAGAAGCATTTACAGGAGAAGAGCAGCAACACTGGACAATACATCCTGCTTGTGGTATGGCAACTTACGCATACGTTGACAAAAGTGGGAAAGAAGTTAAGTTTGCGCCAATAAACGAATTCGTTGATGTTGATGCACTCTTAGAATACTTAAAAAAGGAAACTGAAGAAATAAAGAAGGGTAAGAACAAAAAGTTAGTGATAGTAGAAGCTATAGTGAAGTTTAGAAGCTTCATAAAGAAAGAACCAAAAACATTTAGTTTCTCAAAACAATTGTACAATATGTTTATAGCAAAGAAGCACAACGAAGCAATTTACAGTTTTCATATGAACTTCCTCTACTTGGGCATGATGCACTTCCAAGATCCATATAACTATGACGTACAAAGAGTAATGAGGTGTGGAATTCATTACGTAATGCCAGACGGAAGAGTACTTCCGTTCTGCACCTTCAACGTGTTTCCAGACGTATACAGAGACGTCGTGCAGAAGAAGTTTTCATACAGCATAGAAGAATGGAAGAAACTTCATGGAGAAGATAGCATAGGCGACGCGATAAAGTATAGAAGAGACATAAAGAAGCTTACGTCTGGAGAAATCTACAAGGAAATTTACAAGCCGTTCTTAAACCTTCAATAATTTACTAAGGCCTTGAACCAAGAGTTAAGGAAACGTTCATGACTTTATTTTCTCTTACTATTGTAAGAGTTATTTTTTGACCAGGTTGCGTATTTCTTTCCAGGTAAGAAACAAACTCGTCGACATTTCTTATTTTATGACCATCTATCGCTATTATTAAGTCACCTCCAACTGTAAGTTGCTCTCCAGATATTGTAACTTCCTTGTTTCCGCCTCTTAGGCCTGCTTTTTCTGCAGGACTTCCTTTAATCACACTAACTATTAGGAATCCATAAGTATAGTTACAACCAATGTACCTTGCTATATTGTAGTTCATGTCTACTCCAGCAATTCCCACCCATGGGTGCTTATTGTAGTGACCAGTGCTTATCAAATCTGGAAGTTCTCTGAGTAGCGTATCAGAAGGAACTGCAAAACCAACACCCTGAGAACCGCTTACGATTGCAGTCGTTATACCAACAACTTGCCCAAAAGCATTAAGTAACGGACCCCCCGAGTTTCCAGGATTTATTGGAGTACTTATCTGAATGACATCAGCAATTAGGTAACCACCTGTAGAAGATTCAGATAAGGTTCTTCCAAGCTGACTAACTATTCCAAAGGTCATAGAACCAGATAATCCAAAAGGATTTCCAATAGCAATAGCTAAATCTCCAACTTTTAGTGTTGAAGAACTCGCTACGCTTAAAGGATAAAACTTGTTCCTCGAAGCATTAACTTCAAGAACTGCTAGGTCGCTGTAAGGGTCGCTACCAATAACTTTGGCAGGATAAGCGTCGCCGTCCCAAAAGGTAACCGATATGTTGTAAGCAGAGTCTACGACATGAAAGTTTGTTACAACGTAAAAGTTTCCAGAGTAGTTTATAACGAAGCCAGATCCAAGAACTGTGGAGTACTGAACGATTGGACCAAAGAAAGTGTACACTTTCTGAACTAAAGTTCCTTGTATAACAACTACCGAGTTTTTAGCTTGCTGATAAATTTTTGATAGAGATAAACTTGCGCCAGAAACGTTAAGAGAAGACAAAGCCTCTATTGCCGACGCCAATGAACTAACTTGCGACTTTACTAAACTTAGTTCATTTCTGAGTTGAGAGTTTTCTGAGGATAGCTGACTTACTTTTTGAGAAAAATCAAGGTAGAGGAATGTTGTTAGCCCAAATGAAGAAATTACAAGTGCAACTAATAAAGCAATAGCCAAATAAACTTTTGCAGATGAATTTTTGCCTTTTTCCATAGTTTTAAGCTGAGAAATTGCTAATTTAAATTTTACACATGAATCGTCCTTCTTTTATATCAGTAAAAACATAATACCGGTAAATTAATAAACTAGTTTATTTTTATACCGACCATGGAGAACAGGTGGCGGCTTGATTTTTTAATACTGGACACGATTGCAAGCGTAAGAAGAGGACTGGGCGTAAACGAACTTTCTAGAATGTTAAGAGGGAGGGTTTCCAAAGTAAAGCTCATCGAAGAGATAAGGAGGTTAAGCGAAGAAGGATTGGTGAGAATTAAAAAAGATCCAAGACATAAGCAAAGAAGTTTAATCGTTGCAGATGAAAGAATACTTGAAGCCTTTGATAATGTGAAGATAAACGGGGAAACAATAAAAGACATTGGAAACCTTTCGGAAAAGCTAAGAAGCTATATTGTTGCCTGTTCTAGCTATATTTCAACTTTAACTGATCCAATAATAAAAAAATATGCAACTTATAGACTGCTACGACAGTTTTCAGAGCTCATGACGAGCACCTTAGGGGTGAAAGGGGAACTTGATTTCTAAAATTATAAGAGACTTTAGCTATAGAGTTAACATTCATCTGATAAACTTCAGAATCCTCGATTGGAAAGCATATTTGTTCGTTTCAGTTATTGGATCCTTTGCTACCTTTGAACTTTCTAAGTTTAACCCACTACGGTATATATTTTTCATCGCACTAATTTGCTCTTACCTGGCTTTTTCTTTTAGCATAAACAACATCTTTGACAAACATGTTGATTCTTTAGACGAGGTTGCCTTAAGTAAAAACCCAGTGGCAAGCGGAAAGATAACAGAAATCGAGGCTCTAACGTTAAGCTTTTTAATGCCAATAGTTTCACTGCCTGCTTCTGCTATCGTTTTTGGAGTAAAGTACTTTCTAGTATATGCTTTTGCTTATGCTTTAAGTGCAATGTACTCTGCACCTCCCTTTAGATTAAAGGGAAGACCAATAGTTGACCTAGTGGCTCATGGAACCTTCTTTGGGGTACTACCTTTTCTACTAGGTGCTCTCATCTTTGGTAGCTTGAATGAATTGAGCTTAAGTCTTAGCTTGTCTTTCTTTTTGTACTCTATTTTCCTAGAACTAAGAAACCACATAGAGGATTATGACTTTGACCTCTTAGCAAACATAAAAACTACTGCTGTTGTAATTGGAAAGGAAAGAAGCAAAAAAATAAAAGAAATAATAGCAAGTGTTGTAATTCTTTGGTTAGTGTTAACTTCCCTCGCATTAAAGCTTTATTGGTCATTGGCAGTAATTGCCCTGTCGTTACTACTCTGCGACTTACTAGGATTAAACAAAGATAGAAAAATTGACGTTACCTTTGCTTTAGCTACAGTCTTCTTAATCCTAGAAACGGTTTTACTTGGTTTTTGATTAGGCTCTTGCTGTTATTATTTTTTCGCTTCCAATGAGTTTTAAGTTTATTTCGTATAGAAATATTAAAGAAATAAAGTTTACTAAGTTTGGTACAATTATTTCGGCGAAGTCAGAAGTCACGAGAAACGAAATAGAACCAAAGAGAGAACCAAAAACAGGCAAAAACTTAAAGTATCTTGTTAGTGAAACTGGTAAAAACCAAGCAAAGGCCATTGGTAAAGTAAAAAGTAAGCTTGGAATTATTGAGTAAGTTTGAGCTTCTTTTACCGACTTTGAAAAAAGACCTATAGCCAAGTAAACGAAGGCCATCAGTATTGAAGCCAAAAATACAGTAAAAACTACTAAAGTCAACTCAATTGAAGAAGGTAAGTTAAATTGAGTATCGGCGCTAAAAAGACCAAGGTTAAGCCTAATACTCATCCCTCTTATCAAAAGTAATGCAACAATTCCTGTGAGCATGCTTAGCAATGAACCAAAGGAAATTGATATCACCTTACCTAGCAAAACTGCAGACCTACTGGGAGCATTTGAAAGCAAAAGCTCAAAAGTCCCCTTTTCTTTTTCTCCAACAGTCTTTTCTAATGCAATACCCGTACTGAAGCTCATTCCTGCGACAATCAACGAGAAGGGCAGATAAAAGTAAACGTACGACAAAGATAAAGAAGAACTTGTACTTTGTAAGTTGGCAGCTATTGGAATGGCAACTATTGGCCTAACGAAAGACATATTTAAGTTCAGCTTCTCAAGCCTTTGTGAAAGTATAAAGTTAGAAAATTGTTCGATAATGAGCTGATAAGGTTGTATTGAAGCTATAGTTTTCACAGAAGACGCGTCAAATATTAGGAATACTGAAGATGCTCCACCATTTGATACATTGTAGCCAAAACCTTTTGGTATGACTATAGCTAGATCGAAGATACCATCTTTTAAAGAAGAGTTGATATCTTTTGGAATGCTACTTTCTACAATTACTTCAGAATTATTTACTAGTCTAATAAATGTAACCAGCTGGTGGCTATAGTTTGAGCTATCTTCATCAACAACTAGGATCCTTTGTTTTGTTACATTACTTGTTGCAAGCTGAACTGGCAAAAACGATAGGACTACTATAAATAGTGGGCCTAGAATTACTCCAATTAAAGCTCTTCTATCTCTTGTTACTTCTTTGATTTCCTTTTTAACTATGGGCCAAAGTCCCTCTAACATTTTTGTTCACTCCTTTATTAAATGAAGAAAAACTTCTTCTAAATTTTCTACCCCGGACATTCTTTCCAACTCTTCTGGGGTTCCCTCTGCAACTTTTTGTCCTCTGTTCATTAAAACTATTCTATCTGACAAGTATTGAGCTTCAAGCATATTATGAGTACAGAGAATAGCTGACTTTTTCTCTTCTTTAACAATTCTTTTTATCATATCTCTAAGCGACCTTGCACTGGGAACATCTAAGCCTGAAGTTGGCTCGTCAAGAATTAAAACTTTTGGATTATGTATTAAAGCAATTGCGATGCTGAGTTTTTGCTTCATACCTTTTGACAAGGTCGCAACTTTGTCACGTGCTTTTTCTTTTAGACCTACTAACTCAAGCATCTCAAAAATCCTTTGCTTTAAATCGAAGGCTCTAAGGCCATGTAATTCTCCGAAGAACTGTAGGTTGTCAACTACAGTTAATTTCTCGTATAAGTTCGCGTTCTCGAAAACAACACCAATCTCGTTCCTAACTTCCTTTGGATCCGTTAAAACATTAAAACCAGAAACAGTGACGACACCTTTATCCGGTTTGATTAAGGTTGAAATTATCCTTACTGTTGTTGTTTTACCGGCACCGTTTGGGCCAAGTAAGCCAACTATTTCTCCTTCTTTTACTTCAAAGCTAAGTCCATTAACAGCTACAACCTTGCCAAAAGACTTGTAAAGGTTGCTAACTACTACTGTCTCGTTCATCCTTAAGATTCTCCTTTACCATAAGGAAGAAAAATGAGTATTTTTAAGCATTAGTTTTAAGCAGGGCCAAAAAGTACTGGAATTCCAAGCATTAGAGTAAAGATTAAAATAACTTTTTAATTTCGTTATGGAATCAATGAAGGTTTATCTTTCTGTACCAATAGTTGGAGGTAGAAATCTAGAACTAGCAAAAGCAATTTCAAATGTGATTGTAGAATGCGGAAATGAATTAACGTCGCAATGGGTAATTTCAGAAGATCCTGGTTTTTCTGTTTCACCTAGCTATGTTTACGAAAGGGATACGAATGGAGTAAAAACATCAGATATAATTGTTGCTGAGGTCTCGACTCCAAGTCATGGTGTTGGTATGGAGATAATGCTTGCAATAACTCTAAGAAAGAGAATAATTGCTTTAGCAAGAAGAGACTCTCAAATATCCAGAATGTTGCTTGGAGCACCAAACATTGAGTGGATATTTTATGATAAAGTTGAGGAAATGGCACAAAAGCTAAAAGAAAAGTTAAGAAACTAGTTTACCAAACAGTAGCGCTCTCTAGATTACGTTGCTTATGGGTTTTTCGTTCAAAAAGTTGACGATCGTTTCAACTGTTTTTTCGGCTATAAACAGCTTTGAGTAATCTGTGTTCCAAGCTATATGCGGAGTGACGATAACGTTTTCTAACTTTATAATTTCCTCTTTTCCTGGAGGTTCTTCTTCTAAAACATCTAATCCAGCAAACGCAACCTTATTTGACTTTAAAGCGTTTGTTAGAGCTTTTTGATCGATGAGTCCGCCTCTAGCTACATTTATTATGATTACTCCATCTTTCATCTTTCTTATATTCACTTCATCTATAATGTGATAAGTATCTTTTGTAAGAGGTAAAGCGATTACTATGACGTCTGAATTTTCTATGATTTGTTCAAATGAAACATACTTAAAACCTATTTCTGCAGCTTCCTTCTCTCTTTTTAAAATGTCGTATGCAATTACGTTTGCTCCAAAAGCTTTTGCAATTTTGCAAACATTTAGTCCTATGCTACCAGTCCCAAGAACTCCGAAGGTCTTTCCATGTATTGTTTTCCCTTCAAAGTCATCAATTCTCCATTCGCCATTCATTACACTTCTGTTAGCTTCTCTTATTTTTCTTAAGCCAGAAAGCAAAAGCGCAAACGCATGTTCTGCAACTGGAATGCCACCATAGCCAGGAACGTTAGAAACTAAAATTCCTTTCTGTTTTGCGTAGTTAACGTCTATGTGATCAAAGCCGGTAGACCTAGTTACAATTAGCTTTAGATTCTTCATTTTATCTATCACTTCTCTAGAAACTTTGCTTTGAATAAACACAGAAAGAACTTCAACGTTACTAAAATCAGAAACAACTTCGTTTACAGTTGTTTTTTCAAAATACAACTCGTGCTGGGCTAGTTTTTCCTTCACCACTTTCTCAATAAGACTATCAGACTCTACAAAAAGTATTTTCATTTCTGTTATAACACTGTTATAGAGCTATATAAAGTTAACCCTTCTATGCAACTACAAAATACACTATAAAGTTGCACTTAAATATTGAAGTAGCTTATTATAGGCTATGAGCGAATACAAGATAGAGGACTATGGAGGAGGAGAAGAGGAGGAAATAGTAAGACTTTGGAACGAAGTCTTGTTCAGAGACCCTATCGACATAAGTACATTTGAAAGAAAAGTCTTACTTGACCCAAACTTCGATGCCAGCGGCTTAAAGCTTGCTAGAGTAAATGGAGAGATTGTTGGTTTCATAGTAACGATAAAGAGGAAGTATCCTTTCTTCTACGAAGGACTTAACGAGAAGGTTGGCTGGATTTTAGCTATGGGAGTAAAGAACAAACACAGGAAGAAAGGAATAGGAAGCAAGCTTTTAGAAGAAGGAATAAGCTACTTAACTAACAATGGAGCTAAAGAGGTATGGTATTCAACCTACGTGCCAAACTATTTCTTTCCAGGAGTTGATGATGAAGCCTATCCTGAAGGAGTAACCTTTCTAGAGAGGAGAGGCTTTAAAAAAGTTTATACTGCACTAGCAATGGATGGTAGCATATGGCCAACCTTAAAGCACCCTGATAAGGTTGAGGAGATTGAAGAAAAACTAAGAAAAGAGGGAATAGAAGTAAAGCCGCTAGAAACCAGGTATATATGGAAATTTCTTAAATTTTTAAGAGAAAACTTTCCTGCTGATTGGTACAGACACTCTTTGGAAATGCTTCAAAGAGGATGCGAAAAAGATCAGATCATGATAGCTGTAAAGAATGAAGAGGTAATTGGCTACTGCCAGCACTACAACGGAGAAGGCTATGATTGGTACAAACCTGGAGAACACTTTGGACCATTTGGAGTAAAAGAAGAGTATAGAGGAAAAGGAATAGGTACTGTACTTTTCTACAAGATAATGCAGAGGATGAGACAGAGAAACATCCATCATACTTTTGTTGTTTGGACTGATGAAGAAGCAAGTCGTCTTTACTCTAGGTTCGGAATGCAGGTGAGCAGGAGGTTTGCAGTTATGAAGAAGCTAGTTGGGTGAAGGAAATGAAGAGAATTCTTGTTGTTGGAGCACACGTGGGAGACGCTGAACTTATGACAGGCGGAGTAATACTAAAGCACACAAAGAAAGGAGGAGAAGTTTTCATAGTTCATATGAGCAAAGGAGAAAGGGGACATCCTAGCTTACCACCAGCAGAGTATGCAAAGCAAAAGGAAAGAGAAGCTCTGGAAAGTGCAAAAATAATGAAAGCAAAAGTTATCTTTATGCCCTATGAAGATGCTCTAATTCCAAACAACGAAGAGGTAAAGCTTAAACTTGCAGAAGAAATCAGAAAAATAAAGCCAAATATAGTGATAACGCACTGGGTAGGAAGCTACCATAAGGATCATGAAAACACTTCAAGAGTTGCAAAGGATGCAGTCTTCCTTGCTGCAATGCGAGACCTACCAATAGGAGGAGAGCCTTACTCTGTGGGTAAGCTTTACTTTGCTGAGAACTGGGAAGACCCAATTAACTTTATTCCAGAAGTTTACGTTGACATTAGCGAAGTTTTTGAAGAATACAGAAAGGCCATAGAAGTTCACGAATTTGCTTCAGGAAAATTCTGGGGATTCAATTACATCGACTACTACACTTCACTTGCTAGGATTAGAGGAATAGAAGTAAGAACAAAGTATGCTCAAGCTTTAATGCCAGATAAGTCATGGGCATCTTACAGAGTAAAGGTTGATTTACTATGATCAAAAAAGAAATGAAAGGTCAAAGCAGCAAATATGCATGGTATGTTGCTTCAGTATTTTTCTTCGTCATGCTTTTACACAACGCAGACAAATTTTTAATTTCTCCTCTTCTTCCGATGATTCAAGGAGAATTTAACCTAAACTACACTCAACTAGGAGCCATACAAACTGGTTCAATAATCGTAGCTGTTATTTTTATGCCAATCTGGGGGTACTTATTTGATAAGTATGCTAGACCGCCAATAGTTGCACTAGCTAGCGCAATATGGGGAGTAACTACGATACTTTCTACTTTTTCTAGAAATTATTTTGAGTTAGTAATAACGAGAGCATTAACTGGAATAGACAATCAAGCCACGAGTGGACTAATATCTTTGATAGGAGATTACTTCCCTCCAAGCAAGTGGTCCACAGCAGTTGGTTTGCTTTACACTTCAAATTCCTTAGGAACAATGGTTGGGGTTGTTGTTGGGTCGTTAATTGGATATTCTTTAGGTTGGAGGTCTGCTTTTCTTATAACAGCTATACCAGGAATACTATTAGCAGTGCTGGTTCTATTAACCATAAAGGATAGACCAAGGGGAGCTACACAAGAAGAACTTCTTGGAGTTGCAGAACAACTGAAATTAAGCTTTTCGTTTCAAGCATTTAAGGATTTACTAACTAGAAAGTCTGCTGTAACTTTATTCATACAAGGATTTTTTGGAGTCTTTCCGTGGCAAATTTTAGAGTATTGGCTCTTTACGTACATGAGTCATGAAAGAGGTATGACGCCAGATGAATCAATGGTAGCGATGTTACTATTCTTAATAGGACTAACCTTCGGGTACATCATAGCAGGTATTCTTGGAGATCAACTTTATAAGAAGTTTCGGAGTGGAAGAATGATATTTTCAGCTGTAATGGTTTTTGTAGGAATGCTTGTTTTTGATGCGACTATACTTTCGCCTTCAAGTATACTTTTCTTGATTCTTGGATTTATAACAACTTTAACGATACCAATTGCAGGTCCAAACGTGGCAGCAACTATACAAGAGATATCATTGCCGGAAGTTAGATCTACTGCGTTGGCAACACTAACTTTCTTTGAAAACGTTGGATCAGCTACAGCACCATTAATCACTGGATATTTCGCAGACAACATTGGACTTACTTGGGCAATAGTAACAATCGTAACAGTAACGTGGTCCGTTTGTTCTTTGTTCCTAGGATTAACAGCCTATCTTCTTCCAAAAGATGTAGTGCACGTAAAGCAGCAACTAAAGAAAAAAGCTGAAAGCCTCAAGTAATTTTGTTGTAACTTAGCTTACCTTAATAAGAACTTTTAACGCTTTCTCTTTTTCTTTTGCTGCAGTTTCAAAGGCTTTGTTTGCATCTTTAAGCTCAAATATATGTGTTATAAGTGGCTTAACTTTTACTTTCTCCTTTCTTATTAGCTCAACTGCATCCTCAAAATCTTCTCTTAGGTACATTAACGAACCTCTTATGTTTATTTCCCTATCTTGAACTAAACCCATGTTAACTTTTGTCTCTTTTCCAAAAACACCAACAACAGTTACTCTACCACCTTTTCTTACAAGCTCTATTGCCTGCTTAATCGTAGCCTCTACACCAACAGCTTCAAATATAACTCCAACTTCTCTTTCTCCAAACGTTTCGCGTAGGTAGCTTTTAGTTAAGCTGAACTCTCTTGAGTTTATTGTGAAGTCAACCCCAAGTTGCTTTGCTAACTTTAGCCTAGAGTTAAAAACGTCGGTTATCATTACGTTTGAAGCGCCAGCGAACTTTGAAACTTGAGCCAGCAAAAGTCCAATTGTTCCAGCACCCAGGACTACAACATTTTCTCCGAACAAACTACCCGTTACCTTCACAGCATGAACAGCTACTGCTAAAGGCTCAATTAGAGCTGCATCCATTAGATCAAAATCATCTGGTAAAGGAACTATTAACTTTGAATCTACGTTAAATAGCTCAGCCATTGCACCATCAGCCTGAGCGCCTATAACTTTTAGATTCTCGCAAATGTTGTACCTTCCATTTCTGCAGTTGTAACACTTACCGCAAGTTAGTTGGGGAATAAATGTAACTTTTTGACCAACCCTAAGACCAGAGACTTTGCTTCCAAGCTTTTCAATGGTCGCAGAACATTCGTGCCCGGGTATAGCGGGTAAAGAAATAAACGGATGCTCATTAAAGTAAGCATGTACATCACTTCCACATATTCCACAGTATGCTATTTTTAGCCTAACTTCATAGTCTGAAGGCTCAGTTGGAGAATACTCTTCTAGCTCTACTAGTTCTTTTTCCTTTATCCTAACTCTTTTCATGAACTTAACTACAACTAAAGGAGAATAAAAACATTTTTAAGTCTTGAAGCCAACAACTTAAAACTCTAGTGGAACATTCCCAAGCTTAATGCCTTTGTCCTTAGTTGCTAAAACTACGTCCTCAATTCTTATTCCAAAGTCAGGACCGTAAGCCCCAGGTTCTATGGTAAAAGTTGAGTTAGCTTTTATTACGTCGCTGGAGCGGGGATGCAAACTTGGAGGTTCATGAAGTCTAAATCCAATACCATGTCCAAGTCTGTGATTAAACTCGTTTGTTATTCCTTTTGAAGCTAGGAAATTTCTTGCCACAGAATCAACTTCGCTTGCCTTCGAATTAGCTTTAGCTTCAAGAGTAGCTTTTTCAGTTGCTTCGTAAATGGCATGAAATATATTCTTTAATCTTTCTTCAGGTTCTCCCAAGAACCACGTTCTAGTTATATCTGACCAAAAACCATCGGCATAAGTATTAAGTTCTATTAGAATTGACTCGCCCTTTTTTATCTTTTTGTTTGAAGAAATATCAAAGGGTAAGTATGCTTCTGAACCATTAACTCCAGACATAACAAAGGCAAAGCCTCTAGCTCTTCTAACTCCCTTGTAGCCTATTCCTTTAGAATAAATTGCAGCTTCTATAGTTGAAGCTAACTCAGCTTCCGTCATGCCTTCTCTTAGTGAATTAAATCCAGCTTCTAAACCAAATGCAGCTATTTCACAGGCTACTTTTATTTTCTCAATTTCGTCGTCGTCCTTAACTTCCCTTAGCTCTTGAAGTTCACTTGAAAAATCAACTAATGTTCCATTCGTTGTCTTCTTCAGCAAATCAAATGTTGGAAAATTTGCAAAAGAAACTTCTCCACCAGAGTGTAGAGATGCTAGTGTTTCAAAAGAAAGCTCGCAACCAATCCTAGAGTTTTCTCTTATCTTTGAGTTCTCTATGAACGACTTAATCTTCTTGTAGGGGTTGAAAATTTCTCCTAAACTTTCTCTATTTAACCACTCGATTTCATCTGCTTCTTCACCAGTTACAAATTTAGTTTCGCTATCCGGAACCAACAACCTTGAACTTCCATCGTTCTTAACTACAAGCAACGACCAACCAGTTACTGGCCAATATCCAGTTGCAAAAAGTATGTTTTCTGCATTCCTTATGACGATTGCATCGAGGTTAAGTTTTTTCATTCTTTCAAGCAAAGCATTTAACTTATTTTTCTTCATACCTTTACTAAGGACAGAAGCAACTTATAACTTTTTTCGCTACCAACAAACTTAAGAAAAATCAACAATAAGTTTAAATTCTTGAAGCACCGTAGCTTAAGACTATGAGGGCAGTCATATTAAAAGGACCAAGAGAAATCCAAATGGTAGAAATTCCGAAACCAAGCCCAAAGGAAGACGAAGTACTAATAAAGGTTAAAGCAGTAGGAATATGTGGAAGTGATGTGAGGTACTTTCTAGGAGAAAACCCTTGGGCTTTGCACACTTTAGGAAAGGACATAAAGGAAACTAAGAGCTTCATATTAGGGCACGAGGTCTCGGGAGAAATTGTTGAAGTAGGGAAGTGGATAAGTGAAAAAAGAATTGGAGAAAGAGTTGGAATAATAGCATTTAAAGGATGTGGGGAGTGCTACTATTGCAGAAGAAACTTACCAAACTTGTGCGAAAAAACGCTACATATTGGGCATGATGGGAGGTGGGGAAACATTGAATATCCTCCAGGCGGATATGCAGATTACATGCAAATCTGGTCAGATAAAGCACACCCGATTCCTGAGAACATAAGCTATGAAGAAGCAACGCAATTGGATGGACTTGCAGTTGCTGTACACGCAAACAAGGTGGCTAACGTTATGCCAGGAGATAGTGTATTAGTAATAGGAACCAGTGCTATTGGATTGATGCTTCTTCAAGTTGCAAGAGCAAGAGGAGCGACTAACGTTATTGCAGTTGATACATGGGACCTTCCTTTAAAACTAGCTGATGAATTAGGAGCAGACTACACAATCAACGCAAAAGGACAGGAAGTTGTAGAGGAAGTGCTAAAGATTACTAAGGGACTAGGAGTCAACGTTGTTTTTGACACTGTTGGAAAAAACGAAACTATAAAAGAAGGGATAGCATCTTTGGCAAGAGCAGGAAGGTTAGTTATGCTTGCTGTTACAACAGAAAGAATTGAGCTTAGCTTAACTGACATTAGTGGAGAAAGAACAATAACTAGCTCAGCAAACAATCAGTACGAAGACTATCCTGTTGCAGTAGACTTACTTGCAAGTGGCAAAGTTAAAGTAAGACCATTTATAACACATGTAATGAAACTAGAAGAGTACAAAGAGGCCTTTAGGATGCTACTTGAGAAAGAGAAAAGCAACGCGATAAAGATAGTTTTAAAACCATAATTTTTATGTGAAAGCAAGGATGAATATTTCTTTCTTCTTTCTTAAGAACTTATTTTAAACTAGAAGACATCGAAAACGCTTCCAATTAGGTTAACCTGCTACTTTGGAAACATTGCTCTCTTTTTTTCATTCCGGAATATTCCGGAATATTCCGGAATGCTTATAAATTCCTAATTAAGCTAGATTCTAAGCAAGCTATGGGAATCCTTGATGTAATTTCTAAAGGCGAAGACTACAGCACTGAGTTTAAAGCCAGATTAAGTGAAAAGAGGGAAATACTTGAAACAATTTGTGCATTTTCTAACTCTAATGGTGGCACAATATTAATTGGAGTCAGCGATAACGGTGAAATTCTAGGAGTTGACATTGGAAGAAGTACTATTGAAGAATTGATAAATGATATAAAGTTCTCTATAGAACCCACTATAATTCCACATGTTGAGCTAGTAGAGATTGAAGGAAAAAAGATCATAGTAATTAGAGTTGCTGAAGGCCTAAACAAGCCATACTTCTTTAAAGGTGTTGCTTTTAGACGAATTGGAAAGACGAACCAGAGAATTCCAAGAGATGAACTTGAGAAAATAATTGTAGAGAAGTACAAAAATCTTATATCTTTTGAGGAGAGAGCTTTCAATGTTGGTATAGACGAATTTAATGAAATAAAGGTTAAAGACTTTACTTTAGAAGTAAAGGTAGCTAGGAAGATTGACCTAACATATAGTACATTACAAGAATTTTTTCAACGACTGGGATTGCTAAATGAGAATAAACCAACAAGTGTGGCGATACTTTGTTTTTCTAAAAGTCCGCAAATGTACTTTCCTTTCGCCTTTGTTAAATGTGGAAGAATAAAAGATGGAATAGCTGATGAAAAAGAAATAACCGGCACTTTGCTGGATCAAGTACGTGGGACTCTGGAGTTCTTGAAGAACAACATTACGCTATCTCATACCGTAAGTGAAAATGGGAAAAGGATGGAGCATTGGGAAATACCTATAGAAGTTTTAAGAGAAGCTGTTGTGAACGCAATAGTTCATAGAGATTACGAAATTACTTCACCAATATACGTAAAAGTATTTGACGATAGGATAGAGATAATTAATCCAGGAAAATTACTTTCTCCTTTAACCCCTGAAAAACTGAAAAAGGAGCATCCATCGATACTTAGAAATCCAAAAATAGCAAACATTTTCTTTCTTTATGGTTTTGTTGAAAGGTGGGGTTACGGGACAAATAAGATAGTAGAACTTTGTATTAGAAATGGGCTGCGTGAACCAGATTTTGTAGAAGAAGAAAGCTTTTTCAAAGTAATATTATACAGAAAAAGTCTAAATGAAATGGAAAAACTTGTACTCCAATTCGTAAAGGAAGGAGTAAACACAAGTTCCAAAATAGCAAAGAAACTAAAAATAAATGAAAGAACGGCAAGAAAGTATTTGTCTAGTCTAGTATCTAAGGGCTTACTATCTAAAAGAAGGATTGGTAGGAGAGTTGAGTATTACTAACACTTGGAATACTAAGAACGTTATGGCAAAACAGATTATGTTTTAGGCTTATGTTATTACTTAGTTTAACATTTTTGGTGACATACTGATAGGTTTGTAGTTAACTTACTTGTTCTTTCACGATCGGAATTACTTTTTCACTGTACATTTTTATTCCTTCGTGAGTATTTTCTAAGGGCATGAAATGAAGAACAAAGTGGCGAACGCCCGCTTTAACAAACTTTGTGACACCTTCTATACAATCCTCAACGTTTCCTACGATTGCACCATACCTTACTTTCATTCCATGTGGTAGTTGAACTTCAGTGTTGTAGGTAACGATTCTATCTATTGGGTCACCAAACCATTTTTCAAGAACAGGCTTACCTTGATCATAAGCTTCTTCTCTGGATAAACTGATTGACGTAAAAAGCTCATAGCCAACGTCAAAACTTTCTAGATTGATTCCCCATTCTTTGAACTTTTCTAATCTTTCTTTTAGGTCTTCTGGATTAAGCGGAGGCGCAAGCCAGCCATCAGAGTACTTTGCTAATTCTATTGCCTTGTAACCAACACCCCCAAACCATATCTTTGGTCTTGGCTTTTGAATCGGTTTTGGCCATAGCTGACCTCCTTTCATCGAATAAAATTCTCCCTTATGATCAACAACTGGTAGGGTCCAAAATTTTTTTATTACTTCTATAGCTTCTGCAGTTCTTCTTAACCTAGTTGCTGTATCTTCCCATTTAAAGCCATAGCCTTCGAACTCATCTTTTCTCCATCCAGCTCCAATTCCAAGAATTAGTCTTCCATTTGAAATTATATCTATAGTTGCAGCTATCTTTGCTAATAGCGCGGGGTTCCTAAAAGGAGCGCTTAAAACGCTTGTACCTATGTAAATCCTTTTAGTTTGAGCAGCCAAAGCTGAAAGAGTAGTTGTTGATTCAAGTATATTCAGAGATTTCTCAACTTTTTCAACAGTGTCGAAAGCATGTAGATGGTCAACAGCCCAGATAGAATCCATCCCAACCTCTTCAACTAGTTTTGTTACCTTTAAGTTGTATTCGTAAAGTTCTCTTGCTTCAAAGACTTTACTAAAAGTTGGAAGGTAAATTCCAAATTTTAACTTCTCATTCTGAGTCATCGTGACTTAAGAAAGGTAAGAAGAAAATATAAACTTTTTTAAAAAGCATAAGTCTCAAATTGGTGTGCTCCTAGTACTTAAGTGACGTCCTCTATATGACGCATGTCGAGAGCTTCCAGCTTTTTCTTTTGGCTAGACTTCATAGGAATATCTTGTAGCGACAAAGGGTTCTGAGTTACGTAGTCTTTAGTGAACCTTGTAGTTCTTGGAATTCATAAGCCTAGAGCTCCTCTCGAGTTCATCGAGGCTCTCATCAGCCTCTTCCCTATCGTGGCGAACTCGCTCCAAGCCTTCGTAAGCTCTTCAAAGAGCTTCAAACTTAGAGAAAGACCTTCCATCTGAGGATTCTTCATACAGTGCTCCTTTCGGGGCATTTAACCTCGAATATCTGAAGCCCTTCTTCATTATTATTTACTCTATTATTGACTTGTGTTTATTTAATTCTTTTTCTTTCTATTTTTAGAACTGCTAACCACGGCAGAGACTTAGTTTTTTCAGAAATACCTTGTCTCTTCATAAGGTAACCTCTACGCTTCCTCTAAGTATTGTTAACATAAGAAATAGAGACTAAAACGTCTCCACTCCAGGAAAACTTAATCCTGCTTCTTTTAGAACCTAAGTTTTTCTGTAACGCATAACCAACAACAAGAGGGAGAGAGACCGTAGGCTCAACATAAGCTGTTGCTCTAGTAGCCTTCTTGCTTATTTTACCCCAAGAGGTAGCTTCCTCAAGCGTGCTTCCACTCAACCCGCCCCACTGTGGAGCATCAGTAGTTAACTGAAAAGCATAAGAATGCCCCCCAGTATCAACTGAAAAAATGTAACTCATAACCACGGAATCGTTTATGAAATTCTTTGGCACGCCACCAGCTACGTAAATTGCAGCGGTTTTTTTAGACTTTACAACAATTTGAGTTAGTTCATAGTTATCTCTTATAGAGTCTATAACTACCCTTTGCCTTCCATTAATTTTTGCCCAATGGTAATGTGCAGTTAAGCCTATTCCTATGCTACTGTCGTTTATTGCTGGAGAAAAAACTGGAATTTCCCTTTTTGAAGCTGTATAAAGTATTGAGTTCTCGTCATTTAGTTTTTTACCTAGGAGATAAAGGAACTCTCTACTTGAATAACCTCTAGGTTCTAGAGAATCAGCAAATTTTCCTATCCAAGTATCAGTTTCTATAAACTTTTCTTCGTCTACATAAGTATCGTAGATTCTATCGATTAACAAATCTCTTAATTTAGCATCATCTGCATTTGGAGAGCCAATGTAGTGCTTATAGCCTCTGGCTTGGTAAACATCCTGGTAAAGAATTGCACCTGTTGAAACAACAACATCTACTAAATTATATTCTATCATGTCTCTTATGACCTTCCTTAAGCCACCTGCAATTAAAGGGCCTGCCAGTCCTAAAAGTATAGTTGGTCTATCCTTGTCCGTAAGCATGTTTTCAAAAACTTCTGCACATTTGCCTATATTTCTAGCCTGAACAGACATAACCTTAAACGACTCAACTAAATCTTCAATACTTTTTACTGAAGTTAGGTCTATGCTCCTTACTTCTTTACTCAAGAGTTTCCTTTTTGCTGTTCTTTCTTCCTCGCTTAATGTTTTGGGTAGGTATATTTCACTATTATTTTTCTTGCCCATCGCAAGTCTAATTTACTAAAAAGGGGTATTTAATTCCTTCTATACACTGCCTCTTGAGGATGTTAGACTTTTCTCACAGAAACGCTCAAACAAGCAATAGTTACACTCCCATTCTCTCCACATTGGAGAACTTTCTTGCGTAATTAGTTCGATCACCCTTTCATCATTTAAGTCGTTTTTAATTTCAAAAATTTTTACTCCTTCTGGGCTAACGTACGCTAGCAATCCAAGAGAAGAGTTCATAAGCCAGGAGTAGAGTTTTAGTTGCAACACATGGTGCTCATGCGGGACTCCTTGAAGGTCTGTTTGATATTTTATTTCTAACGGTGCACCATTAACTAGAGCATCAACGTGGCCATAAACTAGTATGTTCCTTCCATTCGCAACTAGTTCTTTAAATACAGGATGGTCACTTGGGTCATTAAGTAAATGCTTAACTGCTAGCTCAATAAAGTACCCAACCAAGAATCGAGGACTGAAGAATGAAGCGTTCTCTACTTCTGGAAATTTTAATCTAAGCCTTCTTTTGTAGGTGCACTCGCAAAGTTCATGAACAAATATGACATCCTTTCCTTTCGCTTTCCAAAGTTCTCTAATGTTTTCTCTTTCATCTAAGTATTTTCTTATCATTTCATGAAAAGTTGAGATCACAATACTTTCTAGCATATCTTTCTGACTCATGAACTTAGTTAAAAAAGAAGAAATTAAAAAGTTTGTTCTAGAAGTTTTAACAAAGAATAAAAATCAACACCATTTTTCCTATCGATTAAGTAGCCTCTTATCCCAACCTTCATTGGATTTTCTACGTCGTTTAATTTGTCGTCACCTACATGAATTATTTGAGAAGGAAGTATCTTTAAGTCTTCGAGTATAAAACTGAAAAAAGATGGAGGTTTCCCAACAAAAAGCATATCAGTAGAAGAATACACTTTATAGAACCTAACTTTAAGAGCACTAAGAGCAGGAAGCATAAGCGAAGAAGAAACACCAGAGGCGACGATCAACGTGTACTTGTTTTTGACATTTTCAATAAAACTTAATGCATCTTCATAAAACCTTAACGCAACTAAGGACTGTTCTACTAGCTCGTTTAAGGAGTTGCTTATTCCTAGCCTCTTAAGCCAATAATTTGGGAGATACCAGTTTATGTCATCTTTACTCACTTTTTCATATTCTTCAAAAACTTTTGATTTTGCCTCCTTTAAGCTTATCCCTTCTTTCATTGAATATGCTTTAGGTATTACTTCCTTCCAAAAATACTCAAGGTAGTCTTCAGTCACCAACGTGCCTGAAAAGTCAAGTGAAACTACGCTTATACTTTTATGCATTTTTTGTTCTCTTTTTAAAGTTTAGAACTATATAGAGATTTCGTTAACAAAAACTACTTCTCTCAAAAAAATCACTTAAGGGTCATGAAAATACTTTCCGAAGTATTGCCAAACATCTTGAGATACACAAACGTCTGCAAATACAAGAACACCATTGGAGCCACCTTCCATGGCATATTTGATTGACTCAAGCCATTCGCTAGCAGGCATTGAAATCGTGTTGCTGTAAGCACCACCGATGCATGGAATAAGTATTGTACTATTGGGAAGATAAGAACGTGTAATCTTACTCGCATCTTTAATCCATGAAACTGGTTCTCCTGAATCTCGGTGGTAAAGCATAGGAGAGATTACATCGACTAATCCTTCGTTTACCCAGGTTTTCCAATCTGTGAAATACCAGTTCATAGCTAGTTCTGGATCGTAAACTACATCGTGAGAAATTACGATTTCTGGTTTTAGAGCCCTTATCTTAGTCGTCAACTTTCTTGAGAAAGTTGTCACTATATTAGACATCCACCTTACGTACTCTTTTCTGTATTTTCCATTTTCCAAAACATCTGAAGGCCAATTAATCGAAGAAATATTAAGCTCTTTAACAAAAAGAGACTTATCTAGCTGAGAATACGAGCCCCCATACTCTATGTCTATGTTTATTCCATCGATGTCGTAGTTTTTAACTATTTCAATTATTTCGTTGTACACGAAGTCTTGAGCTTCTGAGTTAGCTACGTCAAGCAAACCATAGTTTACTGACCCATCTGCCTTTACAGCAGCTAAGTTAGGATTTCTAGAAATGAATTCGTAAGAGGCAGTAAACGGCATAACCCACGGCCAGACCTTAATGTTTCTCTTATGAGAGCTTATCACTATTTCCTTTAGCAAATCAAAATTTCCAAACTTAGAAGGATTAATACTACTGTTGTAGTAGGAAACTCCACTATCTAGGCCTTGGGGCAACACTAAGTTAAACCCAAGCTTAGAAAGTTGTTCTATGTAGTTGTCTATGCTGGAAGGAGAAGTAAAACGATTACCTTGCCAGTAATAATAAATAAAAACACCTCTTATGTTAGGAACTATTTTATTCTTCGACACTTCAGACCACCAATCTCTTCTTTGGTACAAAAACAGTAACAATAAGCCTAAGAACAAAATCACTACAAACGATACAGCGAAAGCTAAAAATTTTTTATCCATAGAAGCTTACACTTCCCTTTTTACAACGCTATCGGCCAACTCGTTCAGTAAAGTTTTTGCATTAGAATTGGGTAAGAAGTTTATAGCAGTTTTAGCTATTTTAACTCTTTCTTCAGCAAAATTTATTGCTCGTTCTCTTGCCTTCGTATTTTTTATTAGTTCGATGCCTTCACTAATCTCTTCAGCAGAGCTTTCCTTTCTTAGTATAGATAGAAGCTTTTCTTTGTCTTTATCTTCTAGTTCTTCTAACGCCAACAAGATGAGAGCATTACTTAGCTTATGTTCCTTGATGTCCTTTCCTATCTCTTTTCCAAATTTTTCTTCCTTGCCAAATAAGTCTAAGTAATCGTCGATGACCTGAAAAGCTATACCCAAATTTAGCCCATACTTTGAGAAGCTCTCTTCAACTTCTGGCGGAGCATCAGCTACGATTGCTCCGGCTCTTGCACTTGCAACAAGTAAAGAAGCTGTTTTTTTCTGAATCAAATCTAAGTATAAACTCCAAGAAGGAGTAGTAATTCTTTTTTCGATTATATACTTCTCAGTTCTCCCAGCCTGTTCAAACAAGATGTCTAAGCGTTCGCCTTCAGTTAGTTCTATTATTGCTTGACTTACTAGTTCATGTAACTTGTATGAAGCGGGAGACCTATTTATGAGCTTGTTGATGGCTTCTCTGTAGTGTAATCCAGCAAGCAACGCCATAGCATCGCCATAAACAGCTCTCGTTGTTTTCTTTCCTCTTCTTAGCTCCCCCCGGTCTATGATGTCATCATAAAGTAAAGTATAGTTGTGAATAAGTTCAAGAGCAGCAGCAATCCAAATTGCCCATTCAGGATTTCCTCCTGCAGCTTCACAAGACAATAAAACTATTGCAGGGCGAATTCTCTTTCCACCAGCCTCTATTTGGTGAAGTAAGATTGGCTTGAAGTCTTCTGAAGCACCTTCGATTAAGTATTTTATCATTATTGGGTCTACTTTTTTTCCAATTTCAAAAAGTTTTGAAGGATTCGACATTAGCTTGTCAGTCTTTTAATTTTATAGCCAAATTTAAAAAGCTTTGTTTTCTGTGCACGAAAGTCAAAAAGCAACGAAAGTATGTTCACGCTCTAATTTAAATGTAGTTGGTTTTTTTAGAGAGTCAGACATCACTACGAACTCAAATTCATCAAAAGTGGATGCCGCTCCAAAGATTTCATTTTTGTCTAAAGCAATTACTGCGAGTTCGTTAAATCTTTTTCCATTTTTTACTATTCTTTCAACTTCAATCTTAGTGGCTTCTCTTGCAGAAAAACCTTCTGAAATTCGTTCTACGACCAGTCTTGACAAATTATGAATCATTATGTTCTCTCCTAGCCCAGTAGCTGTGGCGCCTCCAAAGGGATTTGCAAAAAGGCCTGAACCAATTATTGGAGAGTCACCAACACGACCAGTTAGCTTAAATTTTAGCCCACTAGTTGAAGTTCCTGCTACTATTCTTCCAAACTTATCTATTGCTACACAACCTACCGTATCGTGCACTCTGTGCTTCGATAATGCTTTGTTTAGTAGCTCTAAAGAACCAGGCTCGCCTGAGAAATTTAGAGACGCTTTAAATTTTTCCCATTCCAATCTAACATCTTGTTGAAGTTTAACGTCATCTATGTATAAACCGAAAATCTTTGCTAATTTTGTTGCACCTTCTCCAACGATCATGATATGCGAAGTATTTTCCATCACTTTTCTAGCAAGGGTTATTGGATTTCTTACGTTCCTTACAGCAGCAACTGAGCCAGCATTTAGAGTCGAGCCATCCATGATTGCCGCATCAAGTTCCACTATACCTTCAACATTAGGGTATCCGCCAAGTCCAACTGAGCGTATTGACAAGTCATTTTCAACTTCTCTTATTCCCGCCTCAACGGCATCTAAAGCTGAACCTCCATTGGATAATATTTTCCATCCTATTTCTACAGCCTTAATGCCAAAATTCCAGGTAGCAATTATCGTCGGCATGGTCCTAAAGACAAGTTATACAGTATTTAAAAATTATTTTTCTATAAGAAGTTTATGTTTAAAACCCTTAAGGCTTGCTAAAAAACTTCTCACCTTTCTTGTGAGAGTACACGAAGGGTATAGCGAAGTCAACTTTAGGATTACTTTGGAACTCTTTGAATATTCTTTTGTTTATTTCATGCGCAATTCTTGGCCTATCTATAGCTAAGGTCATGTACCTTAGCCTTAGATAAACTCCGTAATCATAGAAGTCAGATCTTATATACGGTTCTTGTTTTGTTTCTTTTATGATGTCCTCTGTAACTTCTTTTGCAACTTTTATAAGAATTCGTTCTGCTTCTTCCCAATCAGAATCGTAAGTTATCCTTACAACAACTTCATCTAGTATATAGGGCTGGGCTGTTTTAGCTTGGCCACTGTAGTTTATGATAACATTGCTAAAGAGTATTGCATTTGGAACTAGCACATATCTTCCTGAAGGTTCTTCACTGCCAACAGTTCCTCCAACCTGATTTAAAACAGTATACATAACTCCTACGTCTACTACGTCTCCAATAATACCCCACGCAGGAAGGAAAATTCTATCCCCTACCCTAAATGGTCGTCTTAGCGTTATTAAGAACCACGCTGCCAAGCCAGTAACAGGTTGTTGCAAAGACCAGCCCAAGAACAATCCACTGAACGCACCTAGAGCAGTCACAAATGTAACTCCGCCAAAAATAATGCTTGCTAATGCAATAGCGTACGCAAAGATTACTATTGAGCGCCATAGGCCCAACAGCATCTTAATATCTCCTTGTTTACCGCCTGCTTTTATCACTGCAGATGAAATAAGATGCGAAATAATCAAGTAACCAACATAAAATATTGCAGCAGTTAGTATGATTTGATAAACAACGCCTCTATCAACTTGAAAGGAAATTGGTAGACTAGGAATGAGGTCTACTATTGATTGTTTGTAGTAGAATAACGCTACAACAATTATGGTTATAGCTATGAACAACCCATAGAATTTTAAATTTGCTTTTTGTGTCATCAGAAGCTACCTCTTGTTCTTAGTTTTTAAACCTTTTTATACCAAAGATGCCCAGTTAACTTAAGTTTCAAGGAAGCATCACCATAAGAACTTAGGTCTTTATCAGCTTCTAGGGGAAGTAATAAAACCCAGGTTTCCAATTTTGAATTAAGTTCGCTCTTTCGATTAAATGAATGAAATAGATTAAAGCTAAACGTGATCTCTAGTTTGCAAACTTTCTTATTGAAGAAAAGCAACTACTGAAGTTCTATCTTTTTACTTTTTGGTACTGCTCTTTCAAACTACTTCAAAGAACCAATTTCTAAACCCGTATACTTTATGAACGAATCCTACGGATAACAGAGAACTACTAAAAGGTTGTTCTTTACCCTTAAACGTTACTTTAAACATAAGAAAAGCGCCTCTCACCTAGAAAAAACTTTAAGCTAACAGAGCGGTCTAAAGACATGTTAATGCAGACTTTCTTTGAAAGCAGTAAACAGTTATTTCATTTAACAGTTCATAATGCATGTTGCAAAAGACAACACCAAAGTTTTGATATTTTCCTTAAGATGCGTTAGAAATTGAGTAAAAAGTTACACAAGTTTTATAAGCATATCCAGAAGAGAAAACTTTAGGTGAATAAGATGACAGAGGAAGAAAAACGTTGTAAAGAACACGAAACAGAAGAAGCTGAAATAAAAGAACTAAAAGAAGTTCTAAAAACTGTAAGAGAAGAAGTGCCTGGTCTCTTAAAAGATATTGTTGGACCCCTTAAAGAGCTTATGACTACAACTATGACTGAAGAACAAGCAAAAGAAAAAGCGAAAGCTATAGCTGCATTCTACAAGGAGCTTGTTGCCGCAGGCATAAAAGAAGAAGATGCGATTGACCTTGTAAAAAGTCAGTTTCTTAGCCCAAGTGATATCTTTAAACTTCTAGCGAGTCAAACTCGAGAGGTCAAAAACTCATGAGAATTCAGAATAGAAGGCTAAGTACTGCTTAGGAAGAACATGAACAGAGCGCTACAGAAGGTTTTTATTGTTTTTGAGGTACTTCTCACTATAGTTAGCATAGCGCCTTTTCTCGTGTGGTTTCTTATAAATTTTTACTACATAAAATATAAGAACAACAGGATAAGAAGTAAAGTACTAAAAGTACTAATCGACCAAGGCTTACCAAAATCTTTATCTGAAGAAATTGTGAGAACAATACTGCCAGAAGTAAAGATGCAAGAGATAGGTGAGATCATTAGTAATGAACGATACTTCTCTAGAAGACAGAATAAATGAACTCGTTAGAAAAATAAATTGGCTAGAGGGCGAGCTACAAAAAGAAAAAGAAACAAATGCATTATTGTTAAAAGAACTAGCTATTATAAGAAATATTTTAACTATGAGTTCACTGACATACAATTCTTCAAAGAAGCTCGTACTTCTCTCGAGAAGTTTAAAAGCTGGAGGATTAGCTAAGGATATAGTTGAGATATTAATAACAGAAGGTCCACTAAATGTATCTCAATTAACTAATAAACTTAAAGAAGTAAGAGGTAAAGCTTCTAGAAAAACTGTTTCTGCGAAACTTATTGAGCTTTTAAGTTTGGGATTAGTAGAAACTGTTGAGGGAAAGAAGAGCGAAAAACTCTACAGAGTAAAGGACTCTGAATGAGAAAATAAATTCTCTCGAAACAATGTACTTCAAAAAGTTTCGAAAAAGAGACATAATTTTAGTGGCATAATTGCCTTAGAGTCTTAAGTTGCTCATGATTAAAGTAAACGTATTTCCTTTTATGCTTAACTAAATTTAAGCAATCATTTAATGAGAATCCTTTACTGCTTAGGAAGATACAAGCTACTAGCGGAGCTCTTCCTCTTCCTAAGTTACAATGAACAAAAACTCTTTTGTTGCTTTTCAGTTTATCTTCAATCCAACTAACTATGAAGTTAGCTTGTTCTAAGGTAGGAGCGCCGCCGTCCTTTATGCCCACCTTTAAGTACTCGAAGCCAAGTTTTTTTGCAAAATCTTCTAAAGACGTAGCTTCTTCTCTAAGATCAAGGATACAATCAACTTTTCCTACTAAGAGGCTATAGTCAGTATAGCCACCTATAGCTAAATTGCTAGTAAGAAAAACAATATCTGGTTCCTTTTTTATTCTTTTTATCGTACGCTCTATTCTTACGAGAGCCGCACCATAAACTAAGTCTAGTAAGGAGAACATCAGCAAATCACTTTTCCCATCGATTTTTTAGTTAAAAGTTAAAGTAAGATGCTAACCTCGTTGAATTTCTCTCTTAGCTTATTTTCTATAAGTCTGGCATATTCTGGGTACTTACTGATTGGAACTTTTTCTCGACTAACAGACATTCCACTAGCATAAACGTGGCCACCGCCACCAAAGACTCTAGCAACTTCTGCACAGTTAACTTTTTCGTTCTTTCTCCTCACACTTGCATTGCCATCTTCCTTAACTATGATAAAAACGTCAGCATCTACTTTTTTCATAAGATAGTCTGCTGCAATAGAGCTGTAGATTATTCTAGGACTCCACGCAACTACGAACTTCACGTTGTTCACTTCAAATTGGTATAAAGAAGTTTCAACTATTTGAAGCGATTCCTCTTTCTTTTTCCTAAAAACTTCTAGCATCCTTTTGTATTCCTCGTTGAGAGGGTTGTTTAAGTTAATGTTCTTAGTTTTCCCAGCCAAGTAAAATACAAACCCAGTTAGCCAAGGCCTCAAAGAACTATCGTAGTCTAAGTAGTTAAGGTAGGAAACAAGTTCTACCAGATCCCAGCTTACAGATTCTTCAAACTTCCACATGTCTGTTTGATGAGAAAGATTTGCTAACCTTTTTGCATATTCGTCTTCAATTCCATTTTGTTTGTAAAGTACATCAAAAACAACTTCCGTAGCCGTTACTTCGCCTTCTCTAATATGGAGAGCATCAACGACGTTACTTAACTTACCCTTTATTTCCTCAGTAGTTTGGTGGTGATCGATCCACATTACCTTGTTTTGATTAGCTTTTAGTTTTCTTATTCTTTCTATTATTTCGTCTATCTCTTTGACGTTTGTAGATAAGTCTGAAATTATAAAAGAAGCACCAGTAAGGCTCAAAAGTCTATCATCAACCACTTTTTCTTTGTCGCCGTAGTCTTTTAATGAAACAAGAGAAGGAAAGCTGTTTATAACAGAAGCATACCTAACTACTAATGAAGCTGAGGCTATTCCATCGAAATCATTACGATGAGAAATTGACACGACTAACATTGCAACGAAAGTTAAAAATAATGGACTAAATAAATCTTTGTTTTCAAGCGGTAGACGAATCATACGCTATGTTAATATAGTTCCATTACGAAGTGGAAGAGTTATGAGCAATGAAAAAGTAACGGAAGCCACTAAAGTAAGCGAAGAAAAACCAATGCTAGCATTTGCGTTGGCCTTAGCAGGATTTGTAGTACAAGCCTTAATTTTTGCCTTCAGAGTTTTCATGATTCCTTTGTTTATCACAATTCACGGAAGAGTTGGAAGCCTTATTGGTCTTCCTATGCACCCATTAGTTTGGATGTTTGTAGCTATAGTTCTGCTTGGATTAGAACTAATCGGAACTATTCTAATCTATTCTTCTGATGTAAGTAAAGTTAGGATGGGTTCAACCATAGTGTTGGTTACTTCTCTGTTAGCATACCCCACCTTATGGGGATTCTTCATAGGTTCAATTCTGTCGTTGATTGGCAGCATACTTGGACTGATCTGGAAATCTTAACTTCAAAAGAAGTTATGAAAAGTACCTTAATTTTTTGTTGTGCAACGAAAAATCTTTATTATGAGGATATTTAAGTTTTTGTTTTAGATTAGCTCGTTAAGAACTTTGTAACTCACCTAAGAGGAAAAGTTTATAACATAAGATTGACTTACAACCATTTGAGAATGATAAAAGTAAGGTTTCATGGAAGAGGAGGACAAGGAATGAAGACATCTTCAAGAATCTTAGGAACGGCTGCATTCTTATCTGGCCTTTATGCTCAAGACTTCCCAATATATGGAGCTGAAAGAAGAGGAGCTCCAGTTGTAGCATTTACAGTTATAAGCGAAGAACCAATACTAGAAAGAGGATACATATTTGATCCAGACATTTTGTTAATTTCAGATGAAACATTGTTGTTAGACAAGCAAACAGATCCAACAAGAGAAGTAAGTAAAGAAAGCATAGTGTTCATAAACTCTAGTAAAAACAAGAAGTATTTTGAAGAAAAAATTGGAAAGAAAGCAATCGTAGAAGACCTAACTCAAATAGCACTAGAAACGCTAGGAAGACCAATACTAAGCACCTTAGTTGCAGGAGTTGCAACAAAACTCGTTGGAATAAAGCAAAAGTACTTAGAGGAAGCAGTGAAGGAAGAGCTAGAACAAATTGGAGTTGGTGAAGAGATTATAAGGAAGAACATTCTCGCGGCTACTGTTGGTTACAACAAAGTACAGGAAGTTAAAATAGAACAAAAAAGAAGTTTAGAGCCTGAAGTTAAAATTGTAGAGGTAGAGTACGATGATCCCGAAATTGGTACTCCAGTTATATCCTTTGTTGCAAACAGCTACCTTAAGAAAACAGGAACTTGGAGAGTATTTAAACCAGTTATAAATTATCAGAAGTGCAAAAGTTGTAGGCTATGCTACGTTTATTGCCCTGAGAGTGCAATAAAATGGGAGAACAATCTCCCAGTAATTGATTATGAAAACTGTAAGGGTTGCTTAATTTGCGCTCAAGAATGCCCACTAAAAGCTATTGAAACAGCTAGAGAAGGTGAATAAGATGAAGAAACTGATGACTGGAAATGAAGCGGCCGCATGGGGGGCTAGGCTAGCTGAAGTTGATTACATTCCAAACTTTCCAATTACTCCTCAGACAGAAATAATCGAAACTTTGTCGAGGTGGGTAAGAGAAGGAAAGATGAAGGCTATTTTTAGAACTATGGATTCTGAGCACTCAATGGTAACAGCTGCTGGCTCTGCATCGGCTACGGGAGCTAGAGTTTTTACAGCTACTTCAAGTCAAGGATTACTTTATGCTTTTGAGATGCTCTACAACTTGTCAGGATGGAGAGTACCAGTTGTTATGGTAAATGTTTCTAGAGGCTTATCTGCTCCAATAACCTTAGAACCCGATCATAACGACGTTCTAAGCGCGAGAGACAGCGGATTTTTGCAGATACATTGCGAAACTGCGCAAGAAATTTTAGACTCGATTCTCATGGCTTATAGAATCTCAGAAAACAAGAGAGTAATGTTACCTACTATTGTTAACTTTGATGGATTTTACTTATCCTTTACCAGAGAAATTGTCGATATTCCAGAACTAGAGGATGTAAGAAAGTTCTTACCGGAATATAACCCAACTCATGCTTTCTTTAAGGCAAGTAAGCCTCTTGCTCAAGGAACGCCAGTTTTAAACAGTTCTCTTTACTCATACTTCAGATACCAAGTACATAAGGCTATGGAAAATGCTCTAGAAGTTTACAAGGAAGCTAAGAAAGAGTTTAGCAGAACATTTGGAAGGTCTGTTGATGAAGTTGAAGCTTACATGATGGACGATGCAGATTATGCGATACTTATGACAAACAGTTTTTCTACAAAAGGAAAAAAAGCAGTTGTGAAAATGAGAGAAAAGAAAATAAAAGTTGGGCTGATAAAGTTAAGACTCTTTAGACCATTTCCAACAAAAGAAGTAATGAAACTAGTAAAAGGGCTAAAAGGATTAGCCATTGTAGATCAAAATATTTCACCTGGAAAAGGAGGCGTAATTTATTCAGAAGTCTCTAGTGAACTTTACAACTACGAAGAAAGACCAAGAGTGATTACTTCTTTTATAGGTGGCTTAGGAGGAAAGAATATTAGCGAATCTGAGTTTGAGTATATTGTAAACTATACAAGAAGGGCCTATGAAGAAAGAATTGAACCAAAAATACCAATTTTGCTGTTTACGGAAGAAGATAGAAAGGTATCTAAAATGTTAATTGATATTGCTCATAGAGGTGAAGGAAATGAAGTCTGAAAAAAAGATTAAAACAATTTTTGATATACCGACTCAAGACTACGTTGCACCGGGAGGAATATTTTGCCAAGGATGTGGAGCAATACTTGCAGCAAGACTTATGCTTAAATCACTCGGAGAAAAGACAGTTATAGTTAATGCTGCTGGATGCTTTACCTTAGCAGTTGTATATCCTCACACGGTATTCAAAACTTCTTGGCTGTACACTGCAATGGCATGCGCACCTGCAGGCGCACAAGGTATCAGAGACGCTTTAGACATTCTAATCGAGAAGGGGAAAATAAGCAAGGATGAAGACTTAAATGTACTTGTAGTAACAGGAGATGGAGCTGCAAGCTCAATTGGGTTACAAAGCACAATTACAGCAATACATAGAAATTTAGATTTTTGGTACTTAGCTTATGACAACCAAGCATTCATGAACACGGGAGTTCAGAAAACTGAAACTACGCCCCTTGGAGCAGCAACTTCTACAACAAAGCCAACTAGTTTATTTCCCTTAGGAACAGAGCAAGAACCATTGGATCTTTTCAGCATTTGGCTTTCTGCGGGAGCGCCATATGTAGCAACTGTATCTCCATCCTATCCTATCGATTTTTTAGATAAAGTTGAAAGGGCAAAAGGAATAAGGGGACCAAAGCTTTTCCACTGCCTTTCTGGTTGCCCTCCTGGTTGGGATTATGATCCTTCACTTACAATAAAAATAGGACGTCTGGCTGTGGAAAGCGGAATTTGGGTACTCAAGGAAGCCATAAACGGAGTAGTGAAACACACTTACGTTCCAAAGAAAAGAGTACCAGTAGAAGAGTACCTAAAAACTCAAGGAAGATTTGAGCACCTATTTAAACCTACAAAAAACGAGAAAGCAATAGAAGAGATACAAAAAAGAGTAGATAGATACTGGAGTTATGAAATGCAACGTAAGGAGTAAACTTGTAACCTCCTTAATGTCTGTAACTCAAAAAGAATTAACTTCATAACCTCTTTCCTTAAAGTAATCTTGAACTTTCTTTTTTATGTCTTCAGGAATTTCTCTTGAAAACGGAAGAACTTCTGCGTTTGCTACCCTAAGCAAGAAATTTAAAGTTACTAGTTCAACGTTTCTAAACCCAATGGGTGCAACAAATCTTAAGTCATCATCTGAGGTATGGTTGAAAAATCCAGCCCCACTCCTTCTAAAGAAGCTTACAGAAGGCACCCCATAGTAGGAGAAAGAATTGCTGTCAGAACTCATAACGTCTTGGTTAACTCTCAAGTTTATTCCAAGTTCCTTTGAAATTGTTTCAGCATAAGTTTTCAATTCTTGATTTCCAGTTACTATTGCGTTACAACCTCCGATTGCACCACCATTTACGTCTAAGTTTATCATTAGCTTTATTTTTTCTAATTCTTCTTTATGAGCCTTACAGTAGTTCATGGAACCTCTTAACCCAAGCTCCTCCCCAGAGAATAAGATGAACCTAATTGTTCTCTTTGTACTAAGCTTAGACACAACTTTTGCAATTTCCATTAGAAGTGCTACTCCTCCAGCGTTATCTATGATGCCAAGAGCGTTGTAAACACTATCATAGTGCGCGCCAACCACTATTACTTCATCAGGGTATGTGTTACCTTCTTTTTCGAAAATTATGTTACTAGCACTCGCTTCGTGCTCTTCTTGCATTAGAACTAGCTTAGCTTTTCTTGCTTCCTTTTTTACCAAACTTACAGCATCTTCAAACTTTACAAAAACCGTTGGTACCTTAAATTTTTCACTTACTTCGTACAAACGAGCAACATGAGAAGGTTTCCTTCCTGGAGAACCTTCGCTCACCACTATCCCCTTCGGGTCATAATTTTTTAATTCGAGTAAACTATTAAAGCTCGGAGGAGATTCAGAAAGAAGAAATATACTACCTTTAGCCTTCAACAATAAATGCCTATCTCCTGTTTCTACGTAGTTTATTGGCGCAGTTACTCCTTCCTCAGAAGTGGATCCACTAAAACCTAAGCCTTCACATTCAATTTTTTCTGTCCAAGGTTCAACAATGAAAAGTTCGCTCCTTATTATTTTGTAGACATTTACCTTAAACTCTTCGAACCTTACTTCGTATCCTGCTTCCTTCATTGTTCTCGCAATAAACTCCCTTGCTTTCTTTTCTCCCTCTGAGCCAGTAAATCTTTCATAATTTAACTGAAACAAAAAACGATATGCTTCTTCTCCTAAAAGATTCTCGTCGATTTTTTCCATTTCATTCTTCGAGTCCACTTTTATAAGTTATTTAAAGCTTTTTTATTACTTAAGGTGCGCTCTAGCGTAATTGAAAGAGAAGTAAAGTTGTGAGAGCAGAGTGCTTCGATGGGCCTACTAAGAAAAGAGGTAGAAAATTAATGAAAGATGCTCTTCTGAAGCTTACTTCAAATGTAAGATAAAAAATAAGGAAAAGTAACTTCGGCCTATAAAAACCTTAAGTTAATAAAGTCGTATAATCCTTTGCACTAACTGAATATTTCATTGTTTTTCTGACAACTCCTTTATAAGTTCTTGAGCTCTATCAAATCTAATTTTCTTCTCTTTTACCATTTGTTCGGCAACTTTATCTATTAAGTCTCCCGTTGCCCCAGCTTGTATGGCGATGTTTCTCGCGTGCAAGCGCATATGTCCGAGTTGGATGCCTTCTAAAGCTAAAGCTCTTAAAGCTGCAAAGTTTTGAGCTAAACCAACAGCAACCATAACTCTAGCTAACTCTGTAGCTGTCTTAACACCAAGAATCTTAACTGCAATTTTTGCTATTGGGTGAACTTTAGTAGCACCTCCTATAAGCCCAACTGCCATTGGCATCTCTAGAGTTCCAACTAAGTCGCCATTTTCATCTTTTTCCCAGTGGCTTAAAGGCAAATACCTTCCAGTTCTTGCAGCATAAGCGTGCGCACCAGCTTCTAATGCTCTATGATCTTGGCAAGTTGCTAGCGCTACTGCTATAACTCCGTTCATTATTCCTTTGTTGTGAGTAGCAGCACGATATGGGTCAGAGGCAGCAAAGGCATAGGCTTTTATTATAGCATCTACAGCTTCTTCTCCGCCTATTTCTTCTTTAGCTACTGTTGCCCTAGCTCTTACTATTCTTCTATCAGCAAGGTTTGAGATTATTCTTAGATAAACCTTGCCCCCGGTTATCTTCTCAATGTAAGGAGCTACAGCCTCACACATCGTGTTTACTGCATTGGCACCCATTGCGTCTCTAACATCAACCAGGAGGTGTGTAATCACCATTGGACCTACTTCACTATCAACTACTCTAACTTCTAGATCTTTTGCTCCACCTCCAAAGCTAACTAACGTTGGGTCTTGGTCGTTAGCTAACTTAAGTATTTCTTGTTTTTGCTCAAGAATCTTTAGTTTAGCAGACCAGGGATCTTTTACACCAGTTAACTGAATTTGCCCTATCATTATTGGATCTGTTGCGCTAGTAAAGATACCTCCTTTCGATCGCATCATCTTTGCTGCATTGCTAGCCGCAGCTACAACAGAGGTTTCTTCTATAACCATGGGCACGATGTAATCCTTACCATCAATTAGAAAGTTTAAAGCTACCGCAAAAGGATAAGACATTGTTCCCACTACGTTTTCTATCATCCTGTTGGCTATGTCAAAACTAAGGTTACCTTCTTTAAGCAAAAGTTTTGTTTCTTCTTCTGTTAGGTTCGCAAACTCTGCTACTTTTTTTAATCTTTCTTCTATTGAAAGGTTGTAGAAACCTGGAATTCTTGAAGACTTGCTCATGCCTTTAGCTAGTAATAACATGGTTAAAAGTTTTACTAAACACTTAAAGTTAAAGAAGAGGTTATCAAATTGCAGACTTTTGAGGCTAGAAACCCTTAACTTAAGTCGTTGGGAAGCTGAAAAGTATGAAAATTGTTGAGCTTATGGAAACTTTAGGTCTAATCGATTGAAACTGTTCTTTCTTTCTACTATTTATTCTTTCTTCTTTATTAAAGAGCCCTTGCTTTAGAGACTTCTTCTGTGTTTAACTGACCTCTTCCCCGCCCTAAAAGGGAGGCTTGCCATTCTTTCGTCAATAGCTTTGTAACAACATTGATAAAATTCTTGTTAACAATTATTTCTCTTATGAATTCTTCTAGGTTAGTTCCATTGATATCCAATGAGACAGCTCTTAACTCTGGATAAATAGAACATAAAGAATACACTTTGTTTGAAATTACAATAAATCTCCCCCACAGTGGACCTAGAATCGCAAAACCCACGGAGTACGTCTTAAAAAGAGTATAAGGCGTTCAGCAATTTTGAGGGTGGGCCTTCCCCAACATCTTCCATAACCGCAGGTTTTCCATTAATTAAGCCCACAGTGTACTTTCCATTAACTATACCTCCAGTCTGATTGACTGCTATAATTTCACCAACGGAAACGTCACCTTTTATTACTTGTTCAATCTTAAACTTGTACGTAGTTTTTATGAATTCAATACTTAATGTATTGGTTTTGAACTCCTACAATGTCTTGACGACGTATTGTTTTAGCGTCAACGACTTTTCCTAGAACTATTACATCAGAATTCGTTGTGAGTTCTCTTAAGTTGGAGAAGAATCTTGCATAACTTACGCCCATCTTAACTGCAGTTTCTCCATCATTATTTACTGTACACTGTGACTATAGAAAATAGCTGAATACAACTAGACTACTAAGTAATCCGATGACAATTCCTATTGAAATAAACATAAATTTTAATTTTATTAAGCTATTCTCCTTCAATTTTGTTCACCCTCCGTAAATTGCTACTACTCCATTTATATCATCTTGTTGTGGAATGAAGACTCCATTAAAGATCGTACCGATAATAAGTGTACCCATTCATTACTACTGGGCTATAAGGCCAAACATCGTCTAATCCAAGAACATGACCAAGCTCGTGACAAGCCACGGATCTCTTTTTCTCGTAAGGATAATTATCAACATAGTAAGATGTTAAGAAGACTATTGCATGCTCTATGAAGTTTCCAGAAGTTTGAGATAGCCAACACTGCCCCATCCCATGGAGTATCAGGCTCACAGGTATCATGAATTTCAACACGTTGAGGAGGCCCAGAAATTACAGGATAAAAAGAAGGATGGTTTGTTATTGGTATATGATTCCAGTCAGAAATGGCATCTTCTACTGCCCAATAGCTTGAGGATGCAACGTTTCCATACTCAAGATTAGGGTATGGAGGTTTACTCCAGTAGTAACCTCAGAGTTGATAACATAAGACAACGGTAGTAATTACAAAGGATATCATCTAACTAAGGACTAATAACCTAAGAACGATAATGAAGCTTTTATTGAAATTAAAACCTCTTCTTATCTTTCTCTCCATTCCCTTTTCACCAAGTATATATTTGTTCGTTAACTAGTTTATATCTTTTGTTTTTAACTTCTAGAGTAAAAATAGTGTCCAGAAATTAGAACAGTTTGTTCTAAAGCTTAGAACAGCCTTGTCTTCATTTCTACTAAAATATTTAGAAGTTAAAAGAAAAAGATAGTGGCTAATTTAAAAATTTTTAATCCTAGAATTTCCTTAAGTTATGTTTCTTTTCTAATTTTAAGCGTTGCTAGTGTTCTAGAAGATAGAGCGTAGCATTCTAAAACTAAGCAAGTTTTGAGAATTGCCACTAAGGCTTAAGGTTCGTGCTTACTCATGGGATCGTTGACAGAAAGCTAAACTATCAAATTTTTATTTAGTCATTATAAGATTTTATTATGTAAACTAAGTGAGAGAAAGGAAACCTTATTAAGCAAATTGAAAAGTGAGTGGTGAATTGAGCAAAAAAGCAACCGAACTACGAGAAATTGCAAAAATAGAAGCAGAAAGGATGCGGGAAGCCAATCCGGCGCAGTACTTTGAGAGAAACCTGCACCAGTTGGGCTTCAGCGAACCAGAGCATGCGTTGCTTCAAACAATAAAGGAAATGACAGACAACTCCTTAGACGCTGCCGAGGTTGGGAACATACTTCCTGAAATAATAATTGAAATAGAAGAAACAAAGGAAGAAATTACTCTTCCTCCTCAGGCAGGAAAGGTACGAAAAGCAAACATGTACAGAGTAAGAGTAGAAGACAATGGCATTGGAATTGTTTCAAATAAGATTGCACTTTCAATGGGTAAAGTACTTTTTGGATCAAAGCTGTTTACCATGAAGCAAATGAGAGGACAGCAAGGAGTTGGAATTTCTGCTGTAATTCTGTATTCTCAACTAACAAGTCTAAAACCTGCAACTGTAATAAGCAAAATAGAAGGTGAAGAAAAAGCGACAAAGGTTGTATTAAAGATAGATGTTGATAAAAATGAGCCAATAGTGCTTGAAGAACAAAAAATAGATTGGGATAAAGAACATGGAACGTCGGTTGAAGTTTTTATTCCTGCAAGGTACACTGATAAAATAGATAAGTATATATTAGAGCTGTCAATAGGAAATCCTCATGCTTCATTTATCCTAAGAAAAAAAATTGAAGGTAAAAAGTCTGAATTAATAATAAACAGGACTACAGAAAAAATTCCACCTCCTGCAAAGGAAATAAAGCCGCACCTTTCTTCAGTTGACCCTGGAATTCTACAGAGGATGGCTGAAGTTGACAAAGACTGCAAGAACTTAGTTTCTTTCTTATCGAAGCATTTTGCTTCTATTTCTCCAGAAACTGCGAAGAAAATCTTAAAGGCTGCCAAGCTAAGCTACAACTTACCTCCAAAGCAAATAAAGGCAGATAAAATTCTAGAAGTTGCTAGGAACATTAAGCTAAGGCGTCCAAAGCTAGAGGTCCTAAGTAACATAGGAGAAGAAGCTATGGTTGCCGCGCTAAAGAATAGGTTTAAAGATGCTGAATTTATTGCAGCAGTTTCTAGACCTCCTTGGACCTACCAAGGAATACCATTTCAGGTTGAGGTTGGAGTTGCAATAGGTGGGCAAGAAGTAGCAAGCTACATCAACCCAAAAAGGATAACTGTAATAAGATTGGCAAACAAAGTTCCATTGCCATACGACCTCTCTGATTGTTTGTTGTATAAAACAGTTAATGAAATTGATTGGAAAAATTATGGTTTGGAATTAAATGAAAGAGGCGTTCCTGTTGTTCCAACTGTCTTTGTCACTTCCCTTGTAGCAAGCAAGGTTCCATACACAAGTCCTGGAAAGTTTGCGGTAGCTTCTGTTGAAGAAATACATGACGAACTCATACTTGCACTTCAGGAACTTGGTAGAAAGATAAGAGAGTACATGTACAAGAAAAGGAAGCAAGAATCAATTGCAAAAAGGTATGAATTCTTTAGAGGCTACTATGAAGTTTTAGCTGAAGAAGTTGGATTAATTACTGGTAGTAGCAAAGTGGATGTAAGTAATGTTTTGAAGAGGCTGTTTAAGGAGGTGAAAAATGTAGAAAATGTCGAGTGAAAGTCCAACGTTAGAGTCTGTTTTTAAGAAGCTGAAAGCATTTGGTCAAAACTTAAAAGAAAAAATAGAAAAAGGTGAAGTTCCAGTAGTTCAGCATAGAAAACTAACAAAGACAAACGTTAAGTTTGACCTTGACCTTCATTCCTATGAGTTAGGAGAAAGCTTAGTTGACATAAGGGGTGATAGAAAAGCAAGTCTCAAGAAACTCGTTGCCTTAACTTTCCTTTCTAGAGTAGCTGCTGAAAGGTTAACGATTGGGCTCTCTACTACGAAAAGAGACTACTACTACCTACAGAAGTCAAGACATCCTTTACTCATTCCTGCCAATCAAGCAGAGTCGGACGAAATAATAAAAATAGCTGAAGTTTACTACAACTTAAGCAGAGAAAGCTTTGGAATAGTTGCTCAATCAAAGGGCTACTTGTATGGAGATATTACTCTAAAAGAGCCAAAAATGACAGTAAACTGTTTAAGAACAGGAGGGGATGGCTACTCAGTCCCAGGAAACGTTGAATTCATCCAAATTAAGGAAGCTAATATCAATGTGTTAGTAGCAATAGAGAAGGAAGGTATCTACAGGAACTTAATGGAACTTGGAATACCTGAAAAATTGAAGATTGGAATAGCCATGCTGGGTGGCCAACCTTCTAGAGGGATGAGAAGAATGCTTAGGAAGTTTAGTGACTATGGAATTCCAATAGCAATACTTACAGACTTAAACCCCTACAGTTTAAGAATTGCCGCAAACATAATATATGGCTCAATTCAATCTGCGCATATTTCAATGCTCTCGGCTCCAAATGCAAAGTTTATTGGTCTTGAAGTTTCTGACGTTGACAGGTTCTTTGGTAAAGTGAAGAAGATTGCGCTAGAGCCGATGACTGAGGAAGACCTGAAAGCAGCTCAGGACAACATGAACCTTCCTTACATGCAAGGAGACAACGGTTACTGGTTAAATGAAAATGACTGGTTCATTAAAAACAAAAAGAAGACAGAACTCGAGGCTTTCAACACATTAACGAAGCATGCAACTGACTTAGAAGAAGTCTACACTAACTACCTAAGAGTTAAAATAAGGGAGAAAATAGGTGTAAAATTATAAAACAAAACTCCAAAAAATAACTAACAACTAAGTAAACTTATTGAACTAAATTTCTCTTCTCTTCTCTTTTAATACCTAGGTCTGCCTCTAAACCTTCCCCTTGGTCTAAAAGACGTAGATCTACCAAAATCTTTTTCTGACATCTTGTTTTCTTCGTTTACTGACTCTATCTTTACGTCTGAAGGAAGAACTTGTCCCTGTCTGCCTACGTTTAATCTCATGCTTCCCTTAAAGAAGCCAACGTATCCGTTTTTAACTTCTATAGTATCTCCTTGCTTTACTTTGTCTATGTTTTCGTTCCATAATGTTAACAGTACTGTTCCTGTTTCGTCTCCAACTAAGGCTTCTGCGATTTTGTTTGTTTTTCCGCTTATTCTGTCTGTTACTTCTCTTGTTTCTCCTACGTTTACTACTTTTACTGCTATGTTTACACTTTTAGACGAAGGTGAAAGGTCGGCGACCTTAACCCTCTTCTCTTCCAATGCTTTTTACCTCGCCTAAGGTAACGTATACCTATTTATTAACGTTTTCCATCTGTTGGTATTTCTTCATTAAACTAAGTAAGTTCTTACTCTCCTAAGACTCTTTAGTTTTTGTTTTGCAGTCCTTCTAACACCTACTTTCTTAACCTGAAGAGAGGTTTCTGAACCTGACCTCTCGCCATAAATGGCGAGGCTTGTCGCTCTTTTGCCATTTCGTTAAAACGGCACTAACTTCAAATAATAAAGGTAGAGAGGAAAACTATTCAACTAAAGTACCAACAACTGTAAGCCACCTGCGATTAGTGGGTAAAGTAGATTGTCGTTAATTGGGAGAGGCAGCGTTTCATAAGACGTTAAAAACAACGCTACCAACAAGCTTTGAAAAAGACCTCCTATTGTAACAAAAAATAGCGCAAGTAAGATAAACAACTCTGCAAACGTGCCTTCAACTGTTTTATTTTTGTTGTAGGGTAGCTTAGTCTTTCCATAGAGTCTTCCAAATAAGCCTCCAATTCCATCTCCAAGCGCGAAAGCTAAAACCGATGTTGAAGAAATTGGATTTTCAAAGAGCAAGTAAGTTAGAGTTATTGATGCTAAGCCAAATGCAACATTGAAGGCTGTTCTTTGACCAAGTCCTAGTTCATAAAACAAACTTACGTATGGTGTTTCTTCCTTTGTAACGTTGTCTAAAAAGCACAAGTAAGCTACGTAAATGATCAAAGAAGTGAAAGCTACTCCCAATCCAATCCTTTCTTCTTTAAACGACAATAAGCCAAGTGCCACACCAGCAACAATATGAACAACCTTTAAGTTTAGTCTGTTGTTTTCGTTGTGAATAACATTCATTCTTCTGAAAAATTCCGCAACGTTAACAGTAAGGAAACCAAGAAAAACTAGAATAATCCCCAATTCAATGCCAACAAATAAAGATAAAATAAGAAACGCAGCTATCAAAAAACAAAGCAGTGTAAGAGCTTTTTTGTTACTCATACGAACATCTTTCGTAAAAACGAAAAGTTAAACATTTTCTTTTGTTTAAGTCTTTTGGAAAGGAAGGATTTTTATACTTCTTTGGCGAGTATAACGGGGTTGTAGATTGCTTCCAGAAAAAATACAAGAACTGCTTGAGAAGCAAAAGTACCGGTTAGTAGGCGCTCATTCTGCAGTAAAGGTATGCTATTGGACAAAGCAAAGCTTAACAACGGGAAGAGTTTGCTACAAGGAACTTTGGTACCCTGGAGTTAAGAGCCATAGGTGCATGGAAATGACCCCCTTCTTAGGGTGCAACTACAGGTGCTCCTATTGTTGGAGAATTCATTCTGATGACAGACCTGGTTACTCATGGAAGGAGTTTCCAGTAGAATTACAAAAGATTGATGAGCCAAGCTTCATAATAGATGAAGCAATAAGACAACGTAAGAAGTTGCTCATAGGCCTAAAGGGAAATCCTAAAGTTGATAAGAAAAAGCTTGAAGAAGCCTTAGAACCGACGATGCTAACTCTTAGTCTTACTGGCGAGCCAACGCTTTATCCAAGGCTAGATGAGCTTATAGGCGAAGCTAAGCGGAGGTCTATGACTACCTTTCTTGTTACAAATGGAAGTCTTCCAGAAGTTTTAGAAAAGTTAAACAATTTACCAACTCAACTCTATGTAAGTGTTTCAGGTGCCGATAAAGAAACTTATCTTTCGCTAGCCCGTCCAGTAATTAAGGATGCATGGGAAAGGTTCAATAGAACGCTAGAACTACTGCCAAGCTTGAACACTAGAAAAGTTTTAAGACTGACTATGGTAAAAGGCTATAATATGAAAAATCCAGAGCTGTACGCAAAGCTTATAGAAAAAGCAGAACCAACTTATGTAGAAGTTAAGGCATATGAGTGGGTAGGAGAAAGTCAAAAAAGGTTACCAAAGTCTGCAATGCCGTACATGGAAGACATAGAAGCATTTGCCAAAGAAATATCTAAGCTTACTTCATATTCTGTTGGCGGTTCATTTGAGCCTAGTGGCGTTGTTATGCTTAAGAAGCAGGTCTAAGTTTAGCAGCAAAAGTTCATAGTAAGAAAGCTTAAATAATTTGAGTTACCTCCGTAATAGCGTTGAAGAAAAAAAGAAACATAAAAAGTTTCTTAAGGAAGAAGTTCACGTACATGAGCGAAAGAGAAATAAATGACCTAGCTGAAGCAATAAAGAACGATAAGTTTTGGTATGCCCTTCCAGGCAATAAGCAATTTATATTTGTAGTGGCGCTTTCTAGAGCCAGAATTAAAAGAGAAAAATTTTACTTAGCAAAAGCAACATACTTAAAACAAATATACGTACCGAAAGAAATTAAAGAATTCATTAGAAGGTTTATGATTATTCTAGTTGAAAGAGAAACTAGAAAAGGCAAAGTGGTCATGTCATGGAAAACTTTTTTGTCTTTAATGAAATCAAAAAGGCATGCCTTGCCTTATATTTTAAGTTTAAGCGTTCCAAAGAAGTTATCATACAAGGATATAGACAAACTAACAGAAAGCCCACAACGACAAGACCAGGAATTTTGAACTATTTAGTGCAGCTCTTCGTTGCATAATACTTATTAATTGACTTATCTTGAAAAGAGATTCAGACAAATGAAGAAGGAACTAAAAGTTGGAATAATTGGAAGTGGAGGAATAGCTAAAGTTCATGCCACAGCATACTCCAAGATGAACTTTGTTAAAATCGTAGCAGTTTCTGATATTGTAAAGGAAAGATCTGAATCGTTAGCCAAAGAATTCAACGCGAAAGCTTACACAAGCTATGAAAGTATGCTAAAAGAAAATGAATTGGACTTAGTAAGCGTTTGCACTCCCCCCTTTACCCATAGAGATATTGCCTTAGATGTAATTAGGTCGAATATTAACGTCATATGTGAAAAACCTCTTGCGCTAAACTCAAGAGAAGCAAAAGATATGGTAGAGGAAGCTAAAAAGAGAGGACTATACTTTGGAGTTGACTTCCAGAATAGATTTTTGCCTCAGCATGTTAAAGCAAAAGAGCTCTTAGACGAAGGCGCAATAGGTAAACTTATTCAAGCGAGGTTTAGAGTAGGCTATGACATTCTGGAAGCACTGCCTCCTTCTGCCCCCATGAGAGAGTGGTTGTTCGATAAGAAAAAGTCTGGCGGTGGTGTACTCATGGACATAGGCTCTCACTGGATTGACCTTTCTAGGATGTTTGTTGGATCCGAAGCTGAAGTTGTATCTGCTGAAATCAGTAAAAACATAGAGAACATAGAAGTTGAAGACAATGCGATGATTTTAATTAAATTTAAAAATTCTGTTCATGCTCTTGTAGATGTCAGCTGGACTCAACAAAATGGACAATGGCCAGTTGAGTTATATGGTGATCAGGGAACTATCTTGTGCAACCTTGGAGAACAAACGATAGTGCTATATACCAAGAACAAAAAATATTCAAAGGATGGCAAACTTAAAGTTATTACGCCTTCTTTACCAGAAATAGGGGAGCCTCATGAATATTTAATTAGTATGTTTGTTAATTCTATCGTTAATAAAACTCAACCCCCAGTTACAGGATACGATGGTTACAAGGCTCAAGAAATCATAGACGCAGCATATAAGTCTGCGAGTGAAAAAGTAAAAGTTATATTTTAGCTCAATCAGCAGAGCCTTCTTGCAAGAACTGAAACTTGCAAATGAAAATTTAAGTTATTTGCTAAAACCAAATGAGTACGGAAAAGGTTAAAAATCTCCGTACAAGATTACAAAAACTACTGAGTTTTTACTTTGTATTTTTCTTAAGGTCATGCAGTCTTTCAATAGGCTTACGCGACTCTTGAAATTCATCAGCTACTTTCATCAATATTGTTATACTTTGCGTTATGTAGAAAGATGTAGTTACTACTTAGAGAAAAAGTGCAAAGTTGAAAATTTTCATTAAGAAACTAGATAAATTATGTTTTCTCTTCCCATTTTTCTTTTTTTAATTTTTCCCTTAGCTTCAAGCGACTTTATTACAATGGAAGTTTTTGATTTAGAGAATCCAGTCATTCTTCGTATGTCATTTTGACTCAACGCTCCGCCATGACTACTTAGTAATGATATAACTAGACTTTCATCTTTTTCTCCAAAAATTTCTACTTGTTTAGTTTTTAGTTTTCTAGTGGAAAAAACAATAGCAACAAATACTATAATAATTAAAAATGCAGCAGTAGCAAAATACAAAATATAACTGCTTTCTATGGTTACGTTAAATGAGAAGTCTTTTTCGCTTCTATAAAAAGTTTCATTACCTTCCCAAATTACCTTTACATTCCATGTTCCGCTTTCATTAAGGATAAAGTTTCTTTCGAAATATCCATTCTTATCAGTGGTGGTAAAGAAGTTAGTTAGTTCGCCATTTGGATTTACTAAGGTTATTGTTATCCTAAGGTTTCCAATTGGAGGCACTACTTGCCCGAATACTCTTAAGTTTCCTTTATTCAGCGAGTAGTTGGCGTTTATCTTTACAACTCGACTAACAATTCTTAAGCTTGGCTGATACTGCATGAACGATTTTGGACCGTACCAAATTAAGGCATTAGTATACTGAAAGTCTGGGGCTGGAGTAACGTATGCTGTTGTGTAGTTTTTTGGTATTTCAATCTCTAGCATGTCTCCCGAGTAAAGGTAAAAACCACCTTCAAAAACATCACTCACAGCAAAAACGCCTTCATAAACTTTTTTTGAAAAATTAACCCATAGAAAGCTATATTCTATTACTCCAAAGGTTGCAGAAATAGTCTTAAGAGTATAAATAGATGCGTTGTAGTACTTGCCTCCCATTGGCCTTCCCGCTAGCTTAGAAGCGTTTAAAATGATCTGATCAAACAAAGTTTTAAATTCGCTCACGTACTTACTTTTTTCTTTATAAAATTGTGCAGTATAGTTGGAAAATGCGCTTATTTCAACTTCGTTCGTTAAGTTTATTTTCTGCTGGATAATCCATAGCGCATCTCCATTTTCAAGAAGATTTATTCTATATGCTACCCCAGAAATTTCTTTTTCTGGCTTGATTGGCTGTTGTAGCACAACTATAACAAGTACCAATAAAGTTAATGCTGTCACGTATGGTGCTACCTTTTTTGGCATTCTCTTACCGTAGCTTATTCTAGAGAGTAGTATATTATTATTTCGATTGTAAATGAAATAAAAACAGGTGATTCAGCTCAAGAAAAAGCCTAACTCTGCTTTATTACTATAAAAATGTCTTACTTAGAGCATTTGTTGTTAAAATTGTTATACTAAAGAACCAGATACGGCTACGCGTTAAAACAACTCTAATAGAAATCTTGTTCCCTAAGTTCTGAAGCTACTGCATTAAAAGTAATCTAGGCTTATCTTACTCAACGCATCTTCTATTTCTTTAAGTTCCTGACTGCTTAGCCTCCAATCTGCAGCTCCAGCATTCTCTTCAGCTTGTTTCGGATTCTTTGCACCTGGAATTGGAATAACATTGCCTTCCCTTAACAACCAGTTTAACGCAACCTGTGCTACTGTTTTATTCCTGGCTTTTGCGATCTTTTCGAGTACTGGAATTAACTTTGATATTTCTCTTAAGTTGCGGTCAGAAAATAGCCTATTTCCTCTTCTTACGTCATCGGAAGGCTTGTTGCTTATATTGTACTTTCCTGTTAGCGCACCCTGTGCTATTGGGCTCCATGCAATTATTGAGATGTTCTCCTTTTTGCAGTACGGTAGCACTTCTTCTTCTATTTCTCTTTGAAGCATGTTATATCTAACTTGGTTTGAGACGATGTCAGTAACAGAAAGATGTTTTCTTGCTTCTTCAAGGTCACGGACTGCAAAGTTACTAACTCCAATTGCTCTTATTTTTCCTTCTTTGTAGAGTTGTTCCATTGCTCGCATCGTATGTTTAAGTGGAATTTGTTCCCAAGGATCTGGCCAATGAACTTGATATAGGTCAATTTCTTTAATTCCTAGGCGTTTTAAACTATGTTCTGCAGCCTTCAAAAGCTCGTTGTACCTCAAATGGGCACCATGAACTTTTGTAGCTATGACAAGGTTTTCTCTTCCTATCTCTTTTACTGCTTTTCCAACAACTTCTTCTGAGTGACCATTTCCGTACGCTTCAGCAGTGTCTATAAAATTAATTCCTAGCTCATATGCTCTCTTTATTGCTTTTACTATGTTTTCGTCTTCAACATCTGCACCCCAAGCTTTTCCACTTGCCTGCCAAGCCCCTAAGCCAATGATCGAAACCTTTAACCCACTTTTTCCAAGATTAACGTATTCCATGGCGATTCGGATAATTCTTTATAACGTGGCTATATAAGTTTATCGAATTCGATTTTCTAAGCTTTAAAGAGTCTATTTGGGAAATTCCTGTTTTTAGGGAGTTCATCGTTTAGAAGCTTAAAGTTTTGTAATTGTACCCCTCGAGAAAGACTTAAATACTTGTATTGTATTGATACAATACAAATGAGCGCGATGGACGAAGAAGTTGAAAAAATAAGGAAAGAAATAGAGAAGAAGATAGACGAACTTTCGAAGCTATTAGATTCACACATTTCAAGAGTCTCAGAAATAGAAGAAGAAATTGTTTCAGAGAAGGAACGTGGTAAGCTTTGGGATAGACTCTTAGAGGTAAGAAGCCTAAAAGACGAAGCAAAAGTAGAAAAGATTAAAATAAAAGAAGATTTAGTAAATAAAGTATCTGAGCTCAAGAAAAAAATAAGAGAAAGCTACTCTGGAGCCCCAAAAGAAACTCTTGAAGTAGCCTTAGAAAAACTTGAAAACCTAGCCGACTTCTTGGATGAAAAGTTAGACAGTATCGAAGACAAGATGGATTCGTTTTTTGATAAAGTTGAGGAAGTAGAAGATAAAATTAAGGACAAAATAAAAGAGAAGAAGAAATACTTTATTTATGCTGAATCTCCTCGCTCTCAAGACATTACGATTAGAATACCAGAAATAAAAATACCCGACATAGGTAATATAATTAACGAAGCCATTTCAAAAGTTCAGGTAGGAGGTCCGTCAGTAGTAGTATCTTCCATCAGGTTACCTGAAACAGACCTAAAGCTAATAGATGCTTTGGTTGATGCTGGCATCTTTAAAAGCAGAAATGAAGGCATAGTGTTTTTTGCACATAGAGGAATTGAATCTAGTAAGGAGTGGTTAGTAAAGGTTAAAGAAAAGCTTGATGAAATTAGAAAACTACAAGAAGAGGCTAAGGCAGAGTTAGAAAAGATAATCAGTGGACAAGCTGAGAAAAAAGAAAGCACAGAAGAAAGCAAAAAGGAAGATAGTCCCAAATAAAATTTTTACATTACGTTTAACAAGAAAGCCTAGAACTTTAGTTCTGAGAAAAATTGACAATAAACTTTAGAGTACAGTAGCAAAAAGAGATGAAAAACGTAATTAAATTTGGAGCTTGCTTATGAAGCTAAGCTTCACTGCGAGGTAGGGATGCTCCGTCCATAAGGGGGTAGTTCACGTAAGCAAGAGAACTATCTTAGTACCATTTTTGCATCCACAACTGTGGCTTTATTTTTGTCTAAGATTATTGGGTTTGCATCCAAACCTAGGATATAGCTCTTGTACTTTCTGCCTATGTCTGAAAGTTTTAAAACTAAGTCTATGAAGGCATCCTTGTTAGCTTTTATTCCTCTAAAGCCTTCCAACAAATCTTTACCTTTTAGTTCGCCTATCATTTGTAAAACATCTTCCCTAGAAACAGGAACCACCCTAGTTGAAGTATCCTTATAAATCTCAGTATATATACCACCAACACCAATCATAACACACATTCCAAAGTTGCTATCATAAATTAAACCAGAAATCATCTCAACATTTCCTTTTACCATCTCTTCAACCAACAACTTTTCTCCTTTAAACTTCCTCTTAAAAGCTACAACAGATCTCCTAAGTTCAGCTTTATTCTTTATGTTTAATACGACTCCGCCAACGTCTGTTTTGTGGATAAATTTGCTCGAAGAAACCTTAAGGGCAACTGGAAAGCGCAACCTACTCACTTTTTCTAAGTCGGATAGCTTCTCTATTAGTACGTAACGTGGGACGTTTATTCCTTCTTCCCTAAGGAACGGCTTAACTAAGTGTTCTGGAATTACTTTATTTTTTGTTTTAAAAGAGTAACTTAAGATTTCCTGAAAATATTTTTTATCCATAATAACTTCACTCGCTTTTTTCAAACTTAAATTTTACTCTTTTCTTTACTTTCATTAAATACTTCCCTCTCTCATAAAGAACTCGTAGAGAAAGTACCGCACGTCTTATGTCGGGAAAAACGGGAACTCCCCGTGCCTCAAGCTTTCTTATTACCTCTTCTGAATACGAGCCCCCAATGATACAAGGAACCATTGGTTTCTTTCCATTTTTGAACCACTGCTCTGTGATTTCAATCAGCTTATCCGTAGTCAAGGGAGTTTGAATTAAAGGAAACGCCAAGATACCGTCAACGTTTTCATCTTCATTTACGACACTAAAAGCATGGTCAAACATTTCATCCGTTACATTTCCAGTAAGATCGATTGGGTTGTTAACTGAAGCAAAGCTTGGCAACTTTTCTCTTAATTTTTCTTTTGAACGAATAGAAATTTCAGCCATCCTTAGGCCTCCTCCAACGCTACTATCTTCGATATAATCTGTTGCAATTACGCCATAACCCCCACCTGAGGTCACTACTGCTACGTTTGGTCCAAACATTGGTTTCTGATAAGCAAGGATGCGAGAGTAATCAAAAAGCTCGAGCATGTCGTTTGCCTTAATTACTCCAACTTGCTTGAAGGCTCCATCCATGGCTTGACTGGGTTTAGCCATCGATCCAGTGTGTAGCATTGCAGCCCTAGCTCCAGCTTCTGTTCTTCCAGCTTTCAGTATTATCACTGGTTTAGAAGGAGTTATCTTTTTGCATAGTCTTAGTAAGCGTTGGCCATCCACAATGCTTTCCAGGTGCATACAAATCACTTTAGTGTCTTTTTCATTGCAGAACAGTTCTAGCATGTCGTTCTCATCAACGTCTAGCTTATTTCCCAATCCAACGAAAGCAGATATGCCATAGTGGTGGTACTCAGCCATATCCATAAAACCAACTGCAGAAGCCCCGCTTTGAGAAATGTAAGCAATAGGACCATTACTTGGTCTTCTTGATTTTTCTCTTACAACAAACATTGAATCTAAGCCAATACTAGGAACATAGACGCCTAGAGTATTTGGCCCAAGCACTAGTAGGTTAGTATTTGAAATTTTAGCTTTGATTTCATCTTCCAGCTTTTTCCCTTGCTCTCCTGTCTCACTGAAGCCACTGGAAATTATTATAGCAACCTTAACATTCTTTTCTATGCAATCGTCAATTACGCCAGGAACATTTTTTGCAGGTACTGCAATTATCGCAAGGTCAACTTCTTCCGGGATGTCGGTTATTCTACTGTATGCCTTAACACCATCGATTATTTCCTGCTTAATATTAACAGGGTACTTCTTTCCAGAAAAACTTTGTAAATAGCTCCACATGATTCCGCCGATTTTTGATTTATTCGCAGAAGCTCCTACCAGAGCGATGCTTCTTGGACGAATTAAATAACTTAAGTATTTTTTCTTTTTTTGCTTATTGGCGAGCATTTTTTTAACTTATATTGAAGCTTGCTTAATATAATCCTCAATGGTTTCTATTATTTTTACTTTCTTCTTACCAACTATCTTCTCAACTTTACTTATGAAAGATTTGATTTCATCTCCTTCGAGTATTCCAAGCTCAAGATGAAACTCTCTTTTTTCCATTGGAGAAATTTTTTCCAAGGTTCCAAGCTTCCTTTCAACGTCTCTTCCAAGAACAAGACAATTTGCAGGCTCTATGCCTAGAACGTATTCACCTTCTCCGCACATTTTCCATTCAATTAATCTTTTTAGCTCACTCTTCTTGAATTTTATGTAAACTCCTAAGCCTCCATTTAGCTTTGGATTTACTAGTGCAGCGTAGGAAAATCCTTCTTCGTCTACAAGAGTAACATGGAAGTAAACTCTTTCTTTAAAGTCTTTTGTAGGTGGCAAAAATTTATTAAACTTTTCAGGCTCAACCCAAGCATCTTCATCTCTAGGATAAACTCCAACTGTAGTGGAAACAAAGAAGGAATCTTCACTCAACAAAGGATACCCTAAGTTAAAGTGGTAGAGAATCATCAGTGGTTGCGCTCTCCATCCTTCGTTTGTTACTACGTCATGTATTTTTATAGTCTTACTGAACAGCTTTGTTTCTATCCTTCTTTTTAAAGACAAGTTTGGCCCAAAAAAGCTTGATTCTTTTAATATTCCTTCAACAAACATAGTATAGTCGTTATTTTCCCAGTAACCGCCATAGCTTAAATTTGAAGCAGGGGAGTAAGAGATTCTCCCATGCAGACCAAGTTCTTCACCTTCATCAACTGTTGGTCTTCCAGCATAAGTTAAGCCACACGTTGTCAGTAGTCCAGCAAAGAAGCCACGCAACCATCCATACTTTTCTGGTTCGAAGTAATAAGGAGCAACGTTTCCAGTCCAACTTCTATATCCTATTGCTAGCCCCCTGAAATCAGCTCTTGAAATGTCTAAGCCACGATCGGCAAGAACTGTGAAGCTTAGGCCAGAACCAGTTCTAAACTCAAATGCTCTTACACCTTTTTCTTTTCCATCCGCATACTCAAAAAAAGAAACACCCCCAATTTGGCTTATGTCTCCGATATACTTCAGGAGCTCCTCTCGCTTCATTTTCCTCGCTTTAATACGCTAAAGAAAGAATTTAACTTTATCGATAAGTAAACAACACTACTACTTAAGTTAAAGCAAAGTATATTTTTATACAGGGTTTTTAAATACAGGATTCGAGAGATTGAAAGCAAAGCCAATAGTGTCGATAGTAGTTCCAACACTTAACGAAGCGCTCTACCTCGAAAGAACACTTATTTCGTTAAAGTTGCAGGAGGTAGACTATAACTACGAGATAATTATCTCGGATGGTTGCAGTGAAGATAACACTATAGAAATTGCAAGAAAGTACGCAGACAAGATTGTCATAGAGCCTAAAAGGACTATTGCCGCTGGGAGGAATAAAGGTGCTTCTGTTGCAGAAGGAAGAGTTTTAGTTTTTTGTACGGCTGATACTTATTATCCAAGAAAATGGTTAAAGCTAATTACATCTCCAATAATAAAAGATGGTTACGGTGTAGTTGTTGGGCCACTGTATCCGCTTGATGGAAATCTGATAGAAAATGTTTTTTCAAGACTATTTCTCTTACCGTATGGCTATATTGCTTCACTTCTTAAATTTTATTACGTTGGAGGAGAAAATATTGCCATACATAAGGGCGTCTTCAAGAAATTGTCGGGATTTAATCCAGACATGGTTACAAGCGAAGACACCGACCTTGTAAAACGTGCTTCTAAGATTACAAAGGTAAAATTTGAACCAAGAGCTGGAGTTTATGTATCTCTGAGAAGAGTTCATAAGTGGGGTTACGTAAACTACATGAAGTTTCATACAAGAAACTACATAAACTACCACTTGCTTAACAAAACTTACGGTAAGTACGAACCAATAAGATAAAAATATTTTTATCGTTTATAGAAGGTTAAATCTGAGTTATTGTTACTTCATCTCCTGTTTTCATTCCTAGTTTTTCTGAAGCATTACCTTGGTTTATTGATATTTCCAATGTACCAAAACTGTTCACAAGCAAAGCTAATTGACCAACGTCAACATCAGAATATGTGGAAACGAATTTAGCAGGATGAACTTTTTCTTCTGAAGAAGAAATGATCACGTAATCTCCTAAATTTATTCCTATTTTTTTAAGATGATCTTCGCTAGCATTAAGCACTATGTTTCCGAAACTATCAACAAATAAGACACTAGCTTTAATGAACGACTCGCCAACGTTAACTTCCTCCGGCTCAAGTAATGTTATACTGTCTATCTTTTTTCCAAACTCATTTAGTTTAACACCCCTAGAGATATAAGCTGCAACGTAAGAGTATACGTCACGTCCATGGAATGTCTTCGAAACATTTTTACTGGTATATTTTTCGTTTTCTATCTCCCAACATTCATAAGTTTTCCCACTTGTTACCCCAGTGAAGATTCCGTTGTCCGGACCAACGAATATTTTATCGTTGACTTTTAGCACTATGTTTTTTCGGCTGCCACCTACGCCAGGATCAACGACAGCAACAAATATCGTATCTGGAGGAAAGTACTCAGCAGTTTTACTAAGTAAAAATGAGGCCTGCCTTATGTTGTGGCGTTCTATAGAGTTAGTTATTTCTACGATCATGGCCTCTCTGTTAATGGACAAAATGACACCTTTCATTTGAGCAACGTAGACGCTTCCTTCTCCAAAGTCTGTAAGTATTGCTATTGTTGGTCTTTTCAACCTTCCACCCTATTATATTTTGTTTATGACTACTTAAATACCTTTTTGGTAGGGGGTTTAAAAACATTAATAAGGCAATTTAGCCACTCCAAAAAGCATGGAGTGGGGCATTGATACTTGGATTTTCAGCGAGATTCCAATCCAGGACGCGCTAACAAAAATAAGAAGCAATAACATAAGATACGTGGAAATAGCGTATGAGCATCTTGAAAAAGCAGACAAAAATAGTAACTTAGAAAAGCAATTCGATGAGCTTAAAGAAGCATTAGCCTCTGTTGACGTAAAAGCCATTCAAATCCATGGCCCCTTTGGAGAAATCGATCACCAACTTGGTTCTCTTAACGAAAGCGTGAGAGTAAATGCTATTAGAAAACTAATCAATTGGATAAAGCTTGTTAACAGAGCTAACATAGATGTTCTAGTACTACATACAAATTTAATGCAGACAGATTATAATCTGAATTCAGAAAGCTTTTTACATAAGATTAAGGAAATAAACTTGATAAATTTTTCTGAAATTGCTAAAAGCGCTCAAGACTTTGGTGTAAGGATTGCAATAGAGAATAGGCTTGAACAAACCTTTGGAGCTTTTCCACAAGACCTAATAGAGCTAGTAGATGAAATAAACAACGACTACATAGGAATATGTCTCGACACTGGGCATGCTAATGTTAACGGAGTGCCACCATCAAAAGCTGTTAGAATGTTTAGAGAAAGGCTTATAGCAACACATGTTCACGACAACAACGGAAAGGGAGACCAGCACCTACCGCCATTAATGGGGAACATAAACTGGAACGATTTTGTTGCCTCTCTTAACGACATTCATTATAGCACTCCTATAATAGTTGAAATACCGGGAGGGCTCGGAGATGTTTCGCTAGGAATGAACAAGATTAAGGCTACTTCAATAATTATGAGAGAAATCCTTCAACAATAAAAGCCTAAAGTTTATTTTGGTGAAATCAACGCTTTCTTCATGTCTGTTTGAACTAAAGTTATGAGCTTTCTGAGCACCCTTATCCTCCAATAAAGCTTGAGAACATCATATCCTAAAAGGAATTTTAGCTTGTCCGACTTCATGGCCTAAGTTTAAGTCTTTTGGGCACTGCAACTTTAAAGAAAAAACAAAAATACTTAAATTTTCCAGAAATTTTTGGAAAAACATGAGAGAATTTAGAGCAATAGCTGTTCAAGTAAAATGCAACGCAAAGGACTATGAAACGTTTGAGAGCTTTAAGCATAAGACAGCTAGCCTTTTTGAAAAGATGAGAAACCTAATCAGAAATGATGCTCCAAACCTCGCAGTGTTCCCGGAAGATTATGGAACGCCCTTAGTAATAGCTTCTGAAAAGATAAATGTTGAGGAGTTTAAAACTATTGAAGAAGCTATGAAGAGAACAATAATGAAAAAGTTACCCTACATTTTTATTAAGAGCCTTTTACTTAAGGTAAGTTTGGTTAGAAGCATCTTCTTAATGAGCTCAGAAGAGATTTTCCGAAACTATGTGGAAACGTTCAAAGAAATGTCAAGAAAATATGGGACTTACGTAGTGGCGGGGAGCATAACCATTCCAAGGATAGAAGCGTACGATAGCGAAGTTAAGCTTGCAAGAGACAACAAGATTTTTAACACTTCATTGGTTTTTGATCCTAGCGGAAAAATAATTGGAGTTCAAAGAAAAGTGCACCTAATAGACATAGAAGGCCAAAAAGGATTAGATATAAGTAATGGAGATTTGAATTCGATCAATGTTGTAGAAACGGAATTTGCGAAAATTGGAATAGCTATTTGTTTTGATGCATTTCATAAAGATGTTGTTGAAAGGTTGGTTAAGAGTGGTGCAGAAATTTTAGTTCAGCCTTCAGCTAATCCTGAAAAGTGGACTCGTGCTCAAGAAGAAGACTGGCGAAGGGGTTGCTGGAGCATGGTTCAAAGTTACGACGAACTGAAATATGGAATAAACCCAATGATGGTAGGAAGTCTGTTTAACTTAAACTTTGAAGGAGTTTCTTCGATAGTAACAAAAGTTGAGAGAACAAGAGACAAATCAGGCTACTTAGCAAAAGCAAGTAGTCCTAACGAAGAAGAAATAGTGTACGCAGATTTAACTTAAATCTTCAAGCTGTCTATTTTCTTCTCTATTGCATTAAGTTTCTGTTCGATATTTTCAAACCTCTTTGTTTCATTTATCTTCTCATCGATAAGTAAAGCTTGAAGCTTTAAGTAAGTAAAGTTGTATTTTTCCTTAAGCTTAAAAAGACCTAAGCTTACGATGGTTTTTCTTAAGTTTTCTTCAGAGGTATTTAGCTTTATAGCAGCTTCAGTAAAGTTGTTCGAAGTGGCAATTGCCTTAATAATTTTTCTGCCTTCTTCTGATATACTGTTAACTTCTAAAGACAAGTAAAGTGAGAGAAGATCGTAAACAATTTCTTTAGCTATTTCCTTAAAGTCTTCGAAGGTAAACAAGTAGTACTCTGGCAATAGAAGGTATGAAACTTCAAGCTCACTGGCTAAACTAATTGCTGAAGAGTCTGAGAAGCCCTTGCAGATTAAGAGCGGCTTTGCACTAATTAGTTTTGAGTTGCTAAAAACTTGTCTAACGTCTGTTACTGAAGCTTTTCCCGACTTTACCTCTACAGCTAACAAGTTTCCTTCTTGGTCTTTTGCAACAATGTCAATTTCTGCAACCTTTACATTGTTGATAACAACTTGCTTTCTTCTTTCTAAAATAGAATAGCCCAAACTTTCTAAAATTGAAATTGCAATGTCTTCTGTGCTTAAGCCCTTTTTCATTTAATTCACCACAGAAAACTTTCTCTTAAAAAGTTAAATTAAAGCTATTTAAGTATTCTTGAAACTAACAAACTTATCCTTTTAGGTATATTGAGTAGAAAACAACTAATACCCAAACGACTAGGCTTATGAGTACGATTGGGTTGGAAACAGTCTTCCTTATTATGCCTGTTTCCTTTTCATCCTTTGAAATTGAGACGAACTTTAAAACGACTAAGGTTACAAGGGGGATTGTAAAGAAAAGAAGAGTGCTGGAATATGGAGAATTAATCGTGTAAAGAGAGTAAGAGATTATTATTAAAGTTGAAAAAATGGAAATTCCCTGGTCTACTGTACTTAAGTTGTAAGACTTCAAAGATTCTCTATGAAGACTTGGATTGCTGAGGATAACTAGTTCCTCTCTTCTCTTTGCTAAGGCAAAAAGCATCGCAACATAAAAAACACCCATAATCAGCCAAGGAGAAATATAAACTCCAATAACCTCACATCCAGCTAAAGACCTTATAATGTAGTTTAGGGAGATACTGGTTATGTCCAACCAAATAATGCCTTTTAAGAAGAAAGAATAAATAAGAGAATTTATAAAAAGGGATAACGCTAAAATAAAGAACTGAACACCAATAAAGTATGAAGCAAAAAGGGAGAACACCAATAAGATAAAAGAAAAGAGAAGTGCAGAAATCTTGCTTATTTTACCACTTGCAATTGGTCTATTCTTTTTCTTTGGATGAAGAGCATCAAATGGAGCATCTTTAATGTCGTTGATTATGTACCCAGAACTAGAGATTAGAGAAAGTATCAAAAAACTAAGGAATAGTTTGGGATAGAAATGAAAATTAAAAAGATTTTTGCTGAAAAACAGACCAGCAAACACTAGTAAGTTCTTGTACCAATCATAAGCTCTTAACTCAAGTATGTAGTATTTTAGCTTCACTTCTTGGAAATCCGCCTCACTGCAAATAGAATAAGAGCGGAGACAAATAAAATTAACAATACAGCCCAAGATATTCTAGAGATGTCTGTTCCTGGAGTGTTGACTTCAAAAGTAAGCGCTACTTCAGAAGAATTTGCAGGAAGATTTATTTTAATAAAAGGTATTCTCCAGTTGTACACTGGCTGGACCCAATGCCAGTTCATGATAACGTTTGGCAACTTAGGATAGTACGTATCTATTGGAACAGGTTTACCGTTAACTTCAGCTGTAAATCCTGGGAAGTTAACTTGTCTAACTACTAAGTAGGAGCTGTTACCCGAAACTTGACTAACTTTAACTTTGATAAGGTTTATAGCGAAGTCTACGGAATCAACTTTTCCTTGGCCCTCAATAAAAGCAATGTTTGAAAAATTAACTTTCTTAAATACAGCATACAAGCCATTGTAGTACTCTAGCTTAAAATCGTTTGACGCGTTTAGTACACTAATTAACCTAGAATCAAAGGTTGCTATGTAGCCAATGCCTAGCTCGTTCATCAACCTTAAGAGTAAGTTTTTATCTTCTATGAGCTTATCAATTCTAAAGCCAAGAAGATAACCTCCCTCAGAATTTGCATACGGATCTGTTATGTAGTTTGTTCCAAAACATCCTCCTATTGAAGGATGATTTAGTGCAATAGTAGCTACATAGATATAGTGAGAAGTTTGAAAGTTTGTATTATCGCCTAAGTCAAGAGTATCTTGAAAAAGAATGTAAGTATTGTTTGGAACATTTAACTTTGCCCAGTTTATAAGGTCATCTACCTTACTAAAGCCAGGGTAATCCGAAGTTAGTTTGAAAACTTTTTCCTTACTCCAAGGGTATAAAAGGTCAGTAGTTTGCAGTTGGGCACTTAACGAAGAATTTATTATTAAAAAAGCAAGCAACCCAACAACAACAGAGTATGCAACTGAAAATCTTGAAGTTTTTGATAAAGAGTACAGCTTACTGGACAGCCTTGAAAAGCCTAAAGCAGACAAGCTAAGTATTAGTATTCTAACAGGAGCACTAAACTTAGAATAACCAAAGTTCCTTGCAAATGGAAGCAAGTTAAGAAGATTTAACTGTACTGGACCCAAATAAACAATGTAAGTGCTTGGGCCAGTTGCTAAGAAACCAAGGAAAGAGATTGAAGCTAAAGAAAAAGAAACAAAGAGGTCATCTGAAGAAAGCAGTAAAATTAGAGAGACGATTACTGCAACTATAAGCCTTAATCCAATATAACCATCATTTAAACTGGCAAGAGTTATAACTTGCAACAGAAGAACCACACCGGAGGAAGCAACAGAAGAGTAAGAAGTCTTACTTTGAGTAAAAACATATGAAAAAGCACCTATGCAGTAGAAGATTAGAAGATACCAAGGTATGCTAGTAAAGATTTCTCCAAAAATGGAAGGACCAACCGACCATGTAATAGCTGGAAAGCTGTGATAAGTTGGTAAAGTTTGAAGCAGCGGCAACATCCAAAATGCAGTCATGCCTAAAGAAAGAAAACCAACCGAAGCGAATTTTATCAATGGAGAAATTTCCAATTTAATTAAATTTTTTACGAAATCTTTTTGATTGCTAGAAAAAACTTCTTTTAATAACTTGATTGACAAAAAGAACCACAGCAAAGTTGCCATGTATGCCGCAGAAACCCCCATCATAACATGCGTCATTACAGTCATGAAGAACATTAAAGCAGATATTCCAGTTAAGAAAAGAACTCTTGGTAAGGATTTAGAGGCGAAAGAGTATGCTAAGAAGGCAATGCTAAAGAATGCAAAAACTAATCCTAACCTTTCAGGCCACATACCGATGTAGTACATTTGCTTTAAACCAGCATCAAGCCAAGTTGATTCTTCAACGAAGGTTGTGATGGAAAGTAATGAAGCTACTATTGCTGCAATCTTATCTTCTGTTAGCGCGTGAACAAACATGTAAACAGCTGGAGCAAGAAGAAAGTACGCTAAGAAAAATGCTAACTTGTAAGCTAGCAAAAAGTCTATTGACTTCAAAAATAGGTAGTAAATAAAAGAAACGAAGATACTCATACCTGGATTGTAGTATTGGTTAAATACCCAACCAAATTGGTTAAAAGGATCCCATCCCAGAATGTTTAGCTCCGGAAACATGTAAATAGCTGTTAAGTAAGCATGAACATAATGTACAGGATGATCCCAGCCTGGAATCATGCCTTTTGAGAATATAGTTTTGACAGATAAAAGTGTATAGAAGAATAAAAAGAATAAAGAAACTAGGTCAAAATGGTTTTTTACAAACTCGAACACAAACTTACCTACTGACTTCTCTGACATCTTTTGCTTTCCACATATTGAAGTTATTAATACTTATAAAAATTGCTTTGCCTAAAGAACTTTAACTATCATTTCATCTACACTCTTTAGAATCTTTTGAAGATAGTCAGGTAGGCCTATGGTTCTTGTGGATACAAACCCTTTAATTAATATTGAGACAGCCTCTTCCTTTGAAAAACCTTTGCTCATAAGGTAATTAACTTCGTCTTCGCCTATTCTTCCAATAGCAGCTTCATGCGTTAATTCTGTATCGTCTATGTTGCTCTCTAGTTCAGGAACAGCGGATATTTTTGAACTTTGGCTTAGAATTAGGCCATTACACTCGAGATGTCCCTTGGTATACTTTGCATTTGCCACCAACTTTCCTCTTGCTACTACTTTTGCGCTATCCTTTGAAATTGATTTTGATATCACTTCTCCTCTCGAATTTTCTCCATCGAGCATAACGCCAGTTCCAATGTCAACTATAGAATCTTTTGAAGCCACTACAGTAGAAGAAGAAAAAGTTCTTGCATTTTTTCCCTCTAGGTAAATTTTGGGGAAAAGCTGTAAAGTTAAAACGTTTCTAACATTGACATAGTAGTTTATGAATTCGCCTCCCTCTTCAACAATTGCGGCTGTTCTTGGCCTTACATGTGTTTCTTTGTTCCACGAATGTATCATGGTGAAAGTTACTTTAGCGTTTTTTCCAACAAAGAACTCAGAAATGCCTATATGCAAACCTACAACTTCAGGCATTATCGTGCAACCAGTAATAATGTTAACACTCGAACCTTCTTCTGCGATTATTATGTTGTGCGGAGCTTGGACCTCAACATTGTTCATGAACAAACACGATTGAACTGGATAATCAACTTTTACACCTTTTCTTACAATAATAACATAGCCAGCTTTTCCAACCAATGAAGCAAAGGCGGTGAACTTGTCCGAGTCAATTGGAACAGCCTTCCAGATCTTTTCTTTAACCTCCTCAATTTTTAATGCATCCTCGAGAGAATATATTTCTAATCCTTTTGTTCTTGATCTTACATATATTGGAGAATTGTTTAACTGAAAGTATGATCCAGACCTGCTAGATTGATCATACGAGAAACCAACCTCTTCTGCTTTGTTAATAATTTTTTCATCAAGATCTTCAAGCCTTACTTTTTCTTCCAACGCTTTAAAGGACTTGAACCGCGACAGGTCTAAGTCTGGACCATAGGGGCTTGGCTTACTTAATGCCACTTTTGCCCTTTCAACTAATTCTTCTTCTTTTTGCATTGCACACACCCATCAAAACCAAAAGTAGATATATCTCTAAAGACATCAACTGCATTACCATAACACATAATTTTTCCATTCAACATAACGTAAGCTTTTGCATCTGGTATATACTTCACTATACCTCCAGTATGAGTTATGACCAATGCAGAAGAGCCTTGAGAAAGGAGTTCTTTAATGGCATAACTTACTATTTTCACATTTTCAACATCAACTCCAGAATCTGGTTCATCGATGAGAGCTAACCTTGGTCTTTGCACTAGCAACGTTAGCAATTCAGCCCGCTTCATTTCACCTCCACTAAAATTAACGTTCACGTCTCTTTCGAGGAGTTCCCTTACGCGAAGAAAATCAACATAGTACTCAACAGTTTCTCGAGAAGTCCCATATTTTTTGCTAATTAGGTTTATTAAATCCTTAAGTGTGAGACCTTTTATTTTTGGTGAAGACTGAAAAGCTATACCAATGCCAGCTTTTGCTCTTTCTGCTAATGAAAGTCCTAGTAAGTCCTTCCCGTCAAATAATATTCTTCCATTTTTAACCTCATATTTTGGAATTCCAATTATTGTATTCAGCAAAGAGCTTTTGCCAGAGCCGTTTGGACCAGTTAAGAAGGAGAGTTCTCCTTCTTCTAGAGATAAGTTAACTCCGGAGAGTATTTCTCGTTCCCCCACCCTTACGAACAAATCTTTAATTTCTAGCAACATTTAGTTGCCCCAGCATTCATGCCACGATTCAATTCTTAAACGTTTTTTCCTATTGAAACAACTTCTTTTTATCAAAACGAAACTTGTAGCGTTAAAATCTTCGACACTTCAACAAGCAAAGCGAGCTTTATTAAAAACAGAAAAAACTATGTCCAAACAGAAATTTCTCTTGCCTCAACTTCCTCTAACGTTGCCCTTATACCTCCTATCGTTATTTGCTTCCCGCTACTGTCCTCTAGAATGAACGAGTATATTAAGCCTGGTATGACGTTAGTGGAAACTACTTTTCCTTCAACTTGAACTGATTCGTTTGTTCTTATGTTTCTCCCCAGAACTCTTGCATATGGAATGCGACCAACCGAAAGAATATTTTTCATTATTTCTATTGCAGACCATACATTCAAAAAAGTCATTTTCTTAACAGGAACAAAAATAGGCTCAATTGGTTTAGCTGTTATAAATAATGACTGATTAAAGAAGTAAGCTAACGTGTAAAGTAGTTCATCCTCCATTTCTACGATATCGGCATAACAATCTTCAGAATTAAGGAATAAGGTAGAGCCTATTATGCATCGTTTGTTGTCAGATATTAAGATGTATGGGCCAACTATTTCTCTAATTCTTACGTTTGCTATTTTCGTTAACTTGCGAGTTAATTCCTCATAACCCTCTCCTGGATAAATTACTAATGTTAATGAAACATTTCTCCTTTCATAACTCTCAAACAGTGTTTGATACATTGCTTCCATTAAGTATGAAGGCGCGGCAAAGAGGATCTCTTTTTTGCTTTCAGCTATAGATTTACCAATCCATTTCTCTATACTTTTCTTGCCTCTAACTATCCACAACGATGGTTCGATGACTTTCCTTTCTAAAGAGTACCTAGAAATTTCATCGATTAATTCTTGCGAATCTTTAGTAATTTTTTCCACTAATTGTTTTATGGCAATCGAGGGTTCAACTGCACGAAACCTCATGGGTCTACCAGACTGCACCCAAACTAAGCCCTTTCTTTGTAGTGAAGAAACCACATCGTAAATTCTAGATGCGGTATTCCAGTTAACTTCACAAGGTCAGTTGAAGTTAGTTCACCATATTTTGCCAACGTTAAGTAAGATTTGGCTTCGTATGAAGTTAAGCCTAAATTCATAAGATTTTCGACAAGCCTGTCTCTTGAAGACGTGTTGGTATCGGCTGAAGAGTTCACTTCAGCTACTTAGCACCCCTAATGTAAGTCTCATGCTCTTCTGGAGATAGAGATCGCCAAAGAAGAATTTGTTTTCTAAGGTCGTCTATGAAGTAGTAATTTGAAGTTATCCAGGTGCTAACAACTCCGGCAGTACGCTTTAGGAAGAGTTCCGTAAAGGCCTTTTGTCTAAGCTCATCGTACTGAATTCTAACAATTGCTTGTTGACTTATGTTGGCCTCAAAGGGAGCTAAACTAACTTCCATGCTTATGGTTAGTTTAGTTAGGTCTATAGATAGACTTCTGATTATGAAATATGCTTTTTCTTTTCCTTCTCCAGAATAGTATTCGCTTAAGAAAGTAATGAAGCCTTTAGCTTCAATTACAGAAGGGAATTCTATGGGAAGGGGGACCTCCCAAACATCACCTTTTGGTTTAGTAGGAGGCTTCCACCTACGTTCTAAAGAGGGAGTTATAAGTCTAGAAGAGACTATGCTAGGATAAATAGATGCAAGTAGAGCAGAAATAAAAACCACAACCAAAGAAACACCCACGAAGAGTGAAGCCGCATTTATTACAAAGTCTCTTGGCAAAAGAACGTGAATGCAGCTTTCACTAGAGAGCTCATGGTCAAACTTTGAGCGTTTCTTTGACTGTATTTAAGTTTTTTCTTAAAATACTACTAGAAGTGGTAAACAATGGAATGTTCAAAACTGCAGAAATAGTTCTTCAGAAACTCTCTAACCATAAGTTCAAGTATGAAGTAAAGATTAACGAACTCTTAGGAATAGAGAATTACCTTAGCTAAATGAAGTGCCAACTCCAGTTTGTTGGAATTTAGTGCTATTGTTTTCAAATTTACTTAACTCTCCATAACTACAATTTTCGGAAGTTAGCTTCTTATGAGTTTCCACTTTGTTCCACTCTTTGTGTCTTCGAGTTCAATTCCAATTTTCCTTAGTTTTTCTCTAATTTCATCAGCAAGCTGGTAGTTTCCCATTGTTCTTAGCTTACTCCTTACTTCAATCAGTATTGAGAGAACGTCCTCGCTTAGAAGAGTAGTTGACTCTTTTGGTACTATTTGAAAGATGTCTGAAAGTTTTAATGCCTCTGTTTTTGCTTCAATAAGTTTCTTAAGCGTTATTTCTGAACTTCTTGAAGCTAAGTTCTCAAACAACTTAAAGAGAACCTGAAGTGCAAGAGGAGTATTCATATTGTCTTCCATAGCTTCAACGAACTTATTCTTTAAATCATAAACAAATGCTATGTCATCAGAACTACCACCACCATCTTCTATGGCATCGTTAATTGTTGAAAGGTTGTTGGCTAGATCGTTTATTCTGTTTTCTGCACGCTCTAACTCTTTTTCATCGAAATCTAATGGCTTTCTGAAATGAGTCGAAGAAAGGTAGAGTCGTATTGCTTCTGCTCTATACTTTTCTAAGAGGTCAAAAATAACGATGAAGTTTCCAAGCGACTTTGCCATCTTCTCACCCCTTATCGTTAAAAACCCAGTATGAATCCAGTACTTAACGTAAGGCTTAATTCCTGTTGTGGCTTCAGCCTGGGCGATTTCAGCTTCATGATGTGGAAAAACTAAGTCAATGCCACCTCCATGTATATCGTATTGGCTTCCAAGATACTTTAGGGCAATTGCAGTATCTTCAATATGCCACCCAGGGTAACCAACAGACCATGGAGAGTTCCACTTCATGATGTGACTCTTCTCCGCTTTTATCCAAAGAGCGAAGTCTCTTGGGTCTTTTTTCTCAGGATTTATTTCTACTCTTGCTCCAGGCAATAATTCTTCAATCTTCTTGTGAGAGAGCTTTCCATAGTCTTCAAACTTAGAAACATCAAAGTAAACTGAACCATTCGAAACATAAGCATAACCTTTATTTATTAAAGTTGAAACTTGTTCTATTATTTCTGGAATATGCCCAGTTGCTCTTGGCATCATGTTTGGTCTAGCTATTCTTAGCTTGTCCATTGCTTCCAGAAAACGCCACAAGTAGTAATCTGCAATCTCCATTGGATGCTTCCTTAAAGAACCAGCTCTCTTGATGATTTTATCCTCGCCTTCCTCTGTTAAGTGACCAACGTCTGTTACGTTCATAACGTAGAAGACTTCATAACCTGAAAACTTAAGAAATCTTACAAGAACGTCGAAGAAGGAATAAGTTCTAGCATGCCCAAGGTGAGGATCATCGTAAACAGTTGGCCCGCAAACAAACATCTTAACTTTTCCTTCTTGGATTGGATGAAACTCTTCTATAGAGTTAGTAAGGGTGTTGTAGATGCGTAGGGTCATTCTGGGTTATGACCAGAAAGTATACTTTAAAAGTTTTCCTTTAACTACGAAAAATTTAAGCATTAGCTAGCTTCGTTGTCCTCTACTATTGGTGCTAGGTAGTACATTAATTCGCCACGAAAGTTTGGTAGGTTTGGTTGCAAAAGTAAAGGTTTGTCATCACCAAAGTAAAGAGTAATAGTTCTTATTCCAAGACTGCTTAACTTTTTTAGTTCAGCCATAACTTTAAGTAAAAGAATGCTTCCAACAAAAAACTTTTTTGAAGACTCGTCTTTCTTCACTATAACCGGAAGCTCAACTTTTCTAGACAACTCTTCAGAATTAACTTCAAACACTATTTCTGAAGATGGACTATTGCTTTGTCTTAGTCTTATTGAAACTTTTGAAGAATAATACTTGTTGAATTGAATGAATTCGTTTAGCTTAAGTTTTTCTAAGTTTAGTAGTATGCAAGTTCCTCCGAGTTTTATTTTGTCTACTGAAGGAAACGCTGTGTTCAAAGACTCATAACTTAGCTTTGTTTCCGTTTCACGAAACTTTAAGTAAAGTATCTCTCGATCAAACGTTAAAGTTATGCTTTCATTTGTATTTCTGCTTGATAATTTTGGAAGCGCAATTAAGAAGTTCTCCAACTTAATTGAGATAGAAGAGTTCAATAGTTGATCTTCGACTTTAGAAGGAATCTTAGCATAAACTAAGGAAATTTGCTCATTATCTAGTTGAATAACTTCTACAAAGTTTTTGTCGCTTACTTTAATTCGAACTTCGCTTGAGTTAAGCTTAAGTAACCTGAGAACAAGATACAAAGTAAATAGGTTAACTTTCATAGAACCAAATAGTTCGCTCCTTTGAGTTTCCATTTTCACCTTAACAAAAGAAACAGACAAATAAAAGCACCAATATTCTGGAGGTTTTTAGTTACACTTAACTTCAAAAACTAATGCACCTTCTTAGACTTGCTGGCACTCTTTAGGCTTTTAAATTATAATGAAACATAAAATTATTGTTTTGAAAATAAAAAGAACAATGGGGTCGTCGGGATTTGAACCCGAGTCACCAGCGCCCCAGGCTGAGATCCTAGACCAAGCTAGACTACGACCCCCTCCACGAGTAACGTTCTTCAAATATTTTAGCTTTTCGTGAACTTTACTTGAAATAAAAAAGAAGACTTTTGTTCTGAGAACCTTCTTTATTTTTGGGTAAACCTATTTTTAAAACTGTCGGAGTAGGTTTCTTGCTAAGCTCTGTAGAGTTAAGGGTTCTAAGCTATGCAGTCTTCAGTAGACATTGTAGCCCTTGGGATTCATAAGTTCTTCAAAGAGCTTCAAACTTGGAGAAAGCTATAATCTGAAGGTTATCTTTGTAGAGTGCTCCTTTTGGGTATTTATCTTCGAACATCTGGAGCACCTCTCCATTACTACTTTATTGTTTGACTTGTGTTTACTTTAATCTGTCTGTTTTGAAACTACTGGCGAAGGCTCAACAAAAGTTCTTAGCAAAGATCTTGCAAGAAGTCTTGCAACTCTAACAGGTTCAGGTATCTTCCCATTTAGGGTAAACCTGTCGAGTAAAGTTTTACAACTTTCTAAGTCGATGCCCTCAGTTCTAACGAAAACTTCTTTATTTGTTTTAAGTAATAGTTTTTCTCTTTTTCCTAGCCTTTTGTAAGCTTCTAATTTTTCCTGATAATTGTTTGGAAAGTTTCTAATTATGTGTTCTTCTAAGCCTTCAGACTCATTGTAAGTTATAGCAATTATTGGAATCTTCAAACTCTCGTAGACTTTACTTACTTCTACTATGTTGTACAAACTTATTACAACACCACCAAGCATTAGAACATTTATATCCTTCCTGTTAAGTTTGGTATAAAGGTTGATCACAGAGCTGGTAGCATCATTCCCTCTTAGAGTTACAAAAGAAAACGAAAAACCATCTATTAAGAAATCTCCACGCATAACAACTCCAGCAAGAATTGACTTCTTTGAGGTTTCATGGAAGCTTTCTGCAACTCCAAGAGCTCTAATAGCCTTCTTTGAAAGAGAAACCATTCTACTTCCATTACCTTATAAAAAATAAACAAATATAAACATTAAAAGTTCGTAAAAACTCTTCTCTTTTAGTTTAAGCTCCGTTAAAAATGTCTCCTCCTTAATCTGAGAATGCCTTAAAAAGGAAAGTCTTCCTCTAGAGGTAACTTAATTGGCTTTCCTTTCATTATCGAGAGCAAGCCTGCAAGAGCAACTTCGAGCGTTTTTAGGCCTTCTTCTCCAGGAACCGGAACCTCTTTATCATTTTTTACAGCATCCTTAAAAGCCTTAAGTTCTAATAAGTAGGGATCTTCTGTTTTTCTTGAAATTTTTTGAGTAGGCTTATCTTTTTGGTAAAGCACCACCTCATTTGGCGCACTACTTGTGAAGCTTATTGAGCCGTTACTGCCTATAGCTTCAAATTCCGTAGAAAAAGGAAAGGTAGTTGGCATTATCCAGCTTCCTTCTACGTATGCAAGCATTCCATTCTTAAATTTAATGAAAGCATCAGTAAAATCATGTGAGGTTGCGCCTTTTCTTAGAAATGTACCACCTCTTGCAAAAACTTCTTGAACATCTCCAAAAGTCCAACGTAAGAAATCAAGGTCATGTATGCTCATATCTATTAGCACTCCACCTCCCTTGTCTATGAAGTCATGCCAGTTTTTCCAAACCCAAGAAGGAAATGCTGAAAGTCTATGTGCTCTTGCAAATATTGGAGTGCCAACTTTTCCTTCATTTATTAATTCATGCGCTATTACGTACTCGTTCCAAAATCTAAGAACGTGCGCTACCATCAGCTTTCTTCCACTTTTCTTCGCCTTTTCTACCATTATTTTGGCATCCCTTAGTTTTAAGGATATTGGTTTCTCTACTACTACGTTCTTTCCACTTTCGAGCAACGCTTCGACAATTTCTCTGTGCGTGTACGTTGGAGTACAAACATCAACTACATCAATTGAGTTATCCTTTAAAATGCCCTCAATGCTCGTATAATACATTGGAACTTTATACTTTTTACTTAACTCTTTTGCTCTCTCTTCTTCTACATCAACACACGCCTTTACATCCACATCTTCTATAGATTTCCATTGTTGAAGATGAACGTTTCCTATGAACCCACAGCCTACGAGCGCAACTCCAAGTTTATTCATGATTTTTACTCTTAAGAGAGTTTTTATAAGTTTTTCTTAGTTGAGTATTTCATTTCTAGTATGTATAGAAGCAAATGAGTTAAATAGTTTAAGTAAATGATTTAAGTACAAACCTTTCTAGTAATTTCTTGAAGATGACGATAGAGCCGCTAGAAGTTAAGAAACTAATTAAAACAAGAAGAACTGTTAGAAAATTTTTACAAAAAGAAGTAGAAAGAGAAAAAATAAGAGAACTAATAGAAGCCGCGACATGGGCACCTTCTGCGCACAATAGCCAGCCTTGGAGGTTTTTTGTAATAACTAGAGAAGAAACAAAGGAAGCTTTCTCCCTTGCAATGGCAAAAAAGTGGGAAAAGGACTTAAGACAAGACAAAGTTGATGAAAAAACCATAAAACAACTTATAGAAGACTCACATGAAAGATTTATTTCTTCTCCGGTTATCATAGTTGTTTTTATAGACATGAGCGAGATGCAGAAATATCCTGATGAAAAAAGGAACAACTATGAAAAAGTAATGGCAATACAAAGCGCATCTGCAGCAATTCAAAATCTTATTTTACTGGCTCATGCTTTTGGCCTTGGTTCAAATTGGAGATGCGCTCCCTTGTTTGCTCAAGAAGAAGTAAAGGAAGTCCTAAAAGTTAACTTAAGTTGGGAGCCAATAGCTGCTGTTTCAATAGGCTATCCCGAAGAAGTGCCTCAAGCACCTGGAAGAAAAAGTGTTGACGAGGTTGTAATTTGGGATGAAGAACATTAAGGTAGCTGTTTTGTGTGGCGGAGTTGGAGCTTCAAGACTACTAGTTGGGCTAACCGAAGTTGTAAAGCCTGAAAACATTTACGCTATAGTAAACACTGGTGATGACATAAACTTATTAGGTCTTCATATATCCCCGGACCTAGATATAATAACTTATTCGTTAGCAGGAATAGTTGAAAAATCAAGAGGGTGGGGAATAGCTGGAGACACCTTTAACATGCTATCGCAACTAGCTAAGTACAACAAAAAACTAACTTGGTTCAACTTAGGAGATAGAGATCTTGCAACTCACATCTTTAGAACTAATTTAATGAGTCAAGGAAAAAGTTTATCTGAAGTTACTTCATTGATATGTAAGAAACTTAAAGTTAAAGTAAATGTTATGCCAATGACAAACGATCCATTTGAAACTCATATTATAACTGACTTTGGAGAGATGCACTTCCAAGAGTACCTTGTAAAACTTAAGATGAAACCAAGAGTAAAGAGGGTGAAGTTTGTACATAGGAAATTGACGCCCTCTGAAGGAGTTGTTGAAGCCATAGAGAAAGCGGACCTTATAGTCATTCCACCAAGTAATCCGTTGGTTAGTGTTGGTCCAATACTTCATATAAAGGAGATAAAAGAAGCTATAGAAAAGAGAGCTTCTTTCTCTATTGCAGTTTCTCCAATAATTGGGGGCAAAGTTATCAAGGGACCGTTAGCAAAAATGCTAAGAGACTTAAAGCTAGAAGTTTCTCCTGTAACGGTTTCAAAGATCTATTCAGGTTTAATAGACGCGATTATAATAGATAAAGCTGATGCAAAACTAAAGGAAAGGATTGAAAAAAATGGCATTAAAGTTTTTACTCGTAACATCATGATTCAAAGAAAATCAGACAGCATCAAGCTAGCTAAGTTCATTATTGACACTTTCGACTACTTTAAAAAAGGTTTATATAATAGTAAGAAGCAAACTACAGCTTTATGAAAATAAAAACAAGATCCTTAGTTTTCATAGTTCTAATGGGCATCGCTGGTAACGTACTTGGATTTTATTCGATTCTTCTACCAATACCACTGGTAAACGTAGCTTTTACGTTATCCCAGCTACCAGCTTTATTTACTGCAATCTACGTCGGTCCTCTAGAAGGAGGTATAGTTGGGCTTTTAAGTACCATAGCTTCGACCGTGCTTTTCATTAAGAACCCGTTTGTACCGTTCGGAAACTTTATATTAGCTTTTGCAACAGGTTATTTTTACAAGCGCAAGTTTATAGGAAAAAAGATTTCAGTAATTCCTTCTTGCATATTGGGCGAGATAGTTGAAACACCCTTCATTTGGCTAACAGTAATTGTATGGTCGGGCTTGGTATTAGGAATTCAAATTAGTATCTTAGTCCCAATAATTGCGTTCATTAACTTAAAGGCCTTTTTGGAAGTTACTATAGACGCTGTACTTCTGGAAATAGCACTCCCATACCTTGAGAAGTTCTTAGGAAAAGTAAGAGAAGAACTAATTTTAATCCAGTAGAAAAGTTTTATACCCCATTAATCTTCAGTAGAACCGTCCGAAACGGCGATGTATTATGCTAGCAGTACCTACCAGAGCGAAAACTTACTTTTCTATCTTGCTTGTTGCTATTTTGCTAACTTCAGTACCGGCAAAACTAATCACCATCAGAGCTAACCTATTTGAAACTTCTTTAGAGAACTTAACCATCCTTTCCCTTTTTTCGTTGGGAAGAATGACTGCAGCTTATCTTCTTGGACTGGCTTCTGCAATACTTCTTGAAATTAGAGTTTCAAAATCAGAACGCTTGTTGAAGTTTGTTTTTCCAGTGTTGGATGTTTTGCAATCTGTTCCCATACTTGGTTTTTTACCAGCGGGCTTACTTGTAATAAGGCAACTTGCTCCTGGAAGACTCGGAACGGAGCTAGTTTCAATATTCTTAATATTCACTAGCCAAGCGTGGGCCTTAATGTACTCAGCACTTGAGGGGTTCACAACAATTCCTTCTGACATGCTGGAGCTAAAAAGAGCGTTTAATCTGAGGGAATCTAGTTTCATCTCCAAGATACTGCTTCCTTATACTTTTCCTTTTTTAGTAAGTGGAAGTATTTTGGCTTTTGGAGGAGGATGGTATTTTTTAATGGCAGCTGAAAGTTTTAGCTTGGGTAGCGAACAAATAAACTTGCCAGGGTTGGGTACGTTTTTGTTTTATTCGGCGTATACTGGAAACCTAAACGCTTACATTATTGGATTGTTAGTACTCCTCCTAATTGTGATACTTATTCATGAGCTGATTTGGTCCCCCTTAGAAGAATTTAGTAAGAGTTTTAGGTATGAGTTTATCTCTAGCGAAGTGACGCATAAGCCAGCTCTGACAATAAAGTTTATATTTAGTTTTGCAAAAATTATTTTTAGTACTTTAGCAAAAATCTATTTTTCCTTGTGCTCGATTATAGCAGCTAAGCCAAGAATAAGAAAGACATTTGGTACCATTGCCAGATTTGTTAAGATGGGCTTAGCCTTTTTTATAGTTATTTATCTTGCACTTTCTCTTTACGCTGTGCTTCAACATACAACTTTTGATTTTGCACAACTGCAAACAATTTCATTAACACTTTTTGAAGCAACGACGTGCATGCTTCATTCATTTTTGAGGGTTTTTGCAGCATATGTTATAACTCTTTTGTTAGTAATTCCTTTAGGAACAATAGCCGCAAGAACGGTACTAAGAAAGGCACTCCTTCCAATTTTTGATGTCATGCAGTCAACGCCTGCAATAGCATTCTTTCCATTTTTAATAGTTTTTATTTCTTCGCTTATAGGAATAAGTCAGTTTTCCATAAATCTAATAAGCTTAGTTTTAACTATGACTGGCATGGTTTGGTATCTTCTCTTTAACGTAGTAACTTCTCTTAGCAACATACCCGAAGATATAGAAGAAATGCTAAAATCTTTCAAGATAAAGACATTCACCAAAGTATGGAGAATATATTTGCCAGCTTCTGCGGGAGGAGTATTCTATGGCACAGTTCAGGCATTTGGTGGTGGCTATAATGCTCTTGTAGTATCTGAATACATAACTTTTGGGTCTCAAGTGCTTAAGGTAAAAGGAATAGGATCATTTTTAAACGAATACTCAAATGCTGGTAACATTATGGCTTTAACTATAGGTTTGTTTGTTTTTGTTGTTTTTGTTGCATCTTTTGATAGGCTTGTTTGGATTCCAATTTTAAACAGGATAAAGAGGTTTAGGTTTGGTGATTAAAATGGAAAGCAAAACGTCTACTCCAATACTAGAAGTGAAGGATGTAGCAAAAGTATTCATTGTTGATAGCAAAGAATTTCAAGTAATACAGAACATAAGTTTCTCAGTTAACGAAGGAGAATTCGTTGGCATTATAGGTCCTTCAGGCTGTGGAAAGAGTACGCTACTAAGGATAATTGATGGCATGATACACCCTTCAAAAGGAAAAGTGCTTTTTAAGGGGAAGGAAGTACTACAACCTTCAGATGAAATGAGTTTTGTTTTCCAGACCTTTGCACTAGTTCCTTGGCTAACTGTTGAACAAAACGTTGAACTAGGTTTAGACAGCTTAAACATACCAGAGAAGGAGAAAAAGGAAAGAGTAAATAAGTACATAAAGTTTGTTGGCTTAGATGGATTTGAAAAATTTTTCCCTCGCGAAATTTCTGGAGGTATGAGACAAAGAGTGGGACTTGCAAGAGCTCTTGCGAGAGAGCCTTCTCTTTTGCTAATGGACGAACCACTTTCAGCCTTAGATGAATTAACTGCGAGAGGACTTAGAGACCTTCTTATAAGATTGGTAAAATCGCCTGAGACTCCTGTAGAAGCTGGAATAATAGTTTCACATAACGTTGAAGAAGTAGTTTACTTGGTTGACAAGGTAGTTGTACTTTCAGGGAGACCAGCGAAAGTAATTGAGGAAGTAAGAATAAACCTACCAAGACCAAGAAATACTAAAACAAGAAGCTTCTTTAAGTATGTTGATAGGATAATCTCATTAATTTCTTGACAACAAATTAAAATAAAAAAGATTTTGTTACACTGAATTAAGAAAACCGATTACAAAAACTCAACAAGAAAGCCTAGAGTTTTAACTCTAATAAGAGTTGTCGATAAATTTAAGTGCGGCAATAACACAGAAATGAAGAGCGTAGTAAACATAGGCTTGTTTATGAAAGCCTTCTGCGGAAGCCATTAACTTGACGTTTCACTGCTTCTAAGATGAAATGGAATGAATTGGAAGCCGAAGAGGGCTATGAACAGTAGAATGATAAGCACTATAGAAGCAGGAATTTACAGACTTTAATAGGAGAGTGTTAATCGCTATTTTCATATGGCTTAATAGCGTTGCGCCTAGAGTCATACTCGAGGAGATCTGAGTATACACCGTAGTAAAGAAATTTTTCAGTTATAGTAATTAAAGTTTCTTCATCTGCAGTTTCAAACTTTCTGATGATCTCCTTAAGTTCTTCTTTACTTACTTCTCCCCTCTTCTTTATTTCATCAAGTATACTTTTATACTGCTTATTCTTTAGGAGTTGTTGTTTAACTATTTTGCTTCTTTCTTCATACTTGCAATCTAAAAATCTACTTCCGACTTCTGTTAGTTTTATTTTGCCGTCTTCAACTTCAATGAATCCTAAAGCTTCTGCAGTGTCTATTACTGGAAAAAGTTCATCTACATCGTAGACAAGCTCGTCTGCGACGGTAGCTATGTCAACTTGGCTTTCGTAACTTCTAACTTCCTTCATTAGACCACTAACTTCGCCTAACTCTACTTTAGGTAACATCTTATTACTACTATTCTCCCTTTTCTACTATCAGCATTCTTAAAGTCCTATTTTTTAACTTTTTCTTTTTAGAACTGTAACTGACAAATGGCGAATTGAAAAATTAGCTTAAGGAAAGCTCGTTTCAAAGCTAGGAAAGTACGAAGACCTTCTTTTTCGCCTTTTTGGAAATACCTTAATCAAGAATATGCCAACAACAAAGCCGCCTATATGAGCCCAATATGCGACCCCAGATACTGAAGGTAAAGAAGCATAAAAAATTTGGTAAATAAACCAAATGAACAAGTATACGAATGCTGGCACTCGAATGAAGGTTGTGAAGAAGCCTAGCGTAACTAGAGTCCTAACTCTAGAAAGAGGGTAAAGAACGAAATAGGCTCCAAGAACTCCAGAAATTGCACCTGAGGCGCCTATTGCAGGGTACGGCGAGAGAGGATCACTTAAAAAATGAAAAGTGCTAGCTCCAATTCCAGAAAGGAGGTAAAAAAGAAGATAGCCAGAGTGACCTAAAGCATCTTCTATGTTGTCTCCGAAAATGTAAAGATATAGCATGTTTCCAAGTAGGTGTAATAAGTCGGCATGAATAAACATAGAAGTAAAAATTGGAAGGAAGTTAAAAGTTTGAAGAAACCTTGCTGGAATAAAGCCATACTCTACAATTATTTCATCGTATACTTTACTAGGAACAATGTACTCGTAAAGGTAAATTATCGTGTTAACTAAGATTATAGCATAGTTGACAAAAGGAGTTATAGTTCTTGGATTTTCATCACCAATTGGTATCATTTTCTTTTAACCTAACGAAATTTTTGATTCGACTTTAGGAATTTCCACTTGTACGTTGAGGTCTTCGACATACTTCTTAAAAAGCTCTGGATTTTCTCCATGAATTGGGACCACCTTCTTTGGTCTTACCTCTCTTATGACTCTTTTTAAATGAATTGGCATTATATGACCAGACACGTGAACAGTATACATTGGAACACCCATTGCATCAAGCCAATTAATTAATCTATCGTAATCTATTTCTAGTTCTTCGTTAAATGGCTCAGAAGAAGAAAAAATAAATACGCTACCTGGAATTGGAGAAATTTTAAAAATTTGTTGCATTTCAACTTGAGGAATTAAAACTAAGAACTCCTTTTGCTTTTTTGATACTTCTTCAGGTTCTATCGTTTTCCATTCTTTAAAGATTTTTTCTTCCCAATCGTATGTTCTTGATTTTTCTTTCACTAAAACAAATGTGTTTTCAACTCTAACGTTAATTCTTCTATCGTTCCTTAGTGAGTTCAAGATTGCAGCTCTTTTTGGAGTAATTACTAGTTGCCTTCCGTTTCTCATAGCTGCGTTGTAGAAAGAGTTATACCTATCGATGTCAGCTATAGCAAAGTCTCCAATTACTAGCCCTTCGCAGGAGTGTGTTATTTCGCTTATTTTTTCTTCAACCTCTTTCTCGGAAGAAACAACGCCATCCAGCATATTTGTATGCTCAGTTATAAGCACTTCTATTTGCTGATCTTTCATTTTTCTTATAAAGTCCGCAGTCATATCAAATTTCGGCCCATGCATTCTGAAGTCTCCAGTGTAGGCAATGCTTCCTTCTGGAGTTTTAATTATGAAACCATAAGAGCCTGGTGTTGAGTGGTCAACATGAATTGGAGCTATTTCTAAGTTGTCAAGTTTTATTATGTCTCCAGTATGAAATGATTTTAATATTTTTCCATGGATGTCACTCTCGATGCTTTTTCTTGAGACTTCATTAAGGGCTTTTAATATGTTCAATGAAGCCTCACCCGCATAAGTTGGTATGTCCTTCCTTAGAAGGCCTATATGCCCCGTATGGTCACGATGCGCATGTGAAAGGAAAAGCGCATCAAAAGGTTTTTCTAGCTTTTCACTGTACATTCCTGGAACGTTTGGAACAACGCCCAACTTCACTAGCGTTTCAACATCTCTTGGAATTATGAAGGGATCTGAGAAGAATTTTCTTCTAGATTGGTAGGACAACCCAAAGTCAAGCATTATTGAAGCTTCTCTTGTGCTGATGAGAATCTTGTTGCCTCCAACTTCGTTGACGCCCCCATACAAAGTAATGTTAGTTTCCATTCTTAAGCCCTTCTAAGCTGGCTAAGTAAGGAAAGTAAAAGTTTTAAATATTACTGGTGCGGCACTTAAATCAAGAATTGAGCGAAACCGAAGAGTTTAATTTTGAGGAAATAAAATCAATTCCTCAAAACCAAGTGTTGTTAGAAGGCTTACCAGATACGGGTTTACTTGGTACAATAGCGGCAGTTCACCTAGTAAAGCAAAAAGCCTTGGAACCTTCCGTTAACGTAGAGTCAGACTTAATATCACCAATAGTTGTTGTAAGGCAGAATAAGCTTTATAGTCCAATCTTAATTCATTCAAATTCTTCTCTTTCGGTACTAACTTCAGAAGTCCCAATTTCAGCAGAAATTAGCAAACTGTTCTCAAGGTCGTTATGCAATTGGCTAACTAAGAAAAACTTCTCTTTAGTTATTTCAATAGGAGGACTAGCAGATCCAAATAGACTTGAAACCGAAACACCAGCAGCATACTATATAACGAATATAAAAGAAAAATTACAAGACAAAATTAACTTTAAAAACATGAAACCTTTAGACTCTGCCTTCTTGGCAGGTCCTAAGGCAGTTTTCCTGTACTATTGCTTTAAGTATAACATCCCCACTTTAGGAATCTTCGTAGAGTCATTTCCAAACTATCCTGACCCTGGAGCAGCTGCTGTTGCACTTAACATGCTAGTTGGGATAGAAGAGATGAAGTCTGATGTCTCAGAACTAATTAAGTCAGGTGAAGAGATGAGAGTAAGGTTCAGAGACCTAATGAGGAGAACATCAAGCGAAATGGCTAAGGCTGGAAAATCGAAGGAATTTGAAATGCCATCCTTGCTTGTTTGAGGTGATGAAGATGAGCGAAGACTTCTTTTATGATTTTATGAAAGAACTAAGAAACTTCATTAGAAAAGCTAGGGAAGAGGAAGAAGAACTCATGAGAGAAATTAAACAGTTTGAAGAGAGAGAAAATTGCATAGTTCCACTTTACGAATTAAATGAAACTCCAGAAGAATACATAGTAACAGTAGACTTACCTGGAGTTGAAAAAGAGAAAATAGACTTAAGAATAAGTGAAAGAAAGTTGTACGTAAAGGCGCCATGTAGCTCAATAGTTGCTAGAAGGAGAACTTCAGGCAAACCATTGAACTACGTTTTAGAAATAAGCTTACCAGGAGAAGTAGATGTTGCGAGCGCAAAGGCTAGGCTTAAAAATGGAGTTTTAGTTGTAAACTTAAAAAAGGCAAGTAGGGGTTTTACAATAAAAGTAGAGTGAGATGCTCCAACAAAAACTTTACAATAACTCTTCAAACAAAAAACAAAGTCAGGTGAATATTTGCTTACTGTGTAGAGGTACAAAACTTCTTTGTGGAAAGCCGGCATGTCCAATACTTGTTAGGACTTCAAGTATTTCCAAGCTTGAAATTGCAAACAGAAATGAGATCTTTGGGTCAAGCCCACCTTCTGTATTCGTTGGGAGATTTGGCTATCCGAAAGTTATGGTTGGACCCATGGTACCTCCCTTCCAAGGAGATACTTCCTACTTGTCCAAGTTTGACTATTGGTATAATGCACAAATAGAAGAATATGTTCAAAGAGTTACTTCTCTAGTAAGAGGAATGTATCCAGTAAGAGCAGACAAGCCACCAGAGAATTACAACTTTCTTTTAAACTTACATGACTTAGTGCTTTCAAGTAAGCCCGTAGACACGCATGTAGACTTTAAGGGCAAAATTATATCAAAGATTTACTTAAGCGAAGACGTACAACCATTTGGCCCGTATGGATACTTAGAGAGAATGGAGTATACGCCTTCTACTTCAGACAAAGCAATAGAGAAAGTTTACTACGATAAGGACTTAAAAGCAACTGAAGCGATTTGGAAACTTTATGAGCAAAAAAGAAGTCTTTACACTATACAACAAGTTTTTAGCCTAGGGATGCTTGGCACAAAGCATAGAAGGAAAGTTGTTCCAACGAGGTGGAGTATAACGGCTGTAGACGATTCTTTGGCAAAGTTCCTAATGAACAAAATCAAATATTTTCCAAGCATAGACGAATACAGAGTGTTCTTCTCAAGCAGCATGGGTAATGTGTTTTCAGTAATATTGATGCCAGGAGTCTGGAGGTATGAGTTCATCGAAATATTCCATAAAGGGTCAGTTTGGAATACGTGGAGCGAAGCACCAGCAATAGCGGGCGACTTTGAAGGACCAGATGGAAGAACAACGTATGCTTCGATAGGTGGGTGCTACTACGCTTCAAGGTTTGCTACACTAGAGTACTTTAACAAAATAAGGCGCTCTGGCGGTGCAATAATAATTAGAGAGGCCTTACCCTCTTACTATATGCCAGTCGGAGTATGGATAGTTAGAGAAGGGGTAAGAAGAGCACTGCAAGAAAACTTCAAGAGTTTTTCTACGTTGAACGATGCTCTTAAAGAAGCATTCTCAAAAATAAAAGCAAACTTCAATGACGTTTTAGCTAACTCCAACTTACTTAAATCTTTGCTAAGACAAAGAAAACTACAATTTAATTACTAAACTTCTGAGTACTCTTTTTCTTTAAAGCTTCTTATTGCTTTAGCTACTATTTCCTTGGCACCCTTAGAATCAGACCACCCAACTATCTCAACGAACTTCCCTGGCTCAAGCTCCTTGTAATGCTTAAAGAAGTACTCTATTTGTTTCTTTGTAGCTTCGGAGAGGTCATCAATGTCATCGATTACGCTTGTTTGAGGATCTATGTTTTTTGTTGGAACTGTGATCACCTTAACGTCTCTACCTCTTTCGTCCTTTGTTAGCAAGGCTCCAATAGGCCTCACTTTGATTACCGAGCCTGGAACAAGCTCGGCATCGCAAAGTACTACAGCATCAAGTGCATCGCCGTCTTCTGCTAAGCTTAGCGGGACGAAACCGTAGTTAAAGGGGTACATAAAAGAAGTAAAAAGAAATCTGTCTACGGTTAGCATACCTGTTCTTTCGTCTACTTCATACTTAACATGCCCTCCTTTTGGAATTTCAATGATTACGTTAATTTCGTCAGGCGCATTTTCTCCTGGGCCTATATACCAGAGTGGCCTCATCCTATGTCTGTACTTAAAAAAAGTAATTATAAACCTTTAGACTAAAGTTAAAAGCACCCAAAAAGATTTTTATTTCCTATTTTTTGGCCAAAAAATTGGGATTGAGCAAGAAACAGCTAGAAACTGTCGTTGTGAAAATTGGTACCTCTGTTATAACGGATGAGAATGGAAAAATAAGTACGAAGATGATTCGTTCTATAGTTGAACAGATAGCAAAAAACAGAGAAAAAGCAAAAAATTTCGTTATCGTAACTTCTGGAGCAATAGCATGTGGAATTTCAAAATTAAACTTGAACACTACGCCAGATAGGCTTAGCTTAAACTACAAGCAAATGTGCGCTGCAGTAGGTCAGCCAATTTTAATGAGCTACTACTCGAAGTACTTCGGGCGCTATGGAATTTCGGTGGCCCAAGTTCTTTTAACAGAAGAAGACCTAGCAAACAAGTACAGGTACGAAAACTTGTGGAAGACTCTAAAAACATTTTTCTCAAGAGGCATAATTCCAATAGTAAATGAAAACGACACGCTGTCGGTAAAAGAGCTTGTTCCAGTTAATCCTTACGTACCAGAAGAAGTTAGATTTGGTGATAACGATAGACTCTCTGCAATAATTGCTTCAAAGATTAGGGCAGACTTACTTATCATATTAACTAATGTTGACGGTTTCATGGTTTTTAACAAGAATGGAAAGGCTACGTTAGTTAAAGAAATAAGAAAAATAAACAGCAGAATAAAGTCGAGCATTGGAGGCAGCAGTAAGCTTGGAAGGGGTGGAATGAAAACAAAGCTAGAAGCAGCAATAATAGCAAGAAGGGCAGGAGTAAAGGTAGTTATAGCCAATGGAAGAAAGAGAAACACGATAAGCAAAGTACTCTCTGGTGAAAAAGTAGGAACGCTGATACATTAGCTAAGAAAAGCTTAAAAATTTTGCGTAAAGCTTTAAAGCTCATAAATGAGTTTAGACAACGTTTACGAAGAAGTTCTTTTAAAAGCTAAAAAAGCCAGGGAGGCTTCTAAAATTTTGGCAGTAGCAAGTAGTGAAACAAAGAATAAGGCACTAAGAAGTGCTGCCACTGCCATAGTTGAAAACAAAGAGTACATCTTGAAAGAGAACGAGAAGGATGTAGAAACGCTGAAGAAGACACTGGGAGAAGTTCCTCTTGTTGATAGACTTCTTTTAAACCAAAAAAGGATCGAAGAAATGGCGAATGGCTTAGTGGAGCTTTCTAACCTACCTGACCCAGTAGGCGAAGTTGTTGAGGGATGGACAACAAGACATGGTTTAGAAATACTGAAGGTTAGAGTTCCATTTGGAGTAGTTGGAGTAATATACGAAGCAAGGCCCAACGTTACTTCTGACGTTGCAGGAATAGCCATCAAATCTGGAAATGCAGTTATCTTAAAGGGAGGTCAGGAGGCAATAAATTCGAACATTGCCATAGTAAAAGTAATTAGAGAGGCAATTTCTAGATTTTTACCAGAAGAGTCGGTGCAGATCATTGAAAACACGAGTAGAGAGGCAGTAAAAGTTATGCTTGGTCTTCAAGACTACATAGACTTAATTGTACCAAGAGGAAGCGCTAGTTTCATAAAGTATGTTAGAGAAAACTCAAGGGTTCCAGTAATTGAGACAGGAGCAGGAAACAACCATATATTTGTTAACTATGATGCTGATTTTGATATGGCAATAAAGATAATAGTTAATGCAAAAGTGCAAAGGCCAACAGTTTGCAATGCAGTAAGAAAGGTTATAGTTCATAGTAAAATTGCAAAAGAATTCATTCCAGCTCTAGTTAGCGCATTAGGGAAGTACAAGGTGAAAATTAAGGGCTGCCCTAGAACGAGAGAAATTATACAAGGCATTGAAGAGGCTAAAGAAGAAGACTGGTATGAAGAGTACATGGATTTAACGTTAGCAGTTAAAATAGTGGATTCAATAGAAGAAGCCATAGAACATATAAACAAATATGGAACTAAGCATTCAGAAGCCATAGTTACATCAAACATCGAAGATGCAAAACTCTTTACTAAACTAGTTGACGCCTCTACAGTATACGTTAATGCTTCTACTAGATTTACAGA
>JBAMLO010000041.1:4396-27441 GCA_039793485.1 Nitrososphaera sp. | reverse complement strand
GGCTTCTCCTGCGTCAAATAAGTAATAGCCTCCCTGCGTTTCTATTAGAAGAGCTGATTCGTTTCTTTCAATGTTTGAAATCCATCCGCCTGTTCCTAAAAATACTACTTTAGCCATTTTTGCTTTTGTTAGCTAGACTCGATTATTAAGAGTTACTGCAAGAAGACTCTTCAATCTAGTAGAGCGTTTGACTTCAAAAAAGCTTAGGTGCTTTTTCTTTAAGGTATGTCCTACCTTAATCGAATGTTCTGAGCTCTAGGATAATTTAGCCAAGAAAGCCATTACCTATGCCCATAGACTGGCTTTGGTTTATATGGTTCTTCAAGGTACTTTATTTCATCGTCTGAAAGCTTTACAGTAGTGGCGTTAACTGCTTCTTCAACATGTTCTGGCTTAGTAGTGCCTATTATTGGTGCAGTCACGCCTTTATGTAAGAGCCATGCTATAGCTACCTGTGATATAGTGATACCTTTGCTCTTCGCTATTTCTGAAGCTCTTTTCAGTATTTCTGCATTTTCAGGAGGCTCAATGTAGACTCTATAATCATCTGAGCCTGGCTTTATTCTGGTTTCGTTCTCAGGTAGAACTATCTTTCCATCTTTGTAAAATCTCTCTGATAGAACTCCTGCAGCAGTTGGGCTCCAAGGTATTATTCCTATTCCATTAGCTTTGCAGAATGGAATCATTTCTCTTTCTTCTTCTCTATACAACAAACTATACCTGTTCTGCATACTTACGAATTTCTCATAACCTTTCATTTCAGCTATGTATATTGCTGTAGCAAATTGCCATGTCCACATACTAGATGCCCCTATGTATCGTATTTTTCCTTCTCTTACTAAGTAAGTTAATGTGGATAACGTTTCTTCTATGGGTGTTTCGTAGTCCCATCTATGGATTTGATAAAGGTCTACGTAGTCCGTTTGCAGTCGCCTTAGTGAATCTTTTATTTGCTTCATTATATGCTTCCTAGAAAGACCACTATCGTTAGGTCCACTACCCATCTTTCCATAAACTTTTGTAGCTATCACAGCGTCTTCTCTTCTTTCCTTTAAAGCTTCTCCAAGTATCTCCTCTGATCTACCTCTAGAATAAACATTAGCTGTATCGAAGAAGTTAATACCTAGATCCCATGCTTTATTTATAACTTTAAGTGCTTGGTCTTTTTCTACCATCCAAGGTGTAGCATTTCCAAAAGACATAGCTCCTAGGCATATTCTTGAAACTTTTAATCCACTATTACCAAGTCTAACATACTCCATAGTTTTACACCTAAGGGTTTCGTGCCATCTTGCATATTTAAAGATTTCGATACCGACCTAAGAGCTATTTTCGCTTCTTGATGGCTAAACTTTGAATTAGTTAGCAAACACTTCTTAACCTGAAGCTCGTTCTCTCCTTCTTTTCTTTAGTAGAATGAAAACAAGAAGTGCTACAACGGTCAAGAAGACTCCAATCATGCCTAAGTTAACTTTGTACTTTGAAGCTCCCAATATCTTATACTCATGGCGAGAGGAAACAAGAGGGTAGTCGTCCTTTACGTAAAGTTCAACATAAGGTTTTTCTCCAATGCCTCCTACGCTGCTGTTCGTACTGTAGTCGCTCCAGTAATTTCCAAGGTAACTTGAATAAACCTTTCCTTTATACTCATAACTTACCTCGCTTTCACTTCTCAAGGAAACTGTTGAGTTGTAACTATAAATGTTTAGTGTGTTATTTATAAAGTCATTAAAGAAGATTGTTACATTGTTTGAGTTGACTATGTAGGCTCCATACCAATTGTTAGAAATTGTTAAGTTCGTTACAACTATGTTGGAAGAAGATACAATAAGTAAAGATTGAAAATTGTTACTCAAATTAAGGTCCTTTACAACAATGTTAGTACTGTTTACTAGTCCAACAAATCCTGCGTTCGTTGGTGTGGTTAGATTTTCTTTTCCAACTAAGTACATGATTTTTTTGTTATTTATCTCATTGTCTAATTCTAAAAAATTCATGAAGTTTTCAATTAAGAATCCATAAACCCCAAAGTTTCTTTTACTTCCGGAAATTAAGTTTTTAGATAAGAAGTTTTTGCTGGACATTTCAAGTAATATTCCATATCTGTAGTTGTTTTTAATGGTATTGTTCTTTATTTTATTATACGAAGAGTAAGTCAAAATTATACCTTCAGAGTTGTTTTCTACTATGTTGTTTTCTATTAAATTTTCATGTGAATCGATTAAAAAAATTCCGCTTAACCTGTTATTGAAGATTAGATTATTTCTTATACTAGATCTTCTTGAATCTATTAAGTCTACTCCATCTGTTCCGTTAATTATTATGTTGTTAGCAATTGTTATATTGTTAGCTTTTACTGAAATTACTGCTCTCATTGCAGGATTGCCCACCACTGTAAACCCAGAGAAGTTAACATAGTCTGAGAGAATCTCTACCACTGGCGTTCCAGAATCTAAATATATTATTTTGGTTGATCTTGGTCCTTCTTCAGATACTAATGTAACTTTCTTGTTCAGCTTTATGTTTTCAAAATAATTTCCCCTTCTTACTATTATCACACTAGAAAGCGGTGCATTGTTTATTGCCTCTTGTATGCTTGAGAAGTTATCTGGTACGTAAATTGGTGTCTTTTTTACAACTTCAGCTACTGAGAATACTGTTAAGCTTCCTTGAAAAACTGTCAAAAAATGTAATGCAAAGGAAATGAAAACAACAAAATCCAGTAGGCGTTTTTTAAGCGTTCTTACTAACTTTAGGCTAAATTCTGAGTTCGTTTTTATGTCCTCTGTCTTTAGAACACTTAACAGTATTTCTTATAAATCTTATTGTTTTCTCAAGTCTATTTCTACTGCTATAGTGTTTGTTCGAATGTCATTCTCAAAAATAGTAAAGAAAGAATGTTGTTCAATGCTTACTGTAGACTAGGAAGTAGTAAGCTTAGGGTATAATTAAACATAGGACTTATACAAGAGGCCACCAGCTGGAGTAGTGACACCTCGTTTGCTTCCAAGGTGAAATAAGGAAGTAAACTCGATGAACAATGGAACAATAATCATTTTAGAAGCAAGAGTCTTCTCAGTTAACTGAAGAGCTCTCAAACGACTAAAACTGGCTTATGCATACTTAGATTTAATTTTTGTTCTTTTTTGCAACTTCTATGGCTTTCATTTAATCCTAGAGTATATAAAGAGGTACATTCGATAAAATTATCATGAGCCCGCTAAGGCGAAATGGTAAGTTTATGCTTATAGTTCCACTTATTCCTGCAAGAAATGGTCCAACAATGCTTCCTATAGAGGATATCGATGAAACTAAGTTGTAATCCTTTCCTCTACTGTCTTCTCTACAGTACTGTTGAATCATGTAGTTCCTTATCGGCAACCACAGCGACGCTCCAATGAAGTCATGAAGTACCCATAGAAAAGCTGAAACAACAAATAAGTCAGGAAAAGTTGAAATAACTGTAAAAAAGCCCTGTATGCTTACAAACAATATGAGATAAAACTTTAGTTGAAATTTCTTAAGTTTCTTAATTATCCTATCGCTATACATGAGTGGTACTCCTAGACTCAGCCTATGTATTGTCATAAGTGCCGAAACCATAACTGGTGATAATGCAAACTTCTCAGAGAAGAACAAAGGAGTAATAAAGCTGTGGCTTGCAGATGAACCAATAAAAAGAATTAGCCCAGACACGGAGAGAACAACAAGTTGCTTGGGAAACTTAGAATAGCTCTTTCTGTCGTTACTCTTGTTTGTTAGTCTATTTCTTGTTCTCTCTACAAAGAGGGTTGAAAATACCACAAAACCAAATATTTGAAGAATCCCTGACAAGATAAACGTAGCATGATATCCTAAGAATTCTACTAAGAATCCACTAAGTGCCAATCCAACTGCTTGAAAAATGAACTCTAAGCCCGACATTTTAGAGTAGACGGAAATGAAGTTTTCTTTGTCTTGATCGAACAACATAGGAACAAAGACCGCGTTCTTTATTGCTACAGACATATCAAAAAGTATTTTTAATACCGTTAGCGGAACCAAACTACTGGAAAACGAAGTGGTGAGATGAGAAATCCCTCCAAGTAGCAAAGCTGACGAGAAGAATATTTTTCTTCCTAAAACATCTGACCTCTCTCCAATAAATACGTTTGCAATAGTTACAACTAAAGCTGATACTGTAAAAGCAAATCCCATACTTAGAAGTGATATATTTAGAAAATTCATGTAAAGTGGAAAAAGTACTTCATAGAGGCCAAATGAAAATCCAAAAATCACTATCGGAAGCACCGCTCCTATCAAACTTCTTATGCCCAATGTAGACCACAGTAGTTGTTTCTGAACTCTTATATTTCTTTTCTTTAGTTTTGGCTCCTAAAAAGATTTATAAAGTTAAACCTACAAATAACTCTTGAAGAAAAATGAAGAGCACAAAAGTTGGAATAACGATGCTCTTAGATGAGCGAAAGCACGTTTATCCTCAGTACTATGAAAAGTGTCTTTCAATTGTTAAAAGTTGGGCAAACTTTATAGAGAACGAAGTAAAGTTTGTCGATGGTACTCATCCAGATGTTATAGTCTCTTCTAAGCTTATTTCCTCTATAAATTCGGCTAGAGAAGTGGGGGAAGAGTTTGTAAGCAAAGGCGTGAGACAAGTCATCATAGTTTACAACGTATGGAACTTTCCCTACCTAGTGTGGCCCTTCTTAAACACTGTAGGAAAAGATAAACCAATTCTTAACCTATCGAACAACGAAGGAAAGTACCCTGGTAATGTTGGGTTGCTTGCAACAGACGGTGCCCTAAGGCAAGCTGGTTTCAGGACTCATAGAATTGTTGGAGATCCTAACGATCCTAAAATTAAGCAGAAAGTAAAGAACTGGGTTATGGCATCAATTGCAGCCACAAACATAAGAAATGAAGTTTATGGAATGTATGGTGGTCATTCTATGGGAATGGAAACGGGATACTTCCACTTAGTGCCAATTCAAAACTACTTTGGAACCACAGTAAGTCAAGTAGATCAGCTCTTAATCGTTGAGAAGATGAAAGAAGTTAGTGAAGAAGAGGTTAATAAAGGCTTGAAGTGGTTGGAGGAGCTCCTTGGAAACAACATTAAGTACGATGGAAAAATGTTAACAAGAGAAACTCTAGCAAAACAGCTTAAGCTATACTTGGCCGTTAAAAGCCTTAATGAAGAAATGGGTTTTGATTTTTGTGGTATAAAAGGTCAAAGGGAGCTTTCCGAGCACGTTGTTATACCTGATGTCGCAGAGATGTTGCTAAACGATCCTTATGATTGGAACGGCAAAAAGGAGCCAACAGTATGCTCAACAGAAGCTGACTCCTTTGGAGCATTAACTATGCAAATTCTGAAGTACATTAGTGGAGGTCTTCCTGTTTTGTTTATGGATGTAAGGCTTTACCATCCTGAACTAAATATATGGGATTTCTGTAACTCTGGTAATCATTCAAGCTGGTATGCTTCAAGAAGTTTTGACCCAAGGGAAAACCTAAAAAAGGTAACTCTGTATCCTGCCCTCGAACTATACTTTAAGGCTGGTGGTGCCTCTGTTTCCTTTGACGCTGGAGCTGGAGAACTAACATTTGCAAGGCTTGGTCTTTGGAAGGATAAGGTTTACATGGTAATCGTAAAGGGCGAAAGCGTTGAACTAGATGAAGCAACAAGAAAAAGGATTAATTCTGAAACTGATCCTACTTGGCCTCATGTACATGCTCGGCTTAACTGTTCTTACGATGAATTTGTAAACGTCTTTCCAGCAAATCACATTCACGCTGTCGCTGGAGATCATGTCGAGAAACTTATTTATTTCAGCGAGATAACTAACATAACTCCAATTGTTTTAGGTAATAAAGAAGTTCAAAAACCAATTTGGAAGCTTGTAGAATAGGTTGTACTTTAATTTTTAACTAAGACTTAGGTTTATTTTTTCTGCTACACTTTTGTTGACATCAGCAATAGGTATGTTTAATTCTTTTGCAATTCTCTTCATGTCTTCAAACTCTGGCTTAACCCTTAATGTTTTTCCATTTAGGCCTTTTATTACTTTTATCGTGACTTCAAACTTTTTTCCTTTAATTTCTACTTCTATTTTTTTAGTTTCTCTCTGCAATATTATCCTATCTACTTCTTTAATCCTAACTCCCAACGTCTTAGTTTCATTAAACAAAGTTTCAACTATCTTTTCATAGTTGTTAAGGTCACACATAACTGAAATTAAATACATTGGCCTATTCTTCTTTGTAATTCCCGGAAGTATCGTTATATCTCTTGCTCCCTCCTCCATAACTTTTTCAACCAAAAACCCTAAGGTTTCCCCATCCACGTCATCAACATTAGTTTCAACCATAATCACCTTATCGTTGGAATAAATCTTATCATGTTGTTCGCCAAGAATCACTCTGAGTATATCAACAAAGCCTTTTTCATTTATTGATCCAATTCCCAAACCAATTTTTATCGGTTTCATCAAAGGGTATTGTTCAAGAACCTCTTCAGCTATGTTTGTTATTATTGCTGCTCCGGTTGGAGTTGTCAATTCAAAGTTTACTGGTCCTCCTCTAAAGGGAAAGTTTTTTCTCGTTAAAATTTCTAGCGTTGCTGGTGCTGGTACTGAAACAGTTCCGTGCGAAAATGTAATCGTTCCCCCTCCAACAGCTAAGGGTGATGAAATAATTCTACAGTTGTTGAACAAGCCAAGAGAATCAAGAGCAGTAACAGTTCCTACAACATCAATAAAAGTGTCCACTGAACCACTCTCGTGTAAATGAACTTCCTCAATGCTTTCCTTATGTACTTTAGCTTCAGCACTAAGAAGTGTTAGAAATATTTCTTCAACTTTTTTCTTTGCTTTTTCTGAAAGGTTGCTTAAAGCCTTATATTTTTCTAGCACTTCTAAAATTTCTTTTCCTTCTCTTCTTTTAACTTCTTCAATAGCACTAACAACAAGTTTTTTCCCTCTAAATTCCATCAAGTTCGTTTCTTCAAAGCTTACTGAAACTTCTTTTACACCCTTTAACAAGCTAGAAACTTTTAGTACTTCTTCTCTTATTTTTTGTTCATCAGCTCCTAAGTCTACAAGTGCAGCAAGAATCATGTCTCCAGAAATTCCTGAAGTGTAGGCGTCTATGTAAACTACTTTAGGTTTGTTGCTCATAACACTTCTTAGCTACAGCATGCTTATATTTTTTATCATAAATGCTTCAAGAACAGCTTCAAACTCGTCGTAAGAAACGTGCGTTACATATTCAATTAGTTTTGTTCTATGCGTAATACAATGCTTAAATAGCCTCACTTTAAACATACCGGTGGAGGACAAATAAAAATGAGAGGTGCTAGCCTTCACTAAGGCTACAAATGCCTTAGTGCGATTTGCAATTCCAAAGGGATCCTTAGAACCTCAAACCTATAAGTTCCTTGAAGAAGCCGGTTACTCTTTGAGTGGTCAAGAAAGGTCATATAGGCCTAGTATCAATGACCCCGACCTAAAAGTGAAAATACTTAGACCTCAAGAAATCCCTCAGCTTGTAGAAGAAGGCGCATACGACATTGGGATAACGGGTCTTGATTGGGTTTATGAAACAAGCGCAAACGTTGAAATTTTACAAGACCTTGAGTATGGCGCAGTTTCTATAGTTTTAGCGGTAAGCAAGAATTGGAAAGAGGTAAACTCGTTTGAAGACCTACTAAAGAAAACTTTAGCTGAAAACAGACCTTTAAAAATTTACACAGAATACATTAACTTGTCGGTTTCTTGGATAAGGAACAATAACTACTACAGATCAGTCTTTGGAGACTCAGAGCCTCAAGTAGTAACACCATGGATAAAAAAAGGAACTAACGAAAAGGTAAAGCTCTTTCTAAGTTTTGGTGCAACTGAAGCAAAGCCACCAGAGGATGCTGATGCCATAATAGATGCAATGAGCACGGGAATTACGTTAGAAGAGAACGACCTCAAACCAATATGTACTATCTTTAACTCTACCGCTAGACTTATAGCGAATAAAAATTCTTTAAGAACAAAGAAGGAAAAAATACTCGACGTTCTCAGTCTTTTCAGGGGTGTTGTTGAAGCAAGAAAAAGACTTCATATATTTGTTAACGTCAAAGAGGAAAACCTTCAAGCTTTGCTTTCTGTGCTTCCTGCTCTAAAGGGGCCAACTGTGAGTCCCCTTTCTCAGAAAGGGTGGTACGCTGTTAATACTGTAATAGAAAAGGATTCATTCTTAAAAATTCTTCCTTTACTTAGAAAGTATGCTCAAGGCTTAGTGGTTCATTCTCCTAGACAAGTTATGTCTTTGGAGGAGGTTAAGATAGATGATCCTAACTGTAACTAAAGACTCAGCTAAAGTTGTAGCTATGCAACTAAGAAGTAATGTTTCTTCGTTACCTCTTTCTGAAGCTGAAAAAATTGTCGAAGAAGTTAGGCAAGGGGGAGATGAAGCATTAAAACTAATTGAGGAAAGAATTAATGGTGTAAAGTTAGAAACTTTAGAAATCGAAAGTTCAGAATTAAGTAGTGCTTTAGATAAAGTTCCAGTAAGCACAATAGAAGCAATGAAAGTAGCAATTGAAAGACTTAAAGTAGCAGAAACTCCATTACTTAATGCCATAAAAAATGAGATAAAAGTCGAAGATGACGGTGTTGAAATCTTATATAAGTATATTCCTTTAGAAAGGATTGGTATTTATGTTCCCAGAAGTTCGTTTGCTTATCCAAGTAGCTTAATAATGGCTTCAGTTCCAGCAGTTCTAGCAGGAGTTAAGTCTATCGTCGTTGCAACTCCTCCTTATAAGGATGGTAAAGTAGATAGCAAGATTTTAGCAGTATGCGCTCTCATGAACATAGATGAAATTTACAGGATTAGCGGTGCTCAAGCTATTGCAGCTTTAGCCTATGGCACAGAAAGCATAAAGCCAGTTGAAAAAATATTTGGAGCTGGAGGTAAGTTTGTTACTGCTGCTAAATTCCTTGTTTCTAAACAAGTAGCAGTTGACATGCTTGCAGGCCCAACTGAGCTTTTAATTTTAGCAGACGAGTCAGCAAATCCAAATTTTGTTGCTTATGACCTACTTTCTCAGGCTGAGCACGGAAGTAGTAGCCTAATTGTTTTAGCTTCAAATTCAGAAAAATTCATAGACGAAGTAGGTAGAAAATTAAATTCTATTTCAAAAGAATTGGCAAAAGGTGTTGTGTTTGTTCTTGGAGAAGATATCATGTCTTTAATCTCGTTTGCAGAGGCATTAGCTCCAGAACATGTTCAAATTGTTGGTAGTACGCTTGAGCCCTACGCGAGTAAGATAAAAAATTCAGGAGTTGTCCTTATAGGCGAATTTACTCCTTCAGCTGCAAGCGACTATATACTTGGCTCAAACCATATCCTACCAACGTTTGGACTAGCAAAGTCGAGAGGCAGTCTTTCGCCAATTGACTTTCTTAAGCTTTCAGTTAACGTGAGGGCAAGCTCCAGCGCAGTTAAAAAACTTGGCTCGTATGCTGTAACACTGGCGAAAGCAGAAGGTTTTCAAATGCATGCTAAGGCAGTAGAGGTGAGGATGAATGAACCTAGTTAAGCTTGATGCCAACGAGAATCTCTTAATTCCTAAGCAACTAACGGAAGAGCTGATGAGCAAAGTAATTAAGGAAGTAGATCCTAGGCTATATCCCTCTGACAACGAGAAACTTGAACTAGTGGAGAAAATATCGAACTACCTCAACGTGGACAAAAAAGAGGTTGTTTTAGGAACAGGAGCTGATCAACTAATTGATCTGTTGGTAACTTTATTTGGTAACAAAGGAGTTACCTTGCTTTACCCCTCCTTTTCATCTTACTTTAATGCTTGTAAGCTTCACAATGTTCCTTTAGCTACAGTAGCTTTTAATAGGGATTTCAGCATAAGCAACGATGATCTTTTTAGTGCACTTAAAAAGTCAAGCTTATTCATACTCTGTAGACCCAATAACCCAACTGGAAATTCGATAGATGAAAACGTTGTTCTTGAAGTGGCTGAAAGCTTTAATGGTGTTGTTGCTGTAGATGAAGTTTACGGTGAGTTTTCTGACTCTCAACTTCATTACCTCCCCAGTAAATTTAAGAACGTTGTTGTTCTTAAGTCGTTCTCAAAATCTTTTGGAGCGGCAGGGCTTAGAGTAGGCTACCTTATAGCTAACGAAAGCTTAGCAGAAACCATCAGCAAATACCAGTTCTTGTACCCTGTTACCAACTTTTCTCTTAAGTATGCTTCTTACTTACTTGATAATGTAAAAACGTTCAAAAAGTATTGGCAAGAATTAAGAGAAGTTAGAAACTGGTTCTTCAATGAGCTTTCAAACATAAGTAACATAGAGGCAATTCCTTCTCAGACAAATTTTGTTTCTTTTCTTACAAACGTTGAAGACTTTAAAAACAAAATGTTGCTTAGAGGCTATGCCATTAGAGAATTTGATGGGATTTTTGGCTATAAGAAGCTAATAAGAGTTACACTATCAAACCTCATCGTAATGAAAGAAGTTTCTAAGTTAATAAGAGAAATTGTAACTGAAGGTGAGATGAAATGATTGAAAGGAAAACAAAAGAAACAAGAATTAAAGCTGAAGTGAAACTACTAGGCAATGGCATTTGTAAAGTAAAGACCCCCATAGCTTTCTTTAACCACATGCTCTCAACACTTTGCTTCTATAGCAAGATGGACTTAACTCTTGAAGCTGAAGGCGACTTAGTGCACCATGTCATAGAAGACGTAGCTATAGTTCTTGGAACAGCAATTAACAATGCCTTAGGAGAAAGAAGTAACATTAAACGCTTTGGCTTTGCAAAAATTCCAATGGACGATGCTCTTGCAGAAGTTACAGTTGACCTTGTGAGAAGAACTTACGTTGTAACTAATCTAAAGTTAACCTCCTCAGTAGAAGGCGTAGAGCCGGAGCTCTTTAGTCATTTCTTTAGAAGTCTTGCACAGTCTGCAAACTTTACTTTACATGCTAACGTTGTCTACGGTGAAGACAACCACCACAAAGTTGAGGCTACATTTAAGGCTCTTGGAATTGCCTTAAGAGAAGCATGGTCCCCTGAATCTAGGTTAGTAAGTACAAAGGGTGAGGTTTAGTTGCTCGTTGCTTTAGTGGATACTGGAGTAAGTAACCTAACCAGTTTAACTAATGCTTTAAGTAGGCTAGGTGCTACATATGAAACAAGTAGCTCTAAACTTTTAGAAGCTGATGCAATAATAATACCTGGCGTTGGAAGCTACGATGCCGCTGCAAGGAGAATTAACTTGGTTAAGAGCTACCTTTTTGATGCTATAGCTAGAGAAATCCCCATACTTGGGATTTGTTTAGGTTATCAACTTTTGTTAGAAAGTAGCGAAGAAGGCAAAGAAAGGGGCCTAGGCATATTTAAAGGGAAAGCTGTAAGGTTTTCAGGAGTAAAAGTTCCTCATGTTGGTTGGAATACACTAGAGAACCTAAAGGGAGATAAAATAACAGAAGGAATAAAAGAAAAAAGCTACGTTTATTTTGTACACTCTTATTACCCCTTACTTCAGGAAAACGTTGCCGTAGCTGAAACAACCTATGGCGTAAAGTTTGCAAGTATAGCAAAAAAGAATACAGTTTATGGCTTTCAGTTTCATCCGGAAAAATCTGGAACCGTTGGTCTTAGGTTGTTGGAAAATTTCTTAAAGTTATCAAGATGATCGTTATTCCGAGCATAGATTTAGTGGATGGGAAAGTTGTTAGGTTAGTTAGAGGCAACATAAATGAGATGAAAGTTTATAGCTGTAGTCCTATAGAAGTTGCAAGAAAATTTGTAGATGTTGGTGCAAAGTTAATACACGTTGTAGATATATCTGCAGCTCTTGGAATTGGAAGTAACAGAGAGGTACTTAAAACTATAGTTAGAAGCAATATTCCAGTTCAGTTTGGAGGTGGCATACGAAATAAAGAAGAAGTTGAAGACTTGTTAAACTTAGGAGTTAAAAGAGTTGTTGTTAGCACAGTGGCATTTAGTAATTTTGCAGTAGCTAAACAACTTATAGATTCATACGATGAGCAATTAGCTGTTTCGGTAGATTATATCGGAAATAAGGTTGCGGTAAAAGGGTGGAAAAGCGTTGTTGATCTTTCTCCCTTGGAAATGGCTAAGAAACTTAGTCTTCTTGGGTTTAAGTACATTGTTTTTACTTCAATTGAAAAGGATGGAACTTTACTTGGTATCGACCTTGATTTTGTAAACAAAGTTATAGAAGAAGTTGATGCAAACCTAATCTTCTCTGGAGGGATTTCATCAATAGAAGAAATAAAAAAATTAAAGGAGTTGGGTGCCTATGGTGTTATACTTGGAAAGAGCATATATGAAGAAAAAATTAACTTAAAGGAAGCTATCAAGGTAGGTGAAAGCTAATGCTAGCGAAAAGAATAATTCCTTGCTTAGATGTTGACAAAGGAAAAGTTGTTAAAGGAGTAAAATTCAAAGAGCTAAAGAATGCTGGAGATCCGGTTGAGCTTGCCTCTCTTTACAGTAGTGAGGGTGCTGATGAACTAGTATTTTTAGATATAAGTGCTTCTTTAGAAAACAGAAGTACTATGATAAGCTTATCCAAAGAAGTTGCAAAAGTTATAGACATTCCGTTTACGGTTGGAGGAGGCGTAAGAAGCGTAGAGGATGCAAGAGAAATCTTAAGGAATGGTGCTGATAAAATCTCAATAAATACCTTAGCTGTTAAAAACCCAAATTCAATTAAAGAACTTGCAAGCGAGTTTGGCTCTCAAGCCGTTGTAGTTGCAATTGATGCAAAGTTTAAAAATGGAGGCTATGAGGTCTTTATTTACGGTGGAACTTTACCAACTGGAATAGACGCGGTAGCTTGGGCTAAAGAAGCTGAAGCAAAAGGTGCGGGGGAAATACTACTAACTTCGATAGATCGAGATGGTACTAAGCAAGGCTACGACTTAAATCTAACAAAAATGGTCCTTGAGGCTGTGAGCATTCCAGTTATTGCAAGTGGCGGCGCTGGTTCTCCTCTTCACTTTCTAGAAGTGTTTAGAATTGGTGCGGATGCTGCTCTTGCAGCTGGAATTTTTCATAGAGGCGAGTATAGAATTAAAGAGATTAAAGAGTTCTTAAGAAAGGAAGGTGTTCAAGTTAGGTTATGAAACCAATAGGAAAAATTAAGAGTTCAGAGCTCGACTTTGGTAAAGGAAATGGTCTTATTCCAGTTATTGTACAAGAGTACAAGACAAGGAAGGTGCTAATGTTAGCATACATGAACAAGGAAGCCTTAAACAAAACTTTAGAAACGGGGCTTGCTCACTACTATAGTAGAAGTAGAAAGAAGCTTTGGAAAAAAGGTGAGACAAGCGGACATATTCAGAAAGTTAAACGCATATTTGTGGATTGTGATAACGACACGTTACTACTTCAAGTCGAGCAAATTGGTAACGCTTGTCATAAGGGTGAACATAGCTGTTTTCACATGCTGTTAAGCGAAGCTGAAGAAATTCACAAAAAATTTGACGAGGAAATCTTAGCAAAGATTAAGAGAGAAGTAGAAAACGCTAAAGTTATAAGAAAAGATTGGGTAAAAGATGGCTCAAAAAAGGATTATTTCTACATTTTAAATGCTCTAACTGAGCATTACAATCCTCCTGAACCCGAAGTTTACGAGTGGATTGCTGAAAAACTAGACGAGCTAACTTCAGATAACGTAGATAAAATAGTTGTTCCAGAGTGCTTTGGAATTCCAATTGCTCAGCTACTTGCTTCTAGGAAGGGAAAGCCGTTAGCAATAATTAGGAAAAGGCCACTTATTCCTGGAGATAAAGGCGTAGAATATTCTTCAGGCTATGAAAAGGGCAACTACTACATCTATGGCTTAAAGGAAGGAGACAGCGTAATTTTAGTAGACGACGCAGTTTCAACAGGAGGTACTTTAGTACCAATAATAAAAGAATTAGAAAGTATGGGCGTTTACATATCTGATGTTGTATGCATTGTATCAAAAGAAAGTTACGAGGGTTCAAAAATTATCTTTAAAGAAACAAAACTAAAAGTGAAGAGTATAGTTAGGGTTTTTCTTGATGGTGCTAAACCAAGAGTAGAAGCTTCATACGATAAGGATGTCTTCTTCCCAGCAGTACCATAAGGGTCTTCTACTAGTAAAACTTTTTATATTTCCTAAAAGATTTTTCCTCCCATGACAAAGGAGTTCATACTATGTGGAAATTCGCATATCGATCCAGTTTGGCTTTGGCGTTGGAATGAAGGCTATTGGACAGTGAGAAGTACAGTTAGAAGTGTAGTTAACTTATTAAAGAAATATCCTGAAGTAACGTTTGTATTTTCTTCTGCCGTAATGTATAAGTGGATAGAAGAAAGTGAACCTGAGTTGTTTAATGAAGTAAAGACCTTAGTTAAAGCTGGAAGATGGATTCCAGTAGGCGGCTCATGGGTAGAGCCTGACTGCAATTTGCCCTCTGGAGAATCGTTCGTGAGACAGTATCTCTATGGTCAGATGTTCTTTAAGGAAAGATTCGGAGCTAAAGTTAATGTTGGTTACAATATTGACAGCTTTGGGCACAATGCATCTTTGCCTAAAATTCTAAAGAATTCTGGGATTGACTTTTACGTTTTCATGAGACCTGGTGCTCATGAAAAAGAACTTCCTCTAAATATATTTTGGTGGGAGAGCAACGACGGCTCAAGAGTTTTGGCTTTTCGTCACCCAACTAGTTATGGTTTAACGAAAAATAGTTTATGGAAAGCTATAGAAAGCTTATCTCAAAGCAAAGAGCCTATTTTACTTCTTTTGTTTGGAAAAGGCGACCACGGTGGTGGTCCAGAAGATGATGACATACTTGAAATACTTAAGCTCAAAGAACAAAAAGGGGATCTACTTATTAAATTTGGAACTCCGGAGGAATTCTTTAAGAAGTTAGAAAGCTTAAACTTTAGCATTCCTGTGGTTAAAGACGAGCTTCAACATCATGCAAGTGGTTGCTATTCAGTACTTTCTGAAGTTAAGAGATTAAATAGAAAAGCTGAAAGTTCGTTAATGGTTGCTGAAAGGTATTCTACCATTAGTTCTATAATTACTAATGGTACTTATCCTAAAGAAAAGTTCAGAGAAGCATGGGAAAAAGTTCTTTTTTGTCAGTTTCACGATTCTTTAGCAGGTACTTGCATAAGAGAAGCTTATGAGGATATTTTTGACATGCTTAGAGAGGCAATAAGCATTTCTAACGAAATAAAAAATTTGTCGTTACAAAAAATTTCCTCTATGATAAATACCTCGGATAGTGTGCTCAACGTAGTAGTGTTCAACCCAGTTGCGAATGAATTAAAGTTTCCTGTAGAGATAGAACCTGCAATAAAAGACATGAAGCTCGTCGATGAAAATGGGAAAGACATTGAACTTCAAGAGGTAACTCCTTCTTCGCTAGCTGGTACAAAAAGAATTGTGTTCATTGCCGACTTACCCCCTCTAGGTTTTACTACTTACAAAGTCACAAGTGTTGATTCTAATAAGAAGAAAGAACAAGACAGAAACATAGTTACAAATAATTACTCACTGGAAAATGAGTTCATTAAAGTTGAGTTTGATGAAAAAAGCGGAGCAATCAGACATATCCTAGATAAAGAATTTGGTTGTAAGCTGTTCGATGGTGATGCTGCCTTACCTGTAGTATTTGATGATCAAAGTGATACTTGGAGTCATGGTGTTTTTTCTTATAAAACTAAGCTTGGTGAGTTTAAAGTTACTGAAATTAAAGTAGCTGAAAACGGTCCAGTAAGGGGAATTATTAGAATTAAATATAAGTACTCAAGTTCAAATATTGTACAAGACTTCATAGTTTACAAAGGACTTAAATTTATAGAGGTTAGAGTGAAAATTTATTGGAACGAGAAACATAAGCTTTTAAAGCTTCAGTTTCCCTTCAACCTTTCAGAGATAAGATACACCTACGAAATTCCATTTGGCACTATAGAAAGACCTGCAAATGGTGAAGAAGAGCCAGGTCAAAGATGGGTTGATATTTCTGGGAACTTGATGAACGAAAGTAATGAAAAGATTGCCTATGGACTGGCAATAATCAATGACTCAAAGTACAGCTTTAGTGCTGAAGATAATACTTTTACGATGACTCTCATTAGAAGCCCAATTTATGCCCATCACATTCCAAATACTAAGAAAGAGGGAGTTGATTATTTTTACATAGATCAAGGCTTTCATGAGTTTAAATACTTACTACTTCCACATAAAGGTAGTTGGAAAGATGCATTCTATCAAATCTCAAATCTCTCCGACGCTACTAACCTTGGACTGGACTACGTAGTAGAAAGTAGCCATGCTGGTGCTTTACCAAGAAAGTTTTCTTTTCTTTCGGTTTCTGACAAAAATGTATGCATTGTTGCCTTAAAGAGGGCAGAATCCTCGGATGACATCGTTTTACGGGTGTTGGAGCAAACTGGAGAAGAAAGAGAAGTCAATATAACCTTAAATACAAAAGTTGTTGAAAGAATTATTCCAGCTAAGGTTAAACCATTTGAAGTTAAGACAATAATAATTCCAATTAGTAGTTCTAATAAAGAATATGAAGCAAATCTTTTAGAGGAGCCAAAGCTTTAGCCTTCATAGTTTATCATAATATCATAAACCTTTTTCTATTAGAAAGAAGTTAATTTTAAATTAAAAGATTATAAAAAGGATTATTAAAGTTGTCTGTATGCATCTAAGGCTGCCATTATAACTGGGTTTACTGCAGGCGATGCAGATAACTTTGGATGACCTCCGTACTGCATTGTAATAACTTCGTCGATTTTCATCTTGTTCTGGATGGCTATTGCAATAGCGTTAACAAGCTCTGCAACTTCATCGCATGAGCAAGAAGCTTGTGCTCCAATAAGAGTTCCATCTTTTAGGAATATTAGTTTTAATTCTGTTTCGCTTGCACCGGGTAAGTAAGCAGGGTGTCTATTGACAACTTTCGACCTTCCAACAACATATTCAACGTTCTCTTTCTTAGCTAGGCTTTCAGTAACGCCAACACATGCCAATGCTAAATCTCCAATCTTTGTTGAGAAGGCCCCAACTTGACCACTTATCCTTTTACTCACCTTTGCACCATACAAACTCATAACTGCAACTCTTGCTTCTTGGCAGGCAATAGAGGCTAGCATAATCGACGTAGGCTTCCCAAAGAGGAAGTGCCTTTTTTCAGTCATGTCCCCAACTGCAAATATGTTGGGGTCATTTGTTCTCATAAACTCATCAACAAGAACGCCATAGTCCCCAATTCTCAAACCAATTTTTTTAGCTAACTCTATGTTTGGACGATAACCAACTGAAACAACAACTATATCTGCAGGTATCCTCTCCCCATTTTCGAGTTCTACTCCTTCCGCTTTCTCTTTGCCATAAATCTTTTTAACTGTTCTACCCGTTATTATCTTTATTCCTCTTTGTTTTAACTTCTCTTCCGCCTTTATTGCAAACTCTTCATCAAAATTTAAGAGCAAACAGTGTGGAAGCATCTCTACTATTGTTATATCTTTTTTAAGATTTGACAAATCATCTGCAAGTTCTACTCCTATAAAACCGCCACCAATTATGACAATCTTGTTTGCGCTTCGTAATGCTTTCTGTAAAGCTTCAACTTCTTCGTATCTCTTGTGAACTTTGAATACATTCTTTAAGTTTGTACCTTCTATTGAAGATGGAACAAAAGGCAAAGATCCAGTGGCTAAAATTAGTTTTTCATATTCGTAAGAATTCCCGGAAGCAGTAATGACTTTTTTGCTGTTTCTATCAACATTAACAACATCGTCAATCACAACTTTTACTCCTTGATTGGATAGAAGCACATACGGCATTAAATCCTTATCACAACTTTCTAATGTAGCAGCTAAGTATGGTATCGCACATGGTATAAGCGTTTTACCTTCACTCTTTACGAGAAGAATGGATTTATCTTTGTAAAGCATTTTAGCTGTAAGCGCAGCTGTAAATCCACTTGCACCTCCACCAACAATTACTATGTCGTACTTATTCTCGTTTTTCATAACCTTTTGGTACTGCATTTGTAATATTTAAGTTTTTCACATTATTTTATGTTCTTTTTTTAAAATTGCAATATTTAAATGTGATAATTTTAGTTAAAATCTCTCGTTGAAAAGTGGCACGTAGATTAATGCTTCTTCTCTTAGGTGAGAAGTTTTGCTTTTAAGGTGTTCCTCAATCTTTTAAATTCTTACTTAAACTGAGGTTATACTTTCTTAACCATTTAGGCAAGGCTCAGACGGGTAAGTCGACGTCATTGCCAATGGCAACTCCATCGACCCTCTTTTCTTCATAGCCTCTAAGTCATTGTTTACGTTCTTTATATGCACACTCACTCTATATTTAAGCTTTGCACTTTCCTCCGCTTGTTCGTATCTGAGTTGTAGAGCTAAAGTTCTGCTTTTTACTACGTTGGGCTTATCTACCTTTTTAAAACTACTGACTACTGCAACTTGTAAAAATTAAAATTTTTAAACTATATTTTGCTTGCTATGCTTTGAAGAATTACTCCTTAGTTTTCAAACAAAATAGTTAAATAATAAAACAAGTTCGATAAGCGTATCTTTGTTATGCACGCCATTGAAACGTTAGAATTGACAAAAAAATTTGGTTCTACAGTTGCTGTGGACAAGTTAAATTTTGAAGTAGAAGAAGGTGAAATTTTTGGAGTCTTAGGTCCAAATGGTGCTGGTAAAACAACAACGATACGTCTTCTTGCATGCCTTCTATCTCCTTCAAGTGGTTCTGCTATAGTGGGTGGTTTTGATATAATAAAAGATTCTGTCAAAGTTAGAGAAATAGTAGGAGTTCAAACAGAAAATCCAAGCTTATACGAAAGGTTAACTGCTTACGAAAATTTAGATTTTTTTGCAGAAGCTTATAATGTTTCAGGCGAACAAAAGAAAAGAAGAATAAAAGAGTTGCTTGAATTCTTTGGTTTATGGGAATTTAAAGATAAAAAAGTTGGAACACTTTCTAGAGGTATGAAACAAAAGCTTTCCATTGCACGTGCGCTAGTTCACGATCCCAACATAATTTTCTTAGACGAACCAACCTCAGGGCTTGATCCTGAGTCTGCAAGAGAAATTAAAGACCTTATGAAATTACTCAGTAAGCAAAGAAAAACAATCGTCTTTTCTACTCATATTCTTGGAGACGCTGAAAAGTTATGCAACAGAGTGATGATAATTAACAAAGGCAAGAAGATTGCCCTAGGAGCTTTAGAAGAACTTCTTAGTAGTACAGATAAGAAAATCTTAAAAATTACTCTAAGAAAGCTGGACCAAAAAGTTATCGATGCCATAAAATGCTTCGAACAAGTTAAGGAAATTAGCATCGATGATTCAACTTCTGTAGTATCAGTAGTTCTTAGTGATGTTGAAAAAGTTACGCCTGATATAATAAAGAGCATCGTACTTAATGGTGGCTTAATTCTTTCAGTTAACGTCATTAATCAGTCATTGGAAGATGTTTACTTAAAGATAGTTAGGGGGAACAACGTTGAGAATCAATAAAGTTATACTAATATTTAAGAAAGATTGGAGAGAAATCAGAAGAAACTGGCAAATACTTTTACCAATTCTTGTCATACCATTTATGATTTCAGTTTTACTTCCAATGTTTATTCTTTCAACCCCTAGTATAATTTCTATGCCAACTTCATCACTATCTGGAATAGAAACTTTGATGAAAAACCTGCCTAAGAACATTCAAACTGAAATAAGAGAAATGAACATTCAACAAGCGTTAATCTACGTAATGCTACAGTACTTTCTAGCTCCTTTCTTCTTAGTGATTCCTATAATGGTTTCAGATGTTATAGCTTCTGACAGTTTTGCTGGAGAAAAGGAAAGGAAGACTATAGAAGCACTCTTAGCAACACCAATCTCTGACAGTGAACTCTTCATGGGGAAAGTCTTAGTTGCCTTTATCCCCGCTGTTATAGTAACAACCGCTTCTTTCTTGTTGTACTCTGTTGTTGTAGATTTATACTCGCTTAGATTACTTAATGGAAAACTAATACTTCCAAATTTAACTTGGCTTTTGTTGATCTTCTGTCTTTCTCCAACAGTAGCGCTCACAAGCATTGGTTTAACAGTTACAATCTCGACTAAGGTTAAAGGCTTCAGAGAAGCACAACAAATAAGCGCAGGCGTAACAATCCCTGTTCTCTTCATGTTGATATTTGGACAAGTTATGGGTATAGTGATTCTTGGACCTCAAATGATAGCGCTTCTAACGATTTCTTTTCTCATAGTTAATTTTTTCTTATTCAGTATCGGCATATCCTTATTTGAAAGAGAGGAGATTCTCTCAAAACTTGTTTAGCTGTTGGTGGTCTTATTTTTTGGATTGGTTCCTAATCTTAAAAATTCTTAATTGTACTTCTACAGCTTATTTGTATTTCCATTGATGTTTGTTAAGGCATGAGAAATGCTTCTTGTTTAGTTGGTAGTTAAGTAAGACAAAGGTACTCAATCGTTGCCTAAGAAAAATTTAAATTAAACCTCATAGCTCCCAGAATTATGATAATAGACATTCATACACACTGCTCATTAAAATATCGTTGGCTAAGTTACGACCCTATAAAAAATATGCACATAAGGTTCATAACAGCTTCAGAACTAATTGAAAGAGTAGAGAAAGAAGGCATAGACAAACTTGTTGTTCTTCCTTTGGAAAGTCCAGAAAGTTCAATAGAACCTGTAACCACTAGAGAGGTTCTGGAAGTTTACAAAACTTATGAAAACAAAGTTGTTCCATTTTGCAACCCCGACCCACGGTTAAACATGGGTTCGAAGAGAGACCTTGAATTTATTTTGGAAGAATATAAGAAAGAGGGTTGCAAAGGAGTTGGAGAAATAACTGCAAATATATACTTTGATGATGAACGAACTTTAAACCTATTTTCTATCTGTGAAGAATTAAAATTACCTGTTCTATTTCATATTGGTCCACAAATTGGAGGCTGCTATGGCCTAGTAGATGAGATTGGTTTACCGAGGCTAGAGAAATGCCTAAAGATGTTTCCAAATTTAATATTCATAGGTCATTCTCAGCCATTTTGGGCTGAAATATCTGGAGACCTTAAGCTAGAACAAAGAAACTCCTATCCTACAGGAAAAATCTTTCCTGGAGGAAGACTCATAGAGCTCCTTAAAAATTATCAAAACCTTTATGCTGACCTTTCAGCATACAGCGGGTACAATGCTATTTCTAGAGATAAAGAGTTTGGCATTATCTTCTTGGAAGAATTTCAAGATAAACTTCTTTTTGGAACAGATTTAGATCAACCAAATCAAGAAATTCCTCAACTTAAATATCTTCGTCAACTGATGGAAGAAGGCCTACTCTCAAAGAAAGCTTACGATAAAATCATGTACAAAAATGCCGTAGAGCTCCTTAAAATAAGTTCTGTTTAATTCTTGTAATACTTTGTTGGCTTGATAAGAAGTCTTTCTTAGTCATTTTGTACTTTTCATTTAGTGCGTTTAAAACTCTTTACAAGAAACTCAGCTAGTTAAAACTTAAGGAAAAAGTTATGGAAAAGAAGATCGAATTTATCTATTAATTTTTGCTAAAGATGTTCCATCGCATGTAACTTCTTTATCATTAAGGTTTTGAAGGCCTTCTCTACATGTAGCAAAAGTTAGAGAATTCCTTTTTGCTTCCTCTTTAACTTTCAATAGTATAGCCTCTCTATACTTCTTAGGCGCATAGTGTGAGCCATGAATTCTTTCTCCATTTTTAAAGTACATCTCCCTATATTTTTCAGACAACGCTGGAAAAGCAGATAAAATTCTGCTTAAGTTGTCTATTTTTGCTTTATACGTTGATGATACCACATGCCTAGCTCCTGCTTTGGCCGCAGCCTTAACTACGTTCCTTATGTTCTCTTCGTCGTCTGTCAAAAATGGAAGTAGTGGATCAAACCTAAGTACAACAGGTATGTTATTTTCAGAGAGTTCTTTTATTGCTTCGATTCTTCTCAGAGGTGAAGGTGCCCTCGGTTCAATAATGCTAGCCAGTCTTTCATCAAGCGTAGTGATCGTTATGGATACAACTGACCTTCCTCTCTTTAGTATGCTTATGTCTCTTGTAACAAGGTTAGACTTAGTGACTATTTCAACAACATAGTTGCCTATGATTCTTTCGAGTATTTTCCTAGTTAGTTGTTTTTTCTCTTCTAGAGGTATGTATGGATCGCTACTGCTCGAAATGTTGATTATGCTTCCCTTTGGTATAACGCGAAGATCTTTTGATACGTTTTCTAGTAAGTTACTTTTTGGCCTTGGAGTAAATGCGTTCTTTATATAAGACGATGCATAGCAATACAAGCATGCGTGCGAGCAGCCTGTGTATGGGTTTATAGTGTACTTAAATGGACAAGTACAGAGACTCTCAGCTCTCCAGGGGTCGAATGGTCTTATTACTCTATAGTGCATTTATTGGTTTTTAGTTGAATTTTTAACTTTTTATTTCTTTTTCAAGTGTTGTTTCTTAAGAAACCGAAAATTTCTCCGGTTTGTGGTCTTTTTTAAACAATGAGAAGTAGAAAGGATGAAGAATTTAAATACTCATTTGTCAAGACAAAAACGTAATGAAGAGAGGCAGAAAAAACAGAGACGTAAAAGAGTACGCCTTAAGAAGGATGAAGGAGATCATCAAAATGGCTGAAAAAATGAGCGGTTCAGGATACTATTGGACAGAACCTTATTTTTTCTCAGAACTGCAAAACTTAGCATATGAGTTTGATGAGGCTTTTTTACTTACTGAGGGCGAAGGTGATGAAGAAGTAAACGTTTTTTATTTCATGTTCAACAATAAGTACTACAGGCTGTACTTTAGGTCCTCAGAGGAGCCTATGTTTGCTGAAGAAACAAGTGAGGAAGAATACAGAAAAAGGAAGATGGAATTATATTCCCAGAACATCAGGAGAAAAAGATAATTTCAAAAATTGGCACTT
>JBAMLO010000041.1:0-4296 GCA_039793485.1 Nitrososphaera sp. | reverse complement strand
TTTAGTTTTAGAATTGTTTTTATGAGTGGGGCATACTTCTTACTTATGGAATAGTACGTATACCTCCAGCTCTCTCTCTTCTCAATTAATCCTGCGTCGTACAACTTTTGAAGATGTATGGTAACTGTAGGCTGAGCAACGTTTAAAGCAGAGGTTAGGTCACAAGTACAAGCTTCTCCATAGTTCAGTAATATTGCCAATATAGCTAGCCTTGTTTTGCTAGCTAAAGCATCAACAATACGCTCTAAGTTTTCAAATTCTCTTAAGTTCAAAGGCTCTATTCTCTTTGTAGCCCGGCACTTAGCACCGCTCTCCATCTTTACCGTCTACAAGGAAACTAAAGGAAGCTTTAAGCTTTTTGTACAGGCAAGAATTTTTTGCTATTCCATCGAATTCTTAACTTCTCTTATTTTTTCAGAAGCCTTTCTAACGGCTCCTGCCTTATCTCTCCACTTCCTTAATTTTCCAAGCGAAGGGAAGCTTATTGCATCTTTTGGACACAGGTTGCCGCATGTACTACAGCCAACTAAGCAGTTGTAAGGTCTTGCAACAACTGGCTTGTTCTCTTTAAGGTTCCAATCGTATACACTTCTGCCACACGTTACTATACAAAGGCCGCAACCAATACAACTTTCGTAGTCAACTTCAGGGTACCATGGGATTTGTTGTCTAGGAGTTCCCCACCAAGCATCATTAGAAAGTTCTTTTATTGGACGCCCCAGTATGTCTTTTTTCACATTTTTCTCTTCATTCATAGCGCAAGAAACTTTCATTATCATATTTAAATTTAACTATACGATATCCTCTACCAACTATTATACCTTAAGTAATAAAATTTAAAAGGGGATGTTCTGCTAGAGCTAGCAGCACTAAAATCTAGTTTGGTTTGAAGTTATTAACCTTGAGCACCAACTATGAAGCTATCCCATTTCAAGCATTTTTGCAAACTCTTTAATAGAATTTATTCCCAATCTCTTTGAATATAAGACTATTCCTGGTATAACTTCTTTTGCTGGAACTAAAACTAAAGCATCTATATAACGTTCCCTTTTCTTAAGTGCGTAGTAAGTCCTAGTGTGTCCGTCAACAATGTAAAAACTATCATTATACTTGAGTACCAGTATCGGTGCTTTAGAAGGCGTACGCGAACCTATCATCCTCTGTGGGTATTGTGTTGGAATTAGGTTTTCTACTTCTAACTTCATTGGGATCAGTTTGAAATTTATTCCATGAATTCTTCTCAAGTACTCAAGCGTATCTATACAAGTTGCCCAATCTCTAACTTCTTCGATGTCTTCTCCTGTTTTTATCATTGGTATGTCCAAAACACTTTTTGACCACCACGGCGGCTTAAATAGTTCGTTCTGTATTTCATAAGATAAAATATACCCTTGATTCAAAAGCCACTTAGAAAAGCAACGGTGATGCCCATCTATAACGTAAGACTTACTATCTTTTCTTACGGTGATGATTGGAACGTCATAGTTTTCTTGAACCATCTTTTTGTAAACGACTGCTAACTTTTCAGCTTCTAAGTATGGCTCAGTCGCTAGTAGGTCCTCAACCCTTAAAGAAGTTTCACGAAAACTAAAGTCACGCTCATACATAAACTTGTAAGAGTCAAGAATTACCTTGAGTCTTTCCATTTGTTCACTCGTATCCTTTACTATTTCTATCATCTTCTACTTAGTTAACGTAATGGAAGCTTATATTTCTTTCAAGTTTTAATTCCTAGAGGACATACTTTTTAGTCTGTTTAACTTTGAAAGTTTGCATTTTTACAGAAATATAAACATTAGTAAAACTTAAGAAAGTCATTGCGTCGATTAAAGCATCGTTTAGCATGAAACTCAATAACTCCAACACTACAAAGAACCTCGTTCTCATTTATACTTCTAGAGCTTTAAGGAGCTTTTCGGCTGGTTTTTTAGCAATAGCAGTAAGTCTTTACTTTTTTAATGTTCTCCACCTTTCTATGTTACTAATCGGAGGAGCATTCACTTCAGGAGCATTAGCTACCCCTATACTTTCTCTTTTGCTAGGTCGGCTTGGAGATATTTATGGAAGAAAGAGAGTTCTCCTCCTTGACCTTATGACACTCCCAATTTCTCTTGTAATCATTCTTCTAACTAATAATTATGTTCTTCTTATTCTTGCTTCTGCTCTTGGAGGTTTTGGAATTGCAGGTGGATTAGTTGGTGGTGGCGTAGGTGCTTCAGCAGCTCCTCTGATAACTCCCTTAATTGCTGAAAATACAAACGAGAAAAATAGAACTTTTGCTTATTCTCTAAATAGCCTAATAAGTACATTTTCAGGCGCTGCAGGTGCTCTTATGGTTTCATTTTTCGGGTATCGAGAACTTTTTTTAATTGGGATAATTATAACTTTAGTATCTGTTCTTGCAATCGTTCCTGTTACTGAAAGTTACGTACCAAGAAGACTAAAGAACAATGAATCCAAAACAATACATCTCTCGATTAATCAAAAAGATTTAAAATACATAGAAGTTTTTGCAGTTACTGGAATACTTAACGGATTTGGCCAAGGAATTGTGACTCCCTACTACCCAATAATCTTCAGTACTTTCTTTGGAATGAGTAAAAGTCAAATTGGATATCTTGTAAGCTTAGGCGGAATACTTAGTGGTGTCGCATTCATTTTTACACAGTACTTTACAAGTAAGCTGGGTTTTCTAAAATTTATAAACATTACTAGGTCGATTTCTGCAACACTTGTTTTATTACTTCCGTTTTCTCCAAACTATTTTTTGGCATCATTTCTGTATTTACTGTTAACTCCATTAAGAGCTGTTTCTCTTCCTGCGCAAACTTCATTGATGATGACCTTAGTTAATGAAGAAGATAGGTCAACAGCAAGTGGAATTAATCAAGCTGCTAGACTTATTGCATCTGCAATTGGAACTATGATAACCGGAGGTCTTCTAGACTCATTTCCTTTGTTTGTTCCATTCCTCATAGCTGCTATGTCCACATACGGGAACGTATTTATGTATATAAAATTCTTTGGAAAAATTCCTGAAGCCAATAGAAAAGGTTAATGTTTAGTAAACTTAGAGCTTTTACTTTAGGATTAGTAACAACTTTTATTCTCTTTTCGTAAGATTTAAAAGCTCATAGTACTAAAAGTAGTTCAAAAGGTCTATGGCAAGTAAGAGCGTCGTAATAGTTACAGCGGCAATAACGCTTATATTTGTATTCTCTTCAGTTTTACTTATCATGAGGTCAAACGAACGTAAGGAAATTTCTAAAAACTTAACCGCATATTTTTCGAATATAAAGTTAAGTTCATACGATGTTAGGTTTCTTGGCTGGCTGATAGAAAACGATGAAGCAAGCTTAAGCTCATTTAAGAACAACTCGAAGTCTATTACTTGGGTTTCACCAACTTCCTCTTACATTACTAAAGGAGGCGTACTTATTGGAAAAGTAAGCAATTCTGTTGTAGAGCTTGCTAGAACGAGCAATACGCTAGTAATCCCATTGGTTGCAAATGAAGGGTTTAGTAAAGACATTGCGCATGAATTTTTAACAGATCCAAAAATACGAGATGAAGTTTTGTCCAATTTAACTAATTTTGTGGTCAACGGAAAGTACGACGGCATAAACATTGATTTTGAAGGTGTTGATCCCTCTGATAGAGAAGCGTTAACAGACTTTATGAGGTTGCTGAGCGCAAAGTTTCATGAGCATTCAAAAATAGTCTCAATAGATGTTCCAGCAAAAACTTACGATTCTAGAGAAGGTTGGAGTGGCGCTTATGACTACAAGGCATTAGGTAACTATTGCGACTACGTGGTACTTATGGTTTATGATTATCACTGGTCTGGTAGCTCTCCTGGTCCAATTTCGCCTTTAGATTGGCTAAAGAACGTTCTCAACTATGCTACAAGCGTAATACCCAAGGAAAAGATAGTTGTAGGTATACCTTTTTATGGTTATGATTGGTCTGGCGGAAGAGGCTCAGGTGTAACCTTTTCAGAAGCGATAAATTTAGCGATAAGTACTAACGCAAAAGTATACTTTGATGAAACCTCTGGAGAGTACTACTTTAAAGTTCAAGGTCATGAAGTTTGGTTCCAAGGAGCAAAAAGTACCGAGCTAAGACTCAACATAATTGTACATGATTACAACATAACTAATATTGCTGCATGGCGCCTTGGAGCTGAAGATCCAAGAACTTGGGAAGTAATTCAAAGAAAAAGGTAAGTCAACACAGTAAAATAGAAGCTACAGCTCGTTTGAATGTTTTTTAATTTTCTCTATTGCCTCTGCTATT
>JBAMLO010000040.1:3529-29432 GCA_039793485.1 Nitrososphaera sp. | reverse complement strand
AAGACAAGCTGTTCTAAACTCTAGAACAGAGAAAATGTTTTAAAAATTAAAAAAAGATATAAGCTAGGAAATTGAATAACGTACTAAGTGAAAGAGAATGGAAGCTAAGGAGAAAAGAAAGTTAAACAAGCTCACAATCTCTTTAATTTTAGTTTTAGTATTGCTTTCTTCTTATACCTTGCTTTCTCCTTTTAGTCCAATAGTTATAGCTGATGAAAAAACTCAAGTTTTGGATTTAGGAATTGAAGTTTATGACAGCAATGGAATAGTAAGCAATGCCAACATTAAAATTTTTGAACTTTCTGTGAATGGCCCAGTGAAGCTTTCAGAAGGATATACAAACGTACTTGGAACTTACAAAACAAGATTGTTTTTGAAAAGGAAGCTTGTAAACATAATTGAAAACAAAGAAATTTATGCTTCTATAAACCTGTGGATCATAGCATACTCAAAAGACAAGAATGAACTAGGAACTTTAACGTTCTCTGTTGACCCGACTTTTTTGAAGCATCCTATTGACGAGGCAGGGTACAACATAAGATTAAAAAAACTAAATTCAAGCGGTAAATTAGCTAGCTTTATAGACTCTTCAAAAACACCCAAAAACTTGAGAGGTTCATCGCCTCCATATCCACCATACCAAGAAAATAGCTGGGCGTTTACAAAAGTATTAGTATTTAGTACATGGGATAACATCAGTGCAAGAGTTTACTACGTTACTGGGTCAAAGATAAACGTTGAAAGTAAAGAAAGGGTATACGATCTTACGAGTAGTTCATATGAAACTGATTGGTACTCTTCAGGAACAACTACGGTCACCTTAAACAGTGGTATAACTCATCCTAATGAATATTACCCTCCAATAAGTGGAAGGTACGTTTATACCTTAAAATTTGAATTTTGTTATTGTTATGTAACAACATGGTTAGACCCTGGGTCAAAGATACTTGAAATGGTTTACGCTGCAGATACTGATAATGACCCACGTAGCTATACAGTGGACAGCATTAGCTGGAGTGGTTCTTTACCTAGCTCTTCATACTATTATGATATACTTCAAAGAGACTCAAGAGACATACCCATTACGGGTGGTAGCGAATACTATCTTGCTTGGAGCGTCGGAGTTTCAGTAACTTTTGCTGGAGTTGGAGTTGGTGTTTCCTTAGGAGTAGGAAAACAATCATCCCCAAACTCTTACTTAAGAATATATGCCGGTACATGGGTAAATAATAGTTATAAGGTGAGAACTGTAAGCTTATCTGGAAACACTTTTCTTGAGAGTTACAGTAATTGGATAAAACAATAACTACACTCCAAAAACAAAAGTAGAAAAGCAACTTCTTTTATTCATTTTTTAACTTAATCTATTTTCTTAATTTGTCTGCTAAGTAAAGAGATACTAATTTTAAAGAAAGAGTTTTACAAGAGCTTCTTGAATTTCTTTTTGTAATTAAAAAGAAAGGTTTCTGATACTTAAAGAAGCTTACGAGAAATCAGCACCCTTCTCCAAAAACGTTTTGAGGAAGTGGGCAAAGGAGAAAAATAAAGGCTACTAGAACTACACGACGAGAATGATCTCAAAAAGAAGACACAAAGATGCTATTTTAGACATTTTGAGACATCAGGAACTTATTACCAAGCGAAACATGTAAATTCAAGATCGACTCTAACAAGAGCTGAAAGCTTATGTTAAAGAACTTCTCTCACCCGCAAAATGCATTTAGTAAAAATCATTTGAATTTTAACAACACTAAAAAATATTAAAAAATAGCAAGATTTTTAGATTAATCATGGCAGAAGAGTATGTAGTGGGGTTTGATGGAGGAGCTACAAAAACAGAAGCTATAATTGCAAAGTCAGATGGAACCTTAGTTTCTTCTGGAGTTGCCGGACCTTCGAACTATCATGTGGTAGGGATAGAAGGTGCAAAGGAGGCAATCCTTAGCTCGTTTGAGATGGCTAGAAAGAAAACAAACATAAGTTCAAAAAAGGTTAAGGTTGCTGTTGCTGGACTTGCGGGACTAGACTGTTCTTATGATGATAAGATACTTAACTCAAGTATTCCCCAAGTTGGAATAGCAGAAACTTTTAAGGTAGTACACGACTCTCTAATAGCTCTCTATGGTGCAACCTCTGGAAGAATTGGAGTCATAGTAATAGCAGGAACCGGCTCAGTTTCAGCAGGCACAGATGGAAGAGGAAACAGAGTAAGAGTTGGAGGGTGGGGAAGTATAATTGGAGACGAAGGTTCCGCATACTTTATTGGACTAATGGCTTTAAAGCAAACAATGAAAGCGTTTGATGGAAGATTAAAGGAAACAAAACTTGTTGAAGAACTAAAGAAAGCACTTTCAATAACAGAAACAGATGATATCATAAGGAAAGTTTACGGTGAAAAAATGTCGGTAACGGAAATAGCTTCTTTGGCACCAATCGTTACAAAGCTTGCAAAAGAAGGAGATGAAGTTTCAGCAGAAATAGTTAAAAATGCAGCAGAAGAGCTTGCAACTTTAGCAAAGACGGTAATAACAAGACTTAAAATTCAAAATGAAACATTCCCAGTAGCTACTGTTGGTGGTGTTTTTAAAGCAGGTGATATAATTCTGAAACCATTTTCAGAGTCAATTCGAAAACTTGCTCCAAATGCTAAAGTGGAAAAACCAAGATTTGGCCCAGGAGTTGGCTCTGTGCTAATTGCCCTCGAAATCTTGAACGGTAAGATAACAGACGAAATATTACAAAATGTAGAAACGTCATACAAAAATCTATATTAAAACCTTAGAAATATTTTTTATAATCTTTTAGCGTAGTAGTCTTAACTTGAGAACAACACAATATCTGGAACGTCTTTGTCAAGGACCTCAACATTAACTAATTTATGAGCAGCCTTTATGTCCTTTAGGAATGGTTCTAGGCTTTTGCTTACCATTACTTTTTCTTCCAATGGAGAATTTAAACTTAGCCTGAGCTCTTTTTTCCTTGCCCATATCTTTGAATCTGCTTCCATGAGCATGTTAAGCAAAGTTTTTTCTTCGCTACTTATTGGTTCCATTCCTTCTGGGAACTTCTCTGAAGTTATATCTTTATTGTAAAGCTTTTGGAATATATAGAAGGTTATTGCTGGAATTATGGGATGCATAGCTACTAGGATAGTTTTAAGAATTTTATGCACTGTTGCTCTTGCAGATCTAGTACTGTCATTCTCTTCTTCGGAGTAAAGTCTAGGCTTTACTAGCTCTAAGTAATGATCAGCTAGGATATTCCAAGTGTAATCTCTTAAACTGTTAGCAGCATCGAATGGATCAAGTATTTCAAATGAGCTCTCAACTGTTTTCATCACTTCTCCGAGTTGCTTTAGAAATAGTAGATCAATTTTCTCTTTTATTGCTTTTTCATCCTCTTCTGGAAACTGAGAAATAAACCTAGAAATGTTCCAAAGTTTAGTTATAAATAGGGAGGCAGCTTTAACTTTTTCTTCAGAAAATCTGTAGTTAGATCCAAGTTTAGCCTCTGAAGCTGCCCAAAGCCTAAAAGCATCAGAGCCATATTTTTCAATATAAACTTCAGGATAAACTACATTACCTTTAGATTTGTGCATTGCTTCTCCTTTTTCATCTACACCCATACCGCTAATCCTAACTTGCCTGAATGCCCTATCTTTCAACAACAGATAGGTCCTTAGAATTGAGTAGTATAGCCAAGTTCTTATTATTTCATAGCCCTGAGGTCTTAAGTTTGCAGGTCTAGCCTTTTTAAATAAGTCTTCATCTCTTCCATAACCTATTATGAAAAGTTGAGAGATACTTGAGTCCATCCAAGTATCTAAAACTCTTGTTTCGCCTATGAATTCTTTTGACCCACACTTTTTGCATTGTGCACCAGCTGGAGGATTCTCCTTCCAAGGCTGATAGTACCTTCCAGGAGGAGGAACGTAAGGCTCACCGCAAACCTTACAGTACCAAACTGGAATTTCAGTTGCATAATACCTTCGTCTTGAGATTGGCCAGTCTTCACTAACACTATCTATCCAATCGTATAAATTCTTTCTAAACTGGGGAGGATAAAACTCGATTTGATCTGAAATTTTCTTTAGCTCATTCTTAAATTCTACTTGTTTTAGATAGAATTCTTTTGTTACAATGATCTCTATGGGAGTATGGCATCTCCAGCATGTAGGAGTCCTGTGAATAATTTTTTCAGTTTTTACAAGAAACCCTTTTTCTTTCAAAATTTCTTTTATCTTTTCTCTAGCTTCCTTTACGGAAAGTCCTTCGAGTGGACCAGAGTTTTTATTCATGGTACCATCTTCGTTAATACAAATCTTAGGAGCTAACTTTAATTCTCTAAATAGACGAACGTCTGACGAATCTCCGTAGCTGCAGATCATAACGATCCCCGTTCCAAAATTCGTGTCAGCTGAAGGATGAGGAATGATCTTTACTTCATTATTGAAAACTGGAGTTATAGCAGTTAGCCCACTAAGCCTTTTGTATCTTTTATCTTCAGGGTTATATATAACTGCGGAGCAAGCAGGTAGTAGTTCTGGCCTAGTTGTGGCTATAACTATATCCTCACTAGTTTCTTTAACCTTAAATTTAATGTACAGAAGTTCAGTTGGAAGTTCTTCGTACTCTATCTCCGCATCAGCCAACGTAGTACCACATCTAGGACACCAATTAGCCGGTTTGTAATCTTCATATATTAAGCCGTCGTTCCAAAGTTTTATGAAAGTTGCCTGTGTTATTGCTCTATACTCTGGCGAATCCGTTCTGTAAATGTTTTCTAGGTCAATAGACATCCCAAGAAGCTTTACCTGGTTTAAAACTTCTTTTTCAATAGAATCTAAGTAAGACTTGCATAACTCTAAAAACTTTTCTCTTGGAATATCCTTTGCTCGTATGTTTTCTTTTCTTTCAACCATTACTTCTATAGGTAAACCATTTCTGTCAGCGCCAAATGAAAAAAGTACGTTGTAACCCTTTAATTTTTTGTAACGCGCAATCATGTCTTGTTGCACGTAATGAGCTGCGCCTCCGACGTGCCAGCGCCCGGAGAGATAGGGAGGTGGTGTATCTATTGAGTAAATTTCTCCCTTTTCGTTCTTATTGAACCTAAACAACTTCTTTTCGTGCCAAGAATTTATTGTTTCAAGCTCAAGCCTATTACTCCACCTCTTCTCTTCTAGCTTAGGCTTTGGATTTTTGCTTGTGCTCATGAATTCTTATTCCCTTCTTGCTAGGTTGATGTTTTTTAAGCTTTAAGTCTACAAGTAATGAAGTAAGCCTTTCCTAAAAATGAACTTTTAAAGAAAAAGGAATAAATAACGGGAGAGTTTATAACTTGGTTATGAACAAGGTAAGCGTAAACCTTGAAAATTCAAAGATAAGAGAAAAACTGGGAAAAATAAAGCACAAAATAGCCGTTTTAAGTGGAAAAGGTGGAGTTGGAAAGAGTATGGTTTCGCTGATGCTTTCTCTAGCTTTAGCCAAAGAGAAGCATAGGGGACTGGTTGGACTGCTGGATGCAGACATAACAGGCCCAAGCATTCCAAAAATGCTGAACTTAAGAGGGAGAAAGCCAGTAGTCTCAGGTGAAGCAATTTTCCCAATTGAAAGTGAGCATGGAATAAAAGTTATGTCAATAGATTTTTTCCTAAAGTCAGAAGATACTCCTGTGATTTGGAGAGGACCACTAAAATCTAAAGCGATAATCCAATTTTTATCTCAAGTGGAATGGGGAGAGCTAGACTTTTTAATCATAGACTTGCCACCAGGAACAGGAGATGAAGCACTTACTGTTGCTCAAACCTTACAAGGAAATATAGACGGAGCAGTTATTGTAACAATTCCTTCTCAAGTCTCCAAATTTGTAGTTAAGAAGGCAATTTCGTTTGCTAGAGAGCTCAACATTCCAATAATAGGAGTTGTGGAAAATATGAGTGGGATTACTTGTCCAAAGTGTGGAACGTTTATTGAAACATTTCCAGGTAAGGCTGGAGAAGAAATAGCCAAAGAACTTAGTATAAACTTTTTGGGAAGAGTGCCCATGGACCCAAAACTAAGTAAGAACCTAGACGAGGGCATAAGTTTTCTAGATAAAGACCTAGAAAGTTCAAGCACTATAAAAAACTTGTTTGAAATTTCAGCAAAAGTAGAAGAGCTAATGAACAAATAGTATTTCCGCTCTAGAAGCAACAGTGATGAGAATCGCGAAAAACTTTATGTACGAAATTTAGCGTTATCATGAAATATTATTAAATTAACATAGCTACGATGCTTACGAGGAAAGACAATAGATATGGATATGAGATGTTAATTTCTGCAACTATGCCTCCTAAGAAAGAACTGATTAGATAGCCCATACCAATAGTGCTTTCGAACAAACCAGTAAACTTTCCCTTGTTTAATGAATCTTTGTTTAACGCTTCTTTTAGACCTGAGTAATACAACACTCCTAAACCAAATCCCAAAAATGAAGAAACTACTGCAACATAAAGAGTGTTTGTTCCAAAAGGAAGCAAGAGTATAGACAAGCAAAGCATGCTACCTATTTTCTTATTTATTGCCTTACCAAGTTTACCAAGGAGATAAAATGTAAAAGTTCTTGCAAGCATCATAATCGTGAAGCTAACGATGATAAGTTTGTTGCTCAATGCCAAAAGATTCACAAACGCAGGGTAGAATGAAGTGACGATACCTTGAGTAAAGGAGTACATGAACGAAGGAACTATCAGATTCACCTCCTGGAGCACGTTTAACTTAAAGTTAATTATTTGGGAGGTCTTTTCAACTCTAGGTTCGTCTTCTGAAAAGAGGAAGAAGAGTGATAAACATAAAATGACGATAAAAAAGTTAGTTAAAAAAGCTAACTTTTTTCCAAAGAAGTCTAAAAAGAACCAGCTTATGAAGCTTCCAAGAACAGAACCTAAGCTCCAAGAAATCCCAAAAATAGAGTTTGCTTTAGTTTGGTCTTCAGATGTATTTGAGATAAGCGCTTCTATTGGAGACCATAGCATGGCCAACGAAAAGCCTTCCAACAACTTTCCAAAGAGCAAAAAGTACCAAGAGTAGGAAAGATAGTAGATTAACAAAGCTATTGAGTAAAGAATTAAGCTTAATTCGATTACTCGTTTCCTTCCAAACATATCAGAAATGTTCCCAGCAAACAACGTAGTTGGAACATAAACTAAAGAGGCAGAACCAACTATGAGCCCCAATTCAAACTGGGATGCATTGAAGACCATTGCTAATATTGGAACTATTGGGGTAGTTATTGCTATCAATAGGGAAACTAAGAAACTAACAGCGTAGGATACTATTTGAGTAGTTTGTTTTCTCGACCTGGACAATGCTTGCAAAGAAGAATTTGGATGATTTTTAAAGGTTTTTAGATGTAAAAGCTTTAACTTCCTTAAAGAAGGCGATATCTCCGACTTAGGTTGAGAGCTTCTAGCTTTTCTTAGCTTCACAAGCACTTCGTTTTACTTTGTTAGAAGCATGCTTGTATAGAGTTTTACGTTCAGTCGGCTTTTATGAGTGCATTCTAGCCTAATCTGCTGGTTCAAAAGGACGCACCTTTCTTAACGTCTTATTTAAGAGGCTAACCTTCTTAACCTTCCTCTTAAGATAAAATCCTAGAGCCGAAGTTCTATATTTTCTCTACCCAACCCTACTTTTTAAAAAACCATTTAATCTTAAGCAACAACGAAGGAGTTAATGGAAGAACTGAGAACCACATGATTGTTTCAAGCATTTGAGGAGGTTCAATGAGAACTATGAGTGTTAAATTGGAAGTGGCTTTAACTTAGTTTCAAGTTGTTTAGTCAAGGGAAGAAGTATAGGCTTAATTTTAGTAATAGGAACAAGGCCTTACTACCCACGTCCTTAAAAGGCTAAAGGAGATGAAATAGGGACCTCTTGACTATAGTAATGCTTCTTCTTGGAACTTAAGTTAACAGGTCAAATCTTAGTTCTAGATAAGCTTTTAAGTAACAGAGCAGCTTAGCCCTAAACGAAAGGTTTAAAAACACTAAGAAGTTGCTACGCAGCAATGGTAAAGACAGTAGTTCTAGTGTCATGTGAAACTGAGTCAACAGCAAAGATAATAGCAAATCAGCTGATCTCAAATGATATGGCAGTAAGTGTGTCAATAATAAATGAAGTAAAGTCCATAACAAGAGGAGAGAAAGGAGAACTTGTAGAAAGTAATCAAAACCTCTTGCTTGCAGAAACGGATGAAACTTTGTTGCCAAGGCTGGTAGATTTTATAACTTCAATTTCAAACTACAAACCCAAGAAGATCATAGCATTGCCAATTTCAGGAGGTTCTTGGGACTATTTGGATTGGATATCGAGAGTAACTTCGAAGAAAAACAACGATTCAACTAAAACAAAGTAGAGACAAAATTGAGGGTTAGCGCTTAAGAGCAAGAGAAAGTTAGCTTCTACTATCTTTAGTGGTTTATGGTTTCTGTGATGTAGATACTTTTTGGAAGACTTTGAATCTTTTTTGCATTAAAAAACACTTTTTTATGCATTCCTATTAGAACTCCTCCTAACTAACACTTCTCGAACATAGGGAACCTGAAGGGCCTTTTCTATGACTTCTCCAGGTATTTTACTTTCGGTAATGATGTAGAGTTTCGGATCTGGAAACAGTTCTGGGTCTTCGGCTATAATTTGACGAATAGCAATCCCTTTTTCTGATAGAATGGAAGTTACTCCAGAAACAATTCCTGGCTTATGAGGGTCGGCTCTTATTTCTAGGACAGAAAGCCCTAAAACGTTTGCCACATCCACTAGAGAAGGCCCTGCAGGTTTTAAAAGCCTAAATATTGGTCTGAGCTTTTCGTCCTTAAGTATCTGCAAAGCTGTTTCTTTTACTACCCTACGGTCCACGTTTATAGCTGAAGAAACGTTAGAAAAAGTAAGCTTTACTGGACCAAAGTAAAGTTTTCCGTCCTCTTTTATTGAAATACCATACTCAATAAAAAACTTAGCGACTTTCTCTTTTGCTTCATTTCCCTTAAACTTATCCTTTATCTGACTCCACAATTGGAAACTAAACTAAGATTAGAAGAATGAAGATTATAAGTCTTTGTGAGTACTTAAGTTAAGAAGCTTTTTTAATGAGTATGTGCGTACGGACCCGAGGGGATTTGAACCCCTGATATCCAGCTCCGAAGGCTGGCGCCCTAATCCATACTAGGCGACGGGTCCGATTAAAGTGGTTTTACACATGAATTAATTAAAGTTTTCCTTAAATGCACTCTTGTGTTTTGATTTTGCTTCTTGAGCTAAAAAGCAGAAGTAGAAGCCTCACTTTAAGAAATTACTGTAAATTTCTTTCATCTTGATAGAATCTTTCTCTAAAATTGGAGATTCGCTTATAATAACAAATTTGTACCCATTTTCTGCAATGATCTTTGCCAACGGCTTAAAGTCTGGGCCATAGCCACTGCCTAAAGGATGGTGCTTTTTTTCTCCGCTTCCTTTTGAAGTTGGCTCCACTTCTGTGAAATGAACTAAGAGACCATCCATTTTCTCTTTTCCAAGATTTTTTTCAAGCTTATCCAACAACTTTCTGTAGTCATCCTCCCCTCTAATCCTGCTTTTTTCTTCCCTCACATGAATGTGAGCAAAGTCGACCGTTATTGTTATTTCTGGCAACTTGCTTGAAAGTTCAAGAAGCTCATCTAAGCTTCCAAACTGACTTTCTTTTCCTGTGGTTTCTGGTCCTAGTTCAACTTTTAACCCTTTTTGGTCTAACTTTTTCAAAACATCTTTAAGTGACGCTAGCTGAATTTCAAACGTTTCTTCTTTAGTTCTTTTGCCGTAGTAGCCAGGATGAAATGTAACGTGAAAGGCACCCATTAAGCTCCCTATAGTTGCAGCTTTCAATAACCTGCTTTTTGATGCTCTTATCTTTGATTTTTGCTCGGAAGATAAATTTATAGCATAGGGACCGTGGATGCTTAAAGTAATACCATTTTCTTCCGCTGCAGCCTTAAGTTCCTTGGCAACTTTTTTTGAAACTCTTACGCTTCTAACAGCCTGGTACTCCATCGCAAACAAACCCTTTGAAGCTAGGAAGCTCATTGCTTTAGGTCCAGAAGGACCTTCTAATGGGAAGCCTGCAGGACCAAAGATTGATTGCTTAAGTTCAAGAGGCATAGAAACAACTAAATTAATTGGAATTTAAAAACTTATTTTCTTGACTTAAAAGTAAGAAAAGGATAAGGATTAAAAGTTTAAAATAAGTCTTTTGGCGTCCTGTAACAGATGACAAAATCTCAAGAACAATTTTGGGCTAAAAAAGTTGCTAGGGAAGCTATAGAATTTGCTATTAAACACAACCACGAAATAGTTACCGTGAGGTCTGGAGCCTCTCCATCCGGGCCAAAGCACATAGGTAACATGAACGACCAGGTAAGGGGAGAGTTTATAAGAAAAAGTATCGAAAGCTATGGGAGTAAAGCCAGACTTGTGTTAACGAGTGATGATATGGACCCACTAAGAACAATACCGATGAGGCTGCAGGAAAACGAAAGTAAGTGGATAAAGACTGACGAAAACATTTTAAAAATTTTAGAACCAGAAGTTGGAAAGCCAGTTTCTAAAGTAGTAGATCCATTTGGATGCCACAACTCATATGCAGAGCACTTCACTGACCTAATGATGGATGGTCTTAGAAAAATTTCAGTATATCCTGAGCTGTATTACGTTAGCAAACTATACAAAGAAGGCAAGTACGATTGGTTCATTGCTGAGACAATAAGAAAAAAAGATGCTGTAAGAGAGGTTCTAAAAAAATATCAGCAGAACATACCCAACGACTACATAGCATTTGTACCAGTTTGCGAGAACTGTGGAAAACTAACAACCAAGGTAACTGGTGTAGACTTGGAAAGGATGGAAGTAGAGTACGAATGCACTGGAAGAGTACTTCATGGGAAGTATGAAATAAAGGGTTGTGGACATAGAGGAAAAGTAAGCATACGGGAAGGAAAACTTCCCTGGAGACTGGAGTGGGTCGCTGATTGGAAAATTTTTAACACAGATGCAGAACCTTTTGGAAAAGAACACTTTGAAGGATCCTGGAAGTCTGGGAAAGAGCTTGCTAAAAGAATATACAAGTTTGATCCTCCTGTTCCACTAGTTTATGAGTTTTTCTTAGTTGATGGAGAAAAAATGTCAAGCAGACTAGGAAATGTTTATACTATTCAAGACTTGTTAAAAATAGTTGAACCAGAAGTTGTTAGATACATGTATGTTAAAAAGCCACTAGTTCAGAGAGACATCGCAGTAAAGGAAGTTTACAAACTAGTAGACGAGTTTGACGAAATAGAGAGATTAGCACATGAAGGAAGAGGCGAAAGAGCTGAAGAAGCAAGAAACTATTACTGGTATTGTGTTGGAGAACTTAAAGACAAAAAGCCTTATAGGCTTCCATACAGATTAGCTGCCACAATAGTACAGTTTTACCCACCAGAAGTTGCTCTTGAGAGATTAACAAAGAGCGGTATCGTTCCAGACAACCTTAGTGACGAAGAAAGGCAAAAAACTCTAACAAGACTAAAATTAGCAAAACAATGGGTTGAAGAATTTTCGGATAGAAAGCTAAGGATTGCAGAAGCAAACAAAGAGCACTATGTAAAAGATGAAAAAACCATACAAGCGTTTAATTATGTTTATGAAACATACAAAAGTAAAGAAATGAATGGAGAGGAACTTCAAGCATTGTTTTATGAAGCAGCAAGGAAGTTTGAATTAAACCCGAGCGAATTCTTCAAGCAAGGATATCTTATTTTCTTAGGAGAAGAGCATGGACCAAGACTTGGGAATTTTTTAGCGTCACTAGATAAAGAATATGTACTTAAAGTCATGGCAAACATAAAGCTAGAAAAGTAGCCTACTTTCCTGAGGAAAAAATCTTCTTTAGCACTATTACTAGGTAAAGGCCTGATGGGAATATTGCTACTACGCCACTTGTTGGAAGGTTAAATAAAATAGAAACAAGCAGACCAACAATGGACGAAAGAAAAGCTATTAGGAAACTAAGAAGCAAAAATGAGCCCACGCTCTTTGTTACTTCTTTTGCGATTCCTGCAGGAGCTATCATAAATGCAAAAACTAAAAATGCACCAATACTTTTTGCTTCTATTACCCCAGAAAGCCCGAGTAAAGCAAACAACAAGTAGTCGTAAAGCTTTGCATTTAGACCCATGGTTTCTAGACCATCGTAGTCAAAGCACACATAAACAAATTCGTTGTAAAACAAAGCCAACATGACTAAGCTCACTAAAACTACTATGAATATTTGAACCAAGTCTGAAGAGGTTAGCAACAGAACATCTCCTATTAAGTACGTGTCCAGCATAGCCTTTATTTCTCCGGGAAGTAAACCCCGCACAAGAGCATAGATAGCCATGCTTAAAGCCAACATACTGCCTATTGCAGATCCAGAAGCTTCAGGTCCACTTCTTCGTCCTAAGTAAGCAGTAAATAAAGAAACACCTATGCTAAAGAACAGTGCAATCAAGAATGGATTTGAATAGCTGAGCCCCAAATATATAAGGAAGAAACCCAAAGAAGCACCACCCAGAGCTGCATGAGAAACTTCAGCAGACAAATAGGAAACGCCTCTTAATGTGGCTAGTGCACCTATTGGCGCCATTAGACTAGCGAGGAATAACCCAATTAATGCCTTTAAAAACATAGGATCTATTAAATTAACCATGGGTATCACCTGTTAGCGCATAGCACCTTCCTTTTTCAGTTACTACCCTTACCCCTTTACCATACACTAGTTTTAGTATATCATCCCTAAATATTTCATAAGGTTTTCCTATAGCAATTATTTTCTTGTTCAAAAACATGAGTATATCGATGTACTCAACAACTGTATTTATGTCATGAGAAACTAACAATATGCTTATGTTACTGTCGGTTTTTAATTTGTTCAATAATTCTGCAATAAATGTTTGGGCGTTCGCATCTACTGCATTGAATGGCTCATCCAACAACAATATTTTTGGTTTTGAAACTAATGCTCTTGCTATTAACACTCTTTGTTGCTGGCCACCACTTAGGTTTGAAAAAAGCTCTGAGGCATAGTTGTTCATACCTACATATTCTAGGACTTCCAAAGAAAGCTTAACATCGTTGTTTGTAACAATCCTCGGTATTTCCTTCTTGGAAACAAGACCCATAAGAACTACGTCAATAACCTTAAGTGGAACGTATCTAACAATTTTATCTCTTTGAGGAACATACCCCACAAACTTTCTAGCTTCAGAAGGATTGCTTAAAACTTCTTTTCCAAAGAGATAAATTTTTCCTGAAACAGGCCTTATCGTTCCAAGAATTGTTTTCAGTAGTGTTGTTTTACCAGCACCATTTGGACCCATTATGGCTGCAAACACTGGGTGAGGCAACGATAAGGAAATATTATCTAAGATTAACTTATGATCTAGTACTACAGAAAGATTTTCTATTTCCAAAGACTTTTGCATCGTGATCGTCATTTTGCCTTACACCTTTTCAATTTGATCCTCATAAGGAATTGGCTTTCCGTGAGGACAATTGCAGGGATTTCCTAAGACTGAGCAAAGCCTATCCATAACTTCTGAGGAAAGAAGGTAGTCAACGTTTGACGACTCCTTGCAAGCAAATGTTAGATCAAGGTTTAATTCCTTAACGAAGTATGTTTCTAGTATCCTATGTTTTCTTATTAGCATCGCTGCTAATTTTAATCCTCGCTTCGTTAGAGTAATTTCTCCAGCTTTACCTACGGATATTAGTTTTCTTTTCTTTAGTTTCCAGAGAACTTCTATAACAGTTGGAGTCCTTACGCCAACTTCTTTTGCAATTAAACCACTAGTTACTCTGTGCTGCTCTTCTAGTGATTTTTCATAAACAATTTTTATGTAATCGGCTTCTCTTTTTGTTATCTTTAGGGCCATAAACTATCGCCTCCTTAGCAGTATAAAAGTTTCAACAATGATGAGCATTAAAAGTACAAGAGATAGAGCAATGAGGGAATAATGTAGGGTATCCAATTCTCCAGAAGTAGTATTGAAGCTGTAATTAGTATAGGAAGAAACTATGACACCTAGGTTAAAGCTCATAAGAGAGAAATAGTCTCGCAAGCTTTCAGAACTTATGGTGTATGTGGAAACGAGAGGTACCTTGAACTCCTTTGAGAGTTCTTCTGCTGACTTAAACGAAGAGGATTGCGTTGACAGATCTGTTGCAACTATAAGCGCAAACTTACCCGATTTTAGGCCTTCTCTGATTGAACTAAGCACTTCTGGTCTTGCTTCCTCGCCTTCATTGACCATTATTTGAGAAACGTTAAAATTGAAAGCAACAAGCATATACTGAGCATCAGGAGTAACAGCAACAACAGCTTTTGAATAAAGGTTAGCAGTATTTAGTGTTCTTGCCACGAACAGCTTAAACGCACTTAACTTTGACTTAAATAGCTCATAGTTGTAATAATAGTATGAGGCATGAGCTCTATCGATAGCAGAAAGCTTATTTGCAATAGCTTTTACTATGACAAGCGTATTATCTGGAAAAAGCCAAAAACCGTGTAAGTTTATGCCACCGCCTAAATTGCTTGGTAAATTTAGCAATGTTAAGTTACTTCTTAGATCTTTAAGACAATTTATTGAAACGTCACTTGCACTTAGTTTTTTATTATTAGCAACCTCCTCAATCAACTTGCTTTCCCATCCTATGTGACCAGTAACTATAACTAGTGAAGAATTTGTAGCTAAGCTTATAGTGCTTGGAGTAGGTATAAATTCGTGGGGATCAGTTCCTGCAGGAACCAAAGAAACAACTTCAACAAAGTTTCCTCCTGCTGCATATACTAAAGGAGCTAGCGAACCTACGCTAACAGCTACAACAATCTTTTGAGTTCCAATTTGAGGTTGTCCAACTACAGCACTGGCAATAGAAGAAAGTAAAGTAATAAATGTAATAGTTACTAAAAGAGTTAGTACTTTCGCTTCTTTTGATTTTGGTCTTGTTCCACTTATCCATGATCGAACCATGTTAGGGTCACCCTAACTCTTGTTAGGGTTATACTAACTATTTAAGTGTTTCTTATTTTTATAGGACTATAAACAAAAAGCTAAAACACTGAAAAATAATGAGATCCTAGTTATTTAAAGTAAAGCATTAAATAAACCTGAAGAAACAAGAATAGTTAGACCAAAGAAATACAAACCTAAAGCTTAGCTTTTTTGCATGTATTCAACGAATTTCCCTGCTGGAACTTCATAAACCTTTTCGTCGGGAGTAACTATCGCAATATTCTTGTTTAGTCGTAACGTAGCAATTGCTAAAGCCGAACTTAGCAATCCATCATCTGAATCCAAGCAAACAGTATCTATAGGTATGAGATCTTCAGAGAGCTTGTTAACTAGCGAAAAAACATCTTTTGTTTCCACGTTTCTAACCTCAATAGCAGGAGGCCAAATTCCTTCGGCTCTAAGTTTTCTTCTTAGTTCTCTTAATTTGTTGCCTATGTCTGCTCTTGAATAAACTATTAAAAGTTGAGGATGATAATTCCTAACAATTATTAGTGCTTGATCTATTGAATTTCCAATAACAATAGCTATTCTTGCCTTTGACGCCGACCACTCTAAGATAAGCCTTCTAATATGACTTACAACTTCGTGAACATTTGTTTCTGCCATCCTTGCATAAACAGACTCTGGTCTCACATGAGCATACGCTATATAGTTTTCACCTTCCTTTCTTACTTCGACTGTTGTATATGCATTAAATGGCCGATTCCCACCTCGCCCATACTTGAAACTTATGTAGTAGGCGATGTTTCCATTTTCGTCTATTTTTTCTTCCCTGCTTATTTCTGAGACTACTATTTCCAACGTTGTGCCACTTTGAGGTAGCCTTTCATATAAATAATTGGCAAACATCTCAACTTTTTCTGAAGGAATTCTCATTGGGATCTGTACGGTCCACGTACCTCCCCTAACAATGCTTTCTTCCATTCTCCACTTTCTCAGTAATGAAGGAGTTGCTATTCTTGCAGCTCTCAGCGCAGGTATTCCGGAGGCAATTATGGCAACAAGTATTGAAGCCAATATCAAGTAGAACATGTCGGAAGCGGAAGTCTTTACATCGACAGGAATTATCAAATTAGAAACTCCAAAAATTCTGAATATAAGCATACTAAGTATGTATCCAACTCCACCTCCAATAAGACCTAGAATACTGGCTTCAACTACAAACAGCGAAGAAATATGAGTTGGATTTAGACCTACTGCTGAAAAGGTAAATATTTCGTTCCTTCTTTCGTATACTGTTGTATAGAAGACTATTGCAATATTAAGCACAGTAATTAACATCGGAATAACTATTGGAGTACCAAAAGCTTCAATAAAGGTCCCTTTGAAATAATACCTTATGTTTTCTGAACTTGGTAAAGTAGTAACGAAGTAGCTTCCTATTGCAGCCAAACGCTGAGAAACTTCTTTTGCTTGTGTGCTACTATTAAAGAAACAGTAAACTGCAGAAATATAACCTCCAAGCTTTTGAGCTGTATAAGTAGTAGTTATCAGAAGAGAATCGACTGGAACAGGTTGTGGAGCAGCTTCTTGTGAACCAGGAGGTAGGTAGAGAGGAGGAAAATCACTACCATCAGGTTCCTTTATTTTCGAGACTAAACTACTATCAAAAATGCCAGCAACTTTTAGTTTAATACCCTTAAAAACAAATGTCATACCTACGTCTAAGTTTGCCCTGGCTGCCAAGTATTGGCTTATAAGAACAGAATCACTTCCATTGAATAAGTTTCTGATTGCATCTTTTTGAGTTAATGCAGAAGAAAGTGCACTAATAGAGGGATCATTTTCAGAAATTCCTCTAACACCATAAATCGGTAAGTTACCCACATAGCCTAGAGCGCTAGAAGTAACAGGAGTAATTACCTTATACCCTAATTTCTGAATTTCTCTTTGCGCACCTATAAAGCTTATGTCTTCGGGAGTAAACGATCCAGAAGACTTTGTTATGATTGCTAGAGAAGGTTCATTAGCTGGCCATGATTTTGCGACCGTAAGAGAATTTGTCATATAAGATGCTTTCATTGAAGTTAAAGTCGTTAGAGCGAGAACCATTACTGTTATTGAAATTAAAACAAGTAAAGTTCTAAGTCTCCTTTTCTTTAAGTTTCCTATAGAATAGGAGATAGCAATTATTATAGCTGGTAGAAGTGAAACACCACCTTCACTCTTCGCCTCGCCTAAGAAATACGGAGCCAAGAATGCGACTAAGAATATGATTGCAAATAAGTATATCCCGACCATAAGTTCAGTTGATGAAATTCTAGAGAAGCCTGGAAAAGTTTGGTATGATATAGTCATTAAGATTATGAAGCTTATTATTGTAAATATAGCATATTGCTCTTTCTTTTCGATGAAAATTGATCCAAGGGCTAAAACTAGGAGTATAACTACTATAAAGATCATTATTTGATTTGTGTATGCTTCTTTCAGAATATTTTGAACGCTATTCACAATTAGCGCACTAGTAGTAACAATTTCTTGCTGATACGCCAGTATTTTCAAAGGGTCTGAAGAGTTTAGCATTACGGAGTATGTTTTATTGAGTTGGTTTAGTCTATCCAACTCAAGGCCTACGTAAAAGCCTCTTTCGCGTGCTTCGTTTACTAAATTTGAAGCATAGCTGAAGGCATTGTTCACCAATGGTTGGTTGGATTTTACTTGATAAAGCGCTGGCTGGTCTAGATAAACTTCAGAATTTCTACTTAAGAAGATGGGATGTGAAAAGTTTCCAACTTCAATTTTACGCACGCCTTCACCTGAAGATACAATAACAAGTAAAGATAGGTTGACGTTAGCTGGAACTACTACAACATTACCAGTAATGTTAAGCAAGTTCAAAAGACGCATGTTACTAGAAGTATAACTTAAGATTAAACTTGAAGGGAGCTCTGTACTTGGAGTAATATAAATCTCTTGAGATGGAACTTCTAAGTTAGACAAGGAAGGAACAGAAGCAAGAACTTTTGCTATGGCTCCAGGCCACAAAGAAATTGTTACGTTCTTTGTTTCTCCAACCGCTAGCCTACCTAACGAAATAACTTCAGGAACATAAACGTCCTCCTTATTTAGTAATGGGCCAACTATTGTGACTTCTGTATTCGAGGGAACTGGAATTGTAGATCCATTGTATACTTCGAATACCCTGTAACTTTCATTTGAGAACACTAAGAAGAACTGAGGAGAAGAGGGCTTCTGAGCTAAGAATAACCTTATTAAGGATGCAGGTTTAACGACAAAGTAATTACTATTGAAGTCTATTTTTGTTCCATTCTTTAGTAACAGACTAGCTGAGACTTCTAGTAAATGTTCAGTGTCTACGTAAGTTGGAACTTCTAGGACATCCTTTGCAACTAGAATAGCTCCCATTGAGAGAGATGGGAGCTTGAATTCAACTTCTTTGGCTACCAAAAGCTTTCCTGATGTTACGTCAGTCAGATTCCAATTTAGTACAGCATCGTACTGATCTTGAAGAGCATCGTTGACAACCCAAAAACTAATTCTCGCAGTAGAACCTGAAACGAAGTACAACGAAGTTAAATTGTTGTGAAAGTCGCCATCGATTGAAATTATTGTGTGTATGGGATTAAAAGCATTCTTCATTGCATAGTAGGACAGTTTTCTAACTCCAAAATAGTCTATAACAGAACCACTTACCTTAGGTACATAATCCGTAAGAGGTAAAAGGGCAATACCAATTGAAGCGTTGTTTTTTAACAACCTTACTCTATCTATTGCACTTCGTATTACTAAAGATTGGTAGGTTTGACTTAATTCAACAATGTTAGACAAGTTCTGAGACTTGTCTAGCCAGTACATATTTGCTAAGCCTACGTTTAGACCACTACTTTCAAGCGCGCGTAAAGTTTCTTCATAAGATGAAGATAAGATCTTATTCCAAAAAGGAGAACTTAAGTTTGGCAAGCTTGTTGGGACAATTACGTTTGGAAACAGACCTTTGTAATTAAAGTAGTTAGTCCAACTACCAACACCCCAGCCATAGCTAATGTACTCATCATAGTATCCAGAGTATGGGAGAAGAATAATATTTTTGTTAACTAAGCTTACTATTGTATCTAACTCGCGATCTAGGTAATAATTTGTGCTGGAACTATAGTAAGGTGAATTCTTGTTTATCCATCCAGGAAGTACATGGGGACAAACTATTGTTACTGATGGATAGTTGTAAGTAAGCAACAACAACTCAACAAGCTGCATTTTTACCAAATCAGAATAGTACGAAGAACGGTCTAAAACAGGATAAGAGCCTAAAAGTGGAAAGTCTACCTGAACCACAAAGCCCATGGAAGAAGTTAGTTCATAGAATTCTCTTGGCTCCACGTGAGCAAATGCTCTCAAGAAATTAACGTTTGCATCTTTCAGTAAGTTTAAGGTTTTATTCATATCCGAATACATATCTACTAGATTGTGTAATTTGGAGAAATAAGAACCGCCTCTCAAAAAGACATTAATACTGTTCACTTTTATGTATGAGTTTGCTTCTGAAATAGAACCTTCTAAAGATCTAATGCCAAACATAGTTTTAATTGAACCAGCATATGTATTGCCAACATACAAGCTAATGTTAACGAAGTAAACATTTGGATGACCGATGTCCCAAGGATACCAAAGTTTTAAGTTTGAAGAAGATACTTCAAACGTGCTCCATCTTCTTTCGTTGGCAGACAGTTTTACATTAAAAGATTGCTCCACGTCTGTTATATTAGAATTAAACCTACCTATTCTTAGTACAACCGTTATGCTTTCATCTAAGCTACCTTTATTTTGAAGCAGAACTTGAAAGCTTAATGAAGTAGGGTTAGAGTATTGTTTAACGTTGGCTAAAACTAGGTCAACAACGGGCTCATATGTTCCAACAAGTGTAACATCGCGCCATATGCCAATTAAACTCGTGTGCAAATCTGGAGTAAAATCTGAGAAGGAATAAATCCCCGTTGGATATACTCTAGAACCATAAGAATCTTGAACGGGAGACTCCACGTATAGAGTTAAGACATTAGTTCCATTTAAGTTAACGACACCATCTATATCAAAAAAGAATGGAGAAAAGTATCCAACATGTTCTCCAAGGTAAATTCCATTTAACCAAACTTTTGCATCTTCCCAAACTCCGGAGAATATTAATCTCAGCTTTTGTCCTTGCATCGAGTTTGGTATTTTAAATGAGGTTCTTACCCACAAAGAGTAGTTTGAGTAAGTTGCTTTAAATAAGAAGGGGACATTAATTTTGCTCCATGAACTACAGTTATAAGAAGGATCGTAGTACATGTAAGTGTTTCCTTCATCAAAAGAACCAACCTTGTAGCTCCAGTTTTCGTTTAAATTGATCTTTGAAAGATAAAAATAATCAAAAGGCGATAAACTTAAAGCAACTTTATCTACTAAGTTTTCAGAAGGGGCTGTAAAGAGGGTCCTTAGGGCAGGCAATATAAAAGCTGTAAGTAGCAATATTATTGAAATTAAAGTTAGAAGCAAGTCTACAGATCTTCTTGAAGCCATTTTGATAACCAAAAGCAAAAACAGTTGGAGAATATAAATTTTTTTAAGCAAGTAAATAGAGGTAAGAGAACGAAATGCAGAAGCTTAGTAAGGTTATAGTTACAGGAGGAGCGGGGTTTATTGGAAGCCACTTAGTTGAAAGGTTGTTAGAATTTTGCGATGAGGTTGTTGTTCTAGACAACTTTAGTTCTGGGAAGATGGAGAACTTAAAAGATGTAAAGAGTAGTGGAAAATTAAAGGTGATAAGGTTAGATTTACTTGAAAGTAAAGAAATAAACGATAAGATCGCTGGTGCAGATGTAGTGTTTCATATTGCAGCAAATCCAGAAGTCAGAATTTCTGAGCCAAAAGTTCATCTTGAGCAAAACGTTCTGGTAACTTACAACATCTTGGAAGCTATGAGGAAGACAGACGTTAAGAAAATTGTTTTTACTTCATCTTCGACTGTTTATGGTGAGGCTAAAAAAATTCCAACTCCAGAAGACTATGGTCCGCTAGAGCCAATCTCAATGTATGGCGCTGCGAAACTAGCTTCTGAAAGTTTAATCTCAGGGTACTCACATACTTATGGGATAATTGGCTTTATATTTAGATTCGCAAACGTAGTTGGGAAGAGAGCTAACCATGGGGTGATATATGATTTTATTCAAAAACTTAGAAAAAATAGGAAGGAACTAGAAATTTTAGGGGATGGAACTCAAAGAAAATCGTATATTCATGTAAGTGATTGTTTAGATGCCGTATTTCATGTTTTAGATAAGGAAAGTTCAAAGTACTGTGTTTACAACATTGGAAACTTAGACTCTGTTTCAGTCTCAGAAATAGCAGATATTGTAATAGAAGAAATGAAGTTAAAGAATGTGAAGAAAAAGTTTACAGGAGGTGTAGAAGGTGGAAGAGGATGGATTGGGGATGTAAAGCATATGCAACTTGACGTATCTAAGCTAACCTCTTTAGGTTGGAAGCCTAAATTAAGTAGTAAAGAAGCCGTAAGAAGAGCCTGTAGAGAACTCTTAGAGGATATTAACTACCCCTAGTTTTTAAGGAGGTGAGAAAATGGAGGGAAACAAAATTGAAATGCGTTGGAATCCTCTGCTGGAGGAATGGGTATTAATTTCAGCAAAAAGAAGTACTAGGCCATGGCAGTCAGCTGAAGCTTGTCCGTTTTGCCCAGGAAATGAAGAAACACAGGGCGACTGGATAGTCTTGACACTTAAGAACAAGTACCCAGCTTTGTCTACAGAGGCCCCTGAAGTTGAAGATGAAAGCAAATTATACAAGAGAGCTAGGTCCTACGGCTATAGCCTCGTAGTTGTAGAAACAAGAAACCATGAAGGAGACTTGTGCACGCTAAGCAGTGAAGAAATGAAGTTGTACATTTCTGCCTTAGTTGAACAGACAGAAAAAATATGCAACGATAAGAAAATTAAGTATGTTTATCCGTTTAGAAACAAAGGGAAAGATGTTGGAGTTTCAATCATTCACCCACATTCTCAAATATATGCTTTACCAATTATTCCTAGAAGAATAGAAAGAGAATTGGATTCGAGCAAAAAGTACTTCTTAAAGTATAAAAGGTGTTTAATTTGCGACATTCTAGAAGAAGAAAAGAGGGGTCCTAGAGTGGTGTTTGAAAACAAAAATTTTTTAGCGTATCTGCCATTCTTTGCACAGTGGCCACTGGAAGTACACCTTACACCAAAAAGGCACTTCCAGAGAATAACTGAACTAACAGAAGAAGAAACCTTAGACTTAGGAGAAGCGTTGCGTAACATTACTGGAGGATACTCAAAACTATACGAAGGAAGAGAAATTTCCTATGTAATGGCAATGCATCAGGCTCCATGTAGAGGGGATTATGACTACTACCACTTTCATATTGAATTTTATCCAAGGAATAGAGAAAGAGATAGGATAAAGTTCCTAGCGGGCATAGAAATAGGAGGAGGAACGTACACAAACGATTCAGATCCAGAACTAAAAGCAAAAGAAATAAAAGAAGCCATAGAAAGATTTGTTTCATCAAACAAAAAGTAAGAAGTGGAAGTTTTTATTGCTTTATAAACGACCCAATGCTAAATTCATAAAACACAACACCGTCGAAACCATTGTCTATTGCATTTTGAGTAAACTCTTTTACCCAATCTAAGCCTCTTTTCATCTGTGGAACTGAGCCCACGTCGGTTTGAACTATAACTTTTACTTGTGCGTCATGAATTTTGCTTACATAGTAATCAGCGTAAGACTTTACATAACTTGGACTCAGGTTAACTTTTATCCAATCTTGCCAAGCCGTCTCAATTACTATATAGTCAGGCCTCACATCTTTAACTATCGCATTTAGATCTTGAGCATGATCTATTCGCGTGTTGTAGCTTTGCCCTACGTCAGAAAGATACATAATGTATGTTCTTATGTTTGGATTCACTTCTTTTGCTGCATTTAAAATATTTTTCATGAAGTTTGTTATTACTGCTACTCTAAAGTTAACCCACTCTTCATAGAGTTGAGAATCTCTAAGGTAATAGTGAGGGCTGCTTGAGTTAAACAGCTCTAGCGGGTCTATGCCTGAGGCTTCCTTAAACTTTTGCCTCATTGAGCTACTAAAATCAGCGTAGTAGGGACTGCTTGGGCCTTCGTCTGCTTCATACCAACACTCTGCTAACTCTATTCCATCAAAGTTGTACGTCTTAAGAAGTCGTTTTACATTTTCTAAGTAGTAAGCTACAAAGCCATCATCAGTTGGCGCTAAGTAGACCCTCCAATCGTACTTGCTTTCTCCGTTTAAAAATCTCTGCCTCCACTCAGGATGAGTTTCCCAAGCTACTCTATCTGTTGGAGGATAAATTGTTAGTACTACTGAAAGGTTTTCTGAGCGAAGAGCTTCCACATAAGAACCTATAATATTAGAAAACGAGGAAGAATTATCTCCAATATTAACTATTACAAGGTGAACTGCGTTGAAACCATAGCTTTTCACTAATCTGGCAACTTCTTTAGGGGTGAGGCGGAGATTGTCGTAAGTATTAAGAAAAGGGTCGACATAAATTCCATATTCAGCTTTTCCCTTACTTGAAAAAAGAGGCGTTGCATTAGTTTTGTTCATATTTAGATTAAGGTATAGGTAAACAACCGCAGAAGAGAAAATAATAAAGAGAAAGAAAGCCAGTATTAAAAACTTAAAGTTAGTCACTTTAGGATAGTTCTTCTGCTAGCTTCCTAAGTCTCCTTATTCTGTTCTCTGTTGATGGATGAGTAGAGAAAAGCTCAGCCACGTTGACGCCCTTAAACGGATTGACTATGAAAAGTGCAGAAGTAGAAGGTGGCACTTTCATCTTGTATCCTCCTCTAACAAAACTTTCTATTCTCTCAAGCGCACTAGCTAGAGATAGAGGCTTTCTAGTTATTAAGGCAGAAGCCTCATCAGCATAGTATTCTCTGCTTCTAGAAATTGCGAGCTGTATCAAAGTTGCTGTTATTGGAGCGACGATTGCTGCTGCAAACAGAGCTAGTTCGCTACCATCTCTGTCCCTTCCACCACCATATCCAAAGAAGAAGAGAGAATAGAAGACCATGTTTGCAATGTAAGAAATAGCTGTTGAAATTGCAACTACGATCGTCATTATGAGAGTATCTCTATGAACTACATGACCAATTTCATGTCCAATTACGGCTTCTATTTCGTCGTCACTCATCATGTTAAGCAGTCCTGTAGTAGCAACTACTGTAGCATTTCCGGGTCCCCGACCAGTTGCGAATGCATTTGGAACAGGAGAGCTTATTATTCCAACTTTTGGCTTTGGTATTCCTGCTTCACTACTAACTTTTTCTACAATGTTGTGCAGCCTTGGCGCTTCTTGTTCAGAAACCAGTCTAGCTCCAGTGGTAGCTAGAACTATTTTATCGCTAATAAAGTACATTATGAAGTTTAAAATCAGTGAAACTAGTAAAAAAGACCATGCCAAGTCTACACCGCCTATCAGAAAGCCCAGACCAACAAGTATACCAGATAACAAAGCAAGCAGTACTGTTAGCTTAATATAAGATGAAATTTGGCTTACGATTGGTTTGTACATGGCTTCTCACCATTTCTAGGATAGGCTAGAAAGCAAGATATAAACATTACGCATGAATCATAAGTAAAGGGAAAAGACTTAAAGGGAGGGTAACTTTAGTTGTTTGCTCCAACGTGATGAGCAAAAACAGCGAAATAAGTAGTACTGTGAACCTCAATTTAAACTTAAAGAAGATAGCTTACAACATGCTGGCAACTGGCTCAGTAGTATTATTTGAGGGGGCTGTTGGCATTATTACTGGGAGTTTGTCTTTACTTGGTGACGCCGCTCATAGCTGCGTAGATTTAGTCTCATCAGCCGTAAGTTTTGTTTCTTTAAGAATTGCCTTAAGACCTGCTGACGAAAATCATCTCTATGGTCATGGAAAAATTGAGTATATTGGAACAATGGTTGGAGGATTTACGCTTCTTTTTTTAGGAATTCTGCTAATGTATGAGAGTATAGTAAGTATTGTAAGCCTTAAGGAGAAAGTAATAGAAAACACTGCTTACATCGCTGTGGCTTATGTTTTTTTGGCAGAGACCTTTAGAACGGTTAACTCTTACTCCGGAAAGGTAGGTAGAGGAAAATCTATACTTACTTCAGAATTTTATCACGCGCTTGCAGACATGTCTGGAACCTTTGTTGCTTTAGCGGGAGTATATTTTAATAACTTAGGGGTAAGGGGTGCAGATGAAGCAGGAGGTTTAGTGCTAAGCTTGCTTATGACTTATGGAAGCTTGAAGCTTATGTATGGAGCAGCAATGGAACTAACAGACTACATACCAAAGGAAGTTTTGCCTAAAGTTGCAAAAGCTGTTGGAGAAACAAAGGGTGTTATGGCTGTAAAAAAAATAAGAGCCAGGAAATCAGGAGAAGACTACTACATTGACGCTACAGTAACTGTCTCCAGCAAGTTAAAGATTGAAGAGGCTCATGAGATAGCATCAGACGTTGAACAAAACGTAAAGAAAGTTCTTCCAAAAAGTGACGTAACCGTACACGTTGAGCCTGAAAAACAAAACAACAAAGAAGAACAAGAATAGCTTCTTTGCTAAATCTTATATTAAAGTTCCTTTCTAATATCCCACACTAAGCTTTACTTTCAATTAGAGTGCGAGTGTTTTCTTAAGAATGCAAACCTTGAATAGATGGTAAATTGTGCACATCATCGAGCTTTTTGCTCACATTATTCAAATTTGTAATGAAAAATAACTTCATTCGCGCA
>JBAMLO010000040.1:0-3429 GCA_039793485.1 Nitrososphaera sp. | reverse complement strand
AAGCTACAAAGCTGTTAGTGAAATAAAACAAAACAATTTAATAAATAATTAAGAGCAACAATACCAATATCTTTTTCTTGACACTTTGTCTTATGGATTTAAAAAGTACTCCTTAAATGCATTCCAAGCTCCAGATGCATCTAAGCAAACGTCTGCAAAAACTAGAACACCACTAGCATTCCCCAGCATAGTAGCCTTAGTTGCTTGAATCCACTCGTTAGGAGGCATTGATTTTGTTGTAGCTAAACTCCCACCTATACAAGGAATAACTTTAACATAGCTACTTACATTCTTTACAGTTTCAACTACTCTTTCCGTCATAGCCTTCACCCAAAGGACATTCATTCCTTCATCTCTATGATATATCATTGGAGAAATTACATCTACTAAGCCTTCTTTTATCCAAGTTACCCAATCTACACCCATGGCTTCTTTACTCCAGTTAGGATCATAACTTACATCTGCAGAAATTACTACATTAGGATTTATGTTCTTTATTTCGTTTCTTAGCTCTCTGAGAAAGTCTGTTACAACTTTTGCTCTCCAGTTTATCCACTCATTTCTTAGGTCACCACCTGGTAAAACGTCGTAAGGCCAACTTTGTACTTTTTTTCCAATGTAAAATTCAAATGAAGACCTAGCATAAGCACTAAAATCAGAAATTCCAGGAGGAAAACCAAAATCATCTTCTAGGTTTATTCCATCCACATTGTAGTTTTTTACAAGTTCTATTATGTAAGATTTTACATATTCCCTAGCACCTTTACTTACTGGAGAAAGATAGTACCAGCCATACTTAGAGAAAATTGGTCCTTCCAACTGACTTCTATTGTTTTCATCAACAACTCCCCAATCAGGATGGTTAACTATGATATCACGAGACGTTCTAAAACTAACGACCCAGGCCCAAACTTTTATGTTCCTTTTATGAGCTTCTTCCACTAACATTCTTAGTGGGTCTTCATCTGCTCTAAAGTTACTAAGGTATTCTAAATCGTTTGGAACAATCTTACTTCTATAATCAGCTAAACCACCTGCATGGATGACAAACGGTAAGACTATGTTAAATCCACTCTCACTTATTTTCTCAATATATGATGAAAAATTTTTTGCTATGTTTCTATTGGGAAAGTCGTACATATATAGAAAAACTCCTCGGATCTTTGGTTTCTCCACCTTTACTTCTTCTGGAAATTCTGACCTCCTATGAATGGTATACAGAGCTATTCCTGTAGTAACAAAAATAATAAAGAGTATAAGAAGGGCTATTCTTTCTCCTGTGGACATAAAAAATGTAAATAAAAGAAGATTTAAAAACTTTGTTGCACTACACAAAAAAGGTAAGAAATGGAAGTTAACGCTTAACTAATGTGTGGACAGCTAAACTAAGAATGCTTACGTAAATACTTGTATTTAGATTAAGCGATCAAAAAGAATTATGAGAACCATTTACATTCAGTATTCCTCGTTACTTGATTTTACATTCATAATTCTAACGACTATGATTTCTAATGTCTATTTCGCCCTTTCTTTTAGGATTCTCCGGATTTAGTATTGGCATAGAATGGAACTCTACTGCTGAAACTTCTTACCATTTCATAACTATAAGTTTTATTGATAAACAGAGTTTTAAGATTTATTCATGAAGCCTTAAGTTGAACGGTCTCTTTTATTGTTGCATCGGCTTGCTTACATTCTGGGGTTATTATCTCTGCACAACAACACAGTCCTCGTCCCTAACTTTTGGGTGTAGCCGTGTAGTTTTGTTATAGCAGAGCACAAAGTGAGAGGTGAGGTAGACCATACTACGCTGTTAGAGGGACCTAGCTATTTTGAAACTGGATGAATCAACATTTAGTTTAGCTCTATTTTAGAGATTTCTGAATTAGGTTCATTCCTTAATTAAACAAGTGAAACAAGTTAAGCCACCTCCAAACGCACGCTTACAAACTTACTACAAGGAGAATAATCGTCGAAGCTTTCTGCTATTACAACTTGTACTTTTTTTTCAATTACGTTAAAGAACTAGTCCCAAAATTCATATGTTCGATGAACAAGATTTAATGTTCTACAAGCTTCATTGTAGTAAAAAGCTCATCAGTATAATGTCGCCTATAGAGTTCAACTAGACTTATTAAGAAAAACGCATAGGAATTCCTAGTTCTAGAAAGCCAAAGGATTTTTTAGAATAAGGCTTGTATGCTACATAATTCATGTTAGCTTCTACCAACGAAGTTTCCTCCACCAAGAAAACTGAAACTCTGTGGCTAACTTTAAAGAGCTTCCTAAACTATTCAAAATGCAGAAAATCACAAATTTGACATCCTTTAAGTTTTCTGTTACACTAAATTAGTTTTCAAACTTTAAGTGAACTTATTTAACTTCTTTAAAAGGTAATTCAAGTTTTTTATTGTCGCATCTGCTTGCTTACACTTTGCCTTACCGTTTCTGTTTAACAGTATAGTTTTAATAGCTAGCGCCTTAGGTATAATTATATCTATGAAAGCAGAATCGCCAACCATAACAGCCTCTTCTGGTTTAACATTTAGAATTTCTAGCGTCTTCTTGTACATTTTTGGATTTGATTTATCACATCCGGCCTCATAACCGGTCATAATTAAATCAAGACAGCTCTTTATTGGATGTATTGCTTTCTTGAATTGAAAATAAGCGATTGTAGTAATTATGGCTGTTTTAAAACCACTTTTCTTTATGTTAATTACAGCATTCGTAGCGTCTGGATAAAGTTGATACGGTTTGCTTTCAAGAAGCCGAACAACCGTATTTAATGTTTCTTCATCAACCTTAACTTTAAGTCTCCAGAAAACGCGCGAAAAGTAGGAGTACCAGTTCCTGTAACCATACCTTGGATAGTCGACCATCGCTACAAAGAACCATGCCGCTCTAAGTTGCTGTGATGAAACTTCATAACCTTTACTGAATAGATAATCTGAAATTTCGATCTCGCTTATTGGATTCTCGATATAAGCTAAAGTTCCATGCAAATCAAAAAACACTGCTTTTATCATCGACTTCGAGCAAATATTTTTGTTTCAAGCACTTAAGTGTTTTCTTTAATAAAAATTAGAGGTTAATGGAGAGGGGATTTAAATGATTCTAATAATCTTTTTTACTTTAAAGACAACTAACAAAATGAGGTTGATATTAAACTTATAAATTCAAGGCTCCATTTTTCTGAGAACAACATGGCTTCCTCTTTGCCGGGAGATTTCGAAGCCAAATTCTTTAACTAGGATTTTCACTATTTCTTGGCCTGAAAGCTTAGGTAATTTCAACACTAACTTCGCCTATTGGCTTCAAGGCTTTTATTTCCTCTGCTGCTTCAGGCACCTCCTCTAGGTAGAGACTTACAGCCTCTTTCAAGTTTTCTATCGCCTCCTCTGTGGTTCTGCCTTGAGTAGTCACCCC
>JBAMLO010000039.1:0-29617 GCA_039793485.1 Nitrososphaera sp. | reverse complement strand
CAAGCACCCTTTCAGGGTCAAACGGCAAATAAACTTCGGGATTCTTTAACATGCCGTCTATGTGAATGCCGGCCTTTGTTTGAAATGCATTATTTCCAACTAGAGGATAGTACTCTGAAATGTGGAACCCAAGCCTTCTAAATAAGCTTGCTGCATCCTTTATGGAAGTTAAGTCAACATTTGATTTGCCACCCATGAGCTCTTGATATACTATCAACATTGCTTCTAAAGGACAGTTTCCTGCTCGCTCTCCAACTCCAAATAAAGTACAGTTAGAATATGCGACGCCATTAACCCAAGCTGCAGTATGATTTGCTACAACTAAATGAAAGTCATTGTGACCATGGAATTCTAAGCTTAAGCCTTCTACTGGAGTTTCGTTTATTATCGTTCTAACAAGCTTTGGAATACTTCTAGGCAAGGGTGCTTCAGAAAATGGTAACCCAACGCCCAGCGTATCAGCTAACTTAAAGATAACTGGAGTTGAGTATTCTTCAGCTAAATCTTGAACTTTTCTAATAAAAGGTATGGCTACACCCCTAACATCTGTTCTTGTAATATCTTCCAATGAAACTTTCAGGGAGATTCCTTTTGATAAAGCTTTTGAAATAACTGATAAGTATTTTTCAATGGCTCTTCTCCTATCTAATCCCAACTTGTAGTAAATATGATAATCTGAAATTGAGCAAAGTAAAACTGTTTGTTTAAGTTCTGTTTGTAAGATTAGGTTTAGGTCTTCTTCTCTTGCCCTTATCCATCCTATTGGTTCAGGGAAGGCATAACCTCTTGAAATTACTTTCTGTATCGTCTCTCTATCTTTCTGAGTATACGGAAACATCTCAGTTGTTTTAATTATTCCATCTTTACCAGCAATCTTATGAAGTATGTCGTAAATCTCTAGAGATTCTTCAACTGTTAGAGTTCTCCACCCTTGCTGTCCATCTCTAAGGGTAGTATCGGTTAGATATATCTTGTCTTTATCCGGATCAAATCCGTCATAAACCATTTTTGGGGGAGCATAGTACGGAAAGACGTCTCTAAAAAGTTCTGGACCATCATTTTGAGGGTTTTCTTCCATTTTTATCACCTCCTAATCAAAGAATAAATATGGTCAATGATTAACTTTGGAATATTTACTCCTGTTACTCTAACAGTGTTTTTAAATTCTGTTGAGCTATTAACCTCGTGAACCACTAAGCCATTTTGCGATTCCATAAAATCAACGCCTATGTACTCCGCGTTTACGGCTTTTGCAGCTTTTATGCTTAAGTCTTCCAACTCTTTTGACTTTGGACAGGGTTCTGCTCTTCCGCTTATTGCAGTGTTTGTTCTCCAGTCGCCCGGAGGAGAGTACCTATAGATTGCAGTTACATACTGGTCTCCAATAACATAGCTTCTTATGTCCCTAGGAGGCCTACTAATTCTTTTTTGGATATAGTAAATTTGGTAGAGGGGATGCATAAACTTTCTTGATTCGAGTATTGCCTTCGTTGACTCCTCATCGTTAAGCGCACTAACTAATCTCCCCCAGCTACCAATAACTGGCTTTAACACAGCAGGATAACCAAGCTCGTTTGTAGCTTTAATAGCTTGCTCTTCTGAAAAGGCTAAGAGTGTTTTTGGTGTTGGAACGCCCGCCTTTTCCAAAGCCAAAGTTGTAAATAGCTTGTTTCCACTTATTAAAGTTGTGTAAAAGCTGTTTATCACTTTCACACCAAAGTCTTCCAAAACTTTTGTTGAATGAAGAGACCTAAAGTAGCTTATGCTCCTTTGCAACGCAACATCATAGGGCAAGCTCTCCTTGTTACTTAGATTAAAATAGGTGTGGTCAAGATTCAACATTGCTACTTCGAATCCCCTTTCACTTGCTTCTTTCATCAACATTTTTTCTTCTTGTCTCACAATATCGTACACTATAGCCATTTTAGCCATAACTTACTCTCCCCAGTCTTCACCCTGGGTTTCTATTTGTTTTAAAGAAACCTTGTTGCCGTCTATGGCATCCACTTCAAAAGTTGCACCGCAATCTGGACAGCTAACTACTTCTCCGGGAATTGCATCGCTAGGAACTTCTATGTTGCCCTCACATTGAGGACAAATTGCTGTTATTACTTTAGCTTTGTTCATGGCACTTAGCAGTTAGAAGTATAAAAATAAATTTTAAGGCTAAAAAAGCATACGAAAAGATTACCATTCTCTGAGCACAATGAGAGTATTCGTATGAAGAACGCCTTTCACTGAACGAATTCCATCTATGCATTTATTAATGAATGTCATATTCGGACCAGAAACCAAAACTGTTATGTCAAACTGTCCAGTAACTTCATAAACCCAGTCAACACCTTCAAGATTTCTTATCTCTCTTGAGATTGTTGGATTAGGAACTTCTGGAGTAGTTGAAACAAGTATTATTGCCTTTACTGTAGGCAGGGAAGTTTCTATTGTGAACTTCCTTATAATGCCGCTATTCTCCAGGTGCTCAACTCGTCTTCTAACGGCACCTTCTGAAATGTTTAGGGTTCTAGCAATTTCTGTGAATGAAGTTCTCGCATCCTTCTTCAGTATCTCTAAAATCTTTAGGTCTCTTTCATCAAGGTCGTATCTTTTGTCTTTTAACATCCTCGTTATTGCCTCCATAGAAAATGTTTATAAGTATTTTCAAGGATTCAGATTTAATTCATCAGCGTTAAAACTTTCGATTGACATTTCAAAGTAGACATGAAAAAGGATAAAGAACAGTAAAAGCTAAAGTCTAGGAAGATACTTCGACCAGTTTGTACTAAGTTTCTTAAAACTTAAGAGTTGGGACTTCTTGTCAAAATTAAAAAAGAAAAAAGATTTTTATATTTCTTAACGAGAAGCTAACTTTATGAAGGTAATTTTTCATGTTGACGTGGATTCAAGTTCCATACTTAGTATGGCCTTAAAGAACGTTGGGAACCTACTTAGGTATAGCAACGGCACGAACAAAGAAGTTATGATAGTAGCAAATGGCTCTGCAGTAAGGCTTTTTCAAAAAGGAACCCCTTATGAAAATGAGTTAAAAGAACTTTTTAACAAAGGCGTGAAGATTTACTTATGCAATGTTTCATTAGAAACACTGAACATCAAAAAGGATCACGTTTTAGAAATATGCGAAGTAGTGCCTTCTGGAGTTGTAAAGATTGTAGAACTCCAAGAAAGAGGGTATGCTTATATTAAGCCATAACTTTTGCGCTATGTATGCAAAGAAGAACGTGAAAGCGGAACTAATTCTTGAATATAATCTGGGACTTTTTCTTTTTTAATTATATCTTCTAAGCTTTCTTTTTCCCTCACCACTTCCGCTTTATCTTTCCAAATCATAACAACTCTTGGAATGGAACGAATATTGTAGTTACTTGCCATCGACAAACCATAAGCTCCAACATCTAATATTGCAAGCAGTTCTCCAGACTTCATAATCGGAAGTTTTCTGTTTAAAGCGAACACGTCTGAAGATTCGCATACAGGACCTCCTATACTGTACTTCTCCAAAAATTTCCTATTAAGTTTTCTCGTTGGTAGAATTTCATGATAGGCATCATAAAGAGCAACTCTCATGAAGTCGTTCATTCCAGCGTCAACGAGGAGCCATTTTGAATTACCTAACCTCTTCACGTAATTTATTTTAGTTAATAAGATACTTGAATCGGCAACAATATACCTCCCTGGCTCAACTATAACCTTCGGAAAGTTCACTCCTTCTTTGGAAACAACACTTTTTACTTCGTTGAAGACAACGTGAGCATAGTCCTCATAGCTTATGTTTGAAGCTCCTACTTCATAAGGTATTCCAAGCCCTCCTCCTAGATCAACAGTACTTAACGGTACTTTAAACTCCTTAGTTACTCTTGAGTATAGCTTTGCTAAAATTTTAGCTTGCTTTGCAAATGGCTCTAGACTAAGGATCTGAGAACCAATGTGAGAATGAAGCCCGATAAAACTAACATTCTTAAGTTTCTTTATTTTTGGTAAAAAACGAATAAGGTCGTTGGGGCTTATTCCAAACTTGTGTGATAAAAGACCAGTAGATATTTTCTTATGAGTGCTTGCTCTTATGTTTAAATTTACTCTCACTCCAACATTAGCTACGCAGTTTAAGTTTTTTGCTATTGAATTTATTAAAAGGAGCTCTTCAAAAGATTCAGCATTGATGATACCAACTCCAGTGTTTATAGCTTGAGCCAGCTCTTCACTTGATTTACTAGGGCCATCGAACACAATTTTAGAAGGTTTTACGCCAGAGACTAAAGCAAGTTTTAACCCTAAAGAAGAAACTATTGTTGCACCAGCTCCAAGGTTTGCGAGTAGCTTTACTACAGATAGACTATGATTTGCCTTGTAAGAATAAGCAACTTCGAATTCTGTGAAGTATTTTGAAAGAGCCTTGTAAACTTCAATGTAACGCTCTTTTATCCGTTCTGCATCAACTACGTAAAGTGGTGTACCAAACTTTTCAGCCAACTCTTCTAAGCTAAAAGATCCAAGGAACAGCTTTCCAGCTTTAACTTTAATGTTGGAGTTAGAAAGCTTATTAGAAAGACGTTGCATGAAGTAGAACAGCACTATAACTGCATTTAAACTTTTTATCGTTGAAAAAACCTTAGGCGGTGTAAGCTTAGTTTCAATTTACTTATGGCTTCATGCGTTACACATTTGTCTCTAAATTCTCGTAAATCAAATAGGCCTTACGTTGTATGCTCTAACTTGTTGCAACGCTTAATTCTTTAGTCTTTTTGCCTTTTGTTTACTTGTAAGCACCAATAATTTTTCATTTTTTACTTATTAAAATGTTGTTAATGTTGACTATGGCTCTCTCATCGAGCAGGAAGTGAGAAAAGATTATACACTAGTGCATCGGTCAAATATTTAAATATTGACCGATGTACCTTAAATTATGCTAAGTGAAGGAAGAATATTAGAAATTTTAGTAGACTGGAACTACTGGGGAAACTATAAAAAGAACTTCATACGAAGGGACGACTATTTTAAAAAGATAAATAACCTAGGTGGTGGGAATGAAGTAATCGTTATAAAAGGCGTACGAAGATCTGGAAAGTCTTCTATTGCTTATTTTTTTATTAAGGATCTTATAGACTCTGGCTTAGATGAAAAAAAGACGCTCTTCATTAACTTCGAAGATCCAAGACTTCCAGCAGTGATAAGCTTAGACGAAGTAAATAGAATATTTGAGACTTACTTAAAAAACGTAGACAGTAACCCAAAATATGTAATACTTGATGAAGTTCAATATGTAGAAGCATGGGAAAAATTTGCAAGATTTTTACCTGAAGCGAGAGATGTAAAAGTAATAGTTACAGGTTCTTCTTCTAAGCTCATGAGCGAAGAATACTCAACGGTTTTGACCGGAAGACATGTAGACATTGAAGTGTTTCCTCTTTCTTTCGATGAATTTTTAAAGTTTAAAAATTTTGAAATAAAAGAAAAAATCGATATGATTAAAGAAAGAATAAAGATTAAGGGGTTCTTAGACGAGTACATTGAGTGGGGAGGATTCCCTGAAGTTGTCTTGTCCGAAGGAAGTGAAAGAAAGACTGAATTGCTAAAGTCATATTTTTACGACATCTTGCTTAAAGACATAGTAAAAAGATATAAAATAAAGAAAGTTGTAGAGCTCGAGAGGTTGGCAAAATTTTATATCTCAAACATATCTACAATTCAGTCGTTTCACAAATTGAAAAACTTACTGAATTTGAGTTTAGATACTGTAGAAAGGTTTTCTAGGTACATGTATACGGCAAGGCTTTTCTTATTCTTAGATAACTTTAGCTATTCATTAAAAGAACAGATTAGAAGCAAAAAAAAGGTATACACAATTGACTTAGGATTTTATAAGCTTCATGGATTTAAAGTCAGTGAAAACATAGGAAGAATAATTGAAAACGTTGTTATGCTACACTTAATGAGGAGAGCGGAATTTAATCCAATCATGAAAACCTTTTATCTAAAAATAAACGATTATGAAGTAGACTTCGTTATAAAAGAAGGACCTGAAGTTAAACAACTAATCCAAGTGACTTATGTTTCAAGCAGAGATGAACTAAATAAGAGAGAAATTAAAAGTCTAGTGAAGGCTTCAGAACTATTGAATTGTGAAAACTTGACGGTAATTACTTGGGAATACGAAGATAAAATCGAAGCTGAAGGAAAAGTAATAAAGTGTTTGCCTCTATGGAAGTGGCTGTTAGAAGACTATTTCCGTAATGTTCAATTCTAGAAAAACTCAAGAAAAATCTTTTTTACGATGATTAACTTTGAATCTTGAAGCTATCATTCTTTCTTGCTAGATGCCGTTGCGCTCAACTCACAACCAAAGGAAAACGAATGTTTAATGTTTAAAGTAAAAGAATATTGTTACAATGGCTATTCTTCCTATCTAAAAAGATCGAAATGAAAGTCTTCTTTCTGTAAACGAATAATTTTTACTTGATGAGAAATGTTTAGGAATTAAGATTCACCACTAAGCTGAAGTTGTAGAACCTTTTAGAAAAGTCGTTAACAATCTTTGTAAAGTTAATGGAAGCATTGGGATAAAAAATCTTAAGTAACCATACATCTAAAAGCGCAGAACGAATTGTCCAGATTGAACCGTCTAAAGACTCTGGCTGCTTATATACTCTTTTGTACTTTATTGCGCTTACGTTGCTTAAATCAGAAATGTTCATAAGGTACTCGGGAGAAAATTCTGGAGGATAATTCCAAATTACTATGACATCAGGATTCCATGACGCTATGTCTTTGAAAGAAGCCTTAACGAATTCTTGACCAGAGTTTTTAATTACATTCTCTCCACCTGCGTTTTCTATAAGGTCGTTTATGAAACTAACATCGCCTTGAACTGTTTGTACTACGGTTGGGGAACCGTAAAGAAAAAGAACTTTAACCCTTTTCGACTCTGGTACTTTGGAAGCCTCATTTTTTACTAAGTTCATTACAGACTGTACGTAAGAAATTGTGCTGTTTGCAGACTCAGCTAAGTTGAATATTCTTCCAACTAGGCGTATTAGCTCATAAAACTCTGGTAGGCTTCTAACATAAACGTAAACTACAGGAATTCCTTTACTTTCGATTTGTTGTATTTCACTCTTGTAAGTTGAACCACCGTAAAATTTTGGACTGTAAGCAATAACTAAGTCTGGTTTTAGAGACAGAACTTTTTCTACGTCTATATTAGAAGAGGAAAATCCAACTTCAGTTACATTTTTATTTCCAATTATCTTTCCTATTACAGTATGATTCTTTATGTACGATGTTGTACCGACTAGTTTATTTCCAATACCCCAAACGCACATAAGTTCAACAACTCCACCACTTAGCACAACAGTTCTATTGATTTTTTCAGGTATCTTTACTAGCCGCCCATCCATATCTTCTATGCTTATCAGGTTTTTTGCAGCGGCCTCTTTTTGAAGAACATTAAGATTAATGTATTCAAAAATAAGTGTAGCTAAGGCTAAAGACAAAATGAAACCAACTATGATGATTTTCTTTTTCATTCTTTGCCCATAGGGGTATTAAGTTAGTTTACCTTTTTTAAGTTTTTAAAATGCCAACGTTGTCTTTCTTTAAAGCTTTTAAGTTGTTTTACTAAAGCTAAGTCCATGGGCTATCAACAAAGAAAGAAACTTCTCATGATACCAGGACCAACCAATGTTCCAGAAAGAGTGCTACATGCAATGACGAAGCCTATGATAAACCACAGAGGGGAGGAGTTTCATGAGCTATACAAAAGCATACAGGAAAAAGCTAGAAAAGTCTTTGAAACTGAACAAAACATTGTAGTTTTATCTTCTTCTGGTACGGGAGGTGTTGAAGCAGCCATAAGCAACATAGTAAAGAAGGGTGACAACGTAATAGTTCCAGTTTTTGGCGAATTTAGTATGAGAGTTGCTGAATATGTTAGATTAATTGGTGGAAATCCAATTTGCACAAAAGCACCTTTAGGAAGTGCACCAAGTTTTGAAGAAGTAAAGGCAAAAGCAGAAGAGATGAGAGACGTAAAAGCTTTTTGCATAGTTTATAACGATACTTCTCCAGGCACCAAGATTAATTGGCTAGATAAAGTAACGAATATTGCTTCGAACTTTAATGCTTTTACGATTGTAGACGCTGTTTCGATACTTGCTGGAGATGAGCTTCCAATGGATAAGTGGGGTGTCGATATAGTAGTTACTGCAAGTCAAAAATGTTTGGCTGCACCTCCTGGCTTGTCGATATTGGGTATAAGTGAAAAAGCTACGAAGTATATAATGAAAAATGAAGTACATTCAGACTATTTTAACCTCGCAAAATACATAGAGTACTCAAACTTAAGAAAGGAAACACCTTATACTCCAGCAGTGCCGCTATTCTATGCTCTTGATGAAGCTTTGAGCCTTGTACTTGAAGAAGGCCTACAGAGGAGAATTCAGAGACACCGAACTACTGCAAAAGCTTTTTACGAGTCTCTCGAAGCTGCTGGACTCAAGGCTTTTGTTAAACCAGAAGTAAGATCAAACACAGTCATATCCTTTGAGTATCCAGAGAACGTAGAGGATAAGAGATTTAGGGAAAATCTGGAGAAGAATTTTGGAGTAGTAATTGCAGGAGGATTTGGCGAGCTAAGAGGAAAAATATTTAGAATAGGTAACATGGGTGAAGTTAACCGACATCATGTTTTAACTACATTGAACGCTATTCTTAGTTCTCTTTCAGATTTTGGATTAAAAGTTGAAAACGAAGAAATAATTCAGAGTGCAAGAAGAACTCTAGAAGCTATTTAGTTTTTACGTTATTTAAGAAATTTGAAGGTAGTTTTTGATATGTCAATAGTTTTTAAAGCAATTTCGAACTTACTTAATGCTAAAAAATTAAGGCAACTACGAAGTCGTTCACGTTTGTTCCTGTTGGACCAGTAAAGATTAAACTTCTCGTTTGCTTGAAAAAGTTGTAAGAATCGTTGTTTTCTAGAAATTCTTCTGGTTTTAAGCCACTGCTGACAGCTTCCTCTAACGAAAAATTGTCAGCTATCGCACCCGCAGCGTCGGTGTAACCATCGATTCCATCGCTTCCAAGAGAAGCAAAAACAAAATTTTCTATACCTTTACAATTTAGAACAACAGAAAGTACAAGCTCTTGATTCCTTCCTCCTTTTCCTTTTCCTTTTACTGTAACAGTTGTTTCGCCTCCCAGTACTACGCATGCAGGTTTTTTAATAGGTGTGTCATGCGAAGAAATTTGCCTCATCACCGCACATAGAAACTTCCCAACTTCTCGGCTTTCACCTTGAGCATACGAAGTTAAGATCATTGTATTGTAACCTAGGCTACTTGCTTTTTTCTCCATTGCAACTAGAGACTTCATGTTGTTAGAAACAATGATGTTTTTTACGTTGTTGAAAATTTCGTCTCCAGGCTTAGGAGTTTCTGCAACTTCTCCTTTTAATCCTTTTTCTATTCTTTCGATAACGTTTTTTGGTAGCTTACTCATTAAGTTGTATTTCTTGATTATGTTATAAGCATCTTCAAAAGTTGATGAGTCGGGAGACGTTGGTCCCGATGCTATGTACTCAATTGGGTCTCCAATTACGTCAGAAAGAATAAGTGAAATAACTTTTGCTGGCTTTAAGAAGTTAAGTAACTGTCCACCTTTAACTTTTGAAATATGCTTTCTTATTGTATTTATTTCCTTTATGTCAGCACCAGATTTTAGAAGAACATCCGTTGCTAACTTTTTCTCTTCTAGTGAAATACCGTCAGCTGGGAAAGTTAAAAGTGAAGAACCTCCTCCAGAAATAAGACAAATTACAAGGTCTTCGCTAGTTAAGTTCGAACAAATAGAAATTAATTTTTTTGTAGACTCTATGTTAACTTCAGATGGGATTGGATGGGTACCTTCGAATACTTTTATTGTCTTAAGATTTTTACCTTCTATACCCTTTGGCGCTATTATTGCTCCATTGTAAACCTTGTCTCTTAGCTCTTCTTCACAACCCTCAGCCATCTTTATGGAGGCTTTTCCAAATCCAATCACAATTATCCTTCTTGCCTTGCTAAGCTCATCTTTCAAGTTGCTGAGTGCTTCCTTTACCGAACTTTTTGGGTCAGCAGCTTTTAAACCCTCTTCAAGTATTTCCAGAGCATCTCTTCTTTGACTTGTCCTCGAAAGCTCTTCTTTGTTTACTATTTTTAACAAAGCTATCTTCTAGAAGCAAAGTAACTAGAGCATTTTTTAAACCTTTGCAAAGTTAGCTAAAAAGCTTCAGAACTTCGACGATAACGAAGATCAAAAGAGACGAGAAAACTGCAAGTAACCAATCTTGAATGCTAGGATATGTTACGTCAAATGCAGGGTGCAAAAATGGAACGTAAAGAACTAAAATTTGTAGTAAAAAAGAAGAGAAAACAGCGTACCATAAGAACTTGTTTGAAAATGGTTCTGCCCTAATTATTGGTTTTGAAAGAGAATGCGAAGAAATAGCCATAACAAGCTCCATTAGGATCATAGCTGTAAGAGCTTGAGTTCTGGCTTCAACTAAACTTTCGTTATTCAAGCTCCAAGTAAACAAGTAAAGTAAAAGCAAAGTAGCTACTGCTGGGATGAGAACAAAGTAAACCAAGATATCTCTCTTTGTGAACACGCTTTCCTTCAAGCTTCTTGGTTTCCTTTTCATAACATCTTCTTCTGCAGGTTCAACACCTAGTGCTAAAGCAGGAAGCCCATCTGTTGTAAGATTAACCCAAAGAAGCTGTACTGCAGTTAGAGGTAAAGGTAACCCAAGTAACGTTGAAACCAACATGAAAAGTATTTCTGCAATATTGCATCTAAGCAAATAAACAAGATACTTTCTTATGTTGTCAAAGATTCTTCTTCCTTCTTTAACTGCGTTAACTATGGTAGCAAAGTTATCATCAGCCAATACAACGTCAGCAGTTTCCTTGGTTATTTCAGTACCAGTAATGCCCATCGCAATTCCTATATCAGCCATTTTTAATGCAGGAGCGTCGTTTATTCCATCTCCAGTCATCGCCACTATATGACCTTTGCTTTTTAATGCAGTAACGATTTTCATCTTGTGTTCAGGAGAAACTCTAGCATAAATCTTAACTTTCTCAGCTATTCTTGATAACTCTGCTTCGTTCATTTTTTCAAGGTCAGCTCCAGTTAGTACTGCGTTATTTTCATCGCTAAGCAAGTTAAGCTCCTTAGCAATGGTTTCAGCAGTGAGTTTATGATCTCCAGTTATCATTACAACATCTATTCCGGCATCCTTACAAAGACGAATTGCCTCTTTAACCTCTTCACGAGGAGGATCCAACATACCAAATATTCCAAGGAATATAAAGTTCTTTTCGAATTCTTCTTCGTAAAGTTCTTCTGGCAACTCCTTTTCTTCCTTGTAAGCAACTGCAATGTTCCTTAAGCCATCTTTGGCCATATTCTCATTAACCTTTAAAATTTCTGCTATTTTTTCTTCGCTAAGTACTTTTATTTCTCCATTTTCTAAAACATAAGTACACCTTGTAACAACAACTTCTGGAGCACCCTTCATTATAACAGCAAGTTTTTCTCCTTCTGGAACAGTATGTATGGTTGTCATTCTCTTTCTCTCGGAAGTAAAAGGTATCTCGTTTATTCTCTCATAAACGTTAAGCTCCTCTTCAGTAATTCCTGCTTTTCTTGCTACTACAAGCAAAGCACCCTCCGTAGTATCACCAGCAACTCGCCACGTGTTATTCTCAAAAATTAGCTTAGCATCATTACACAAGGCTGCAAACTTCAACAGTAAGTAAAGTTCTTTCTCTTGCTCCAAGTTTACCTTTTCGTTATTAAAGTAAAAAGAGCCCTTTGGCTCGTAGCCAGAGCCACTAACATTAAAAAACTTTCCATTAACAAAGATCCTTTTAACAGTCATTTCTCCTTTTGTCATCGTACCAGTTTTATCAGAGCATATCACTGAAGTACAACCTAGGGTCTCTACAGCTGGAAGTCTTTTAACAATCGCTTTTCTTTTTGCCATCTCATACATTCCTATAGCTAAGGAACCAGTTACAACAGCAGGAAGAGCTTCTGGAACCGCAGCAACGGCTAAACTTATACCCCAAAGAATCATTTCCAGCAAGGGATTTCCTCTTAAGATCCCGAGGAAAGTTACAACGCCACAAACGCCTAAAGAGAACGCTATGAGCCATTTTCCTATAGTGTTCATCCGCCTTTCTAAGGGCGTCTCAACTTCTTCTTCAGCTTGGACAATTTTAGCAACTTTACCAAATTCGGTGTTCATTCCGGTTGCAACAACAACGCCTACTCCTCTTCCATAAGTCACAAGTGTTCCGCTGTAAGCCATGTTCACTCTGTCAAACAAGGAAGTATCCATAGGCAAAATTGTAGCAAACTTCTCAACTGGAACAGATTCCCCAGTAAGAGAAGATTCGTCTATCTTTAAGTTAAAAGTTTCAACTAGCCTTAAGTCTGCTGGAACTCTGTCGCCAGCTCTAAGAACAACGATATCTCCGACTACAACCTCTCTTGTTGGAACAGGGATTTCTTCGCCATCTCGTATAACATGTGTTTCTGGCAAAGTAAGTTTCTTTAAAAGTTGAACTGCTTTCTCTGACCTATACTCCTCAATGAATCCAAGCCCCGCTGAAGCTACCACAACAACAAGGATAACAATTGCATCAAGAACTTCCCCTATAAAAGCGGAGAATAAAGTAGCAGCTATTAGAAGAAGTATTAATGGATTATTAAACTGTTGTAGGAAGAGCAAAAAGATTGATTTTTCTTTTTCTTTTTTAATCTCGTTAAGGCCGTATAAGGAAAGTCTTTCTTTTGCCTCCTCCTGAGATAAACCTTCCTTTCCTGTTTTAAGTAGCTCAAAGACTTTCTCTATGGGAAGAGCATGCCAGTGATCTAATTTCATTGCCTTACTCCATGACCTCGCCTTGCAGCTCTCGTCTTAATAAGTTTTTTGAAAAACTATATGAAACTGCAACTTAAGGCCATTTATGATATTTATTTATCTTTCTGAATCTCTTGGCTTATACTTAGGAAACAAGCGTTGAACGAACTCATCCTTCTCTTAGTAAAGAAACCATTGTTCTATTAAATTCCCTCTTCCATATAGGAACCAGAGGCCTAATCTTTTAGGAAAGTTTTTTCATTGCTGAACATTACATAAAGCTAACCTATGCTTACTAACCTTATCGCTTGAGTACTGTTCGAGGGTAAGCATAACTTTAAGCCTTAAGCTGAGTAGACTCCGCTCCAGAGTTAAAACTTTAGGTTTTCTGGACACCCATTATAACATCTTGTGGATGTCTAACTTGTACCTCAGCCGAATTAAGTATCTGTTCTCTGCTTTCTAGAACCTCCTCATCTCCAGTAATTAGTGTATCTGTTATCTTAGCTCTCTTTAGAATAGAAGTGTAAGCTACGTGAAGGAGGTCTAGTGTTCTCAGCTTTAGCTGTTCCGACAGTTCTATTGCTAAATGATACTCTAATGGCGCATGGACCTCGTAACTAGTCACCATTCTTCAAGAAAAATAAGATCTTGAAACCAACCGCAGTCTGCAATCTTTACTGTGAAAATATACAAGTTAATGCAACGATGCCTTTCTTATGTCTGTTAAGAAATCTCTACGTGCACTCTTGAAAGAACGGAGTAAAGCTCGACTAGCGTGAGAGGTGAGGCATACAATTCTGTTTGAGGAAAGTTAAGTAGCTTCTCAGCTATGTTATGCGGAGGGGCATCAGGTTTATACCGTGCGACTACTATATTTAGTATCAATATAAGCTTTAATCGCCTCTACCTTCCCTCACTAGTTCAACAGTTGTTTTCTTGCTGACTATTACAAGTGGTATTTTACCCTTTTTCCTTTCCTTTAGCAGAGCTTCAACTATAGACTCATCTACTGTTGCCTTCTCGCTAAGTAATTCTTCTGCTTCGACCTCCATAGCTAAAAGTTCCTCTATAATAGACCTCAAAGTTACACCTCTCTTGGCAGCTAAGATCTTGACCTTTCTCCACAACTCTGCGTTGATTCTTACACTTGTGACTTCGTCCATGTTCTTTATTTATATTAAATGTTTTTTATCATAAGAAGTATTTAAATCTTTACTACAATACTGAAGTGAGGTCGTAGTCAGCAGTTCTAATAGGAGAGAATTAAATAAACATAAGTCAACAATAAAAGTAATAATGGAAAGATCTCCAGATGTTTAAAGTTGAAGCCCGAAAGGAACATTGCACGAAGATACCTTCGGATTACAGCTTTCTCCAAGTTTGAAACTCTTCGAAGAGCTTATGAGGCTCCAACGAGCTCAAGAGCTACAACGCTAATAAAGACGATGTAGCTTAGACTCTACTGGTACATATTTTTAATTAAAACTCAAAATTGTATATGTTCTATTGACCAAGTACGAGACTTATTTTTAATGAACTAATTTGAAACTTACTTTACTCAAAACTTTAAGACTCCACGTCAAGGTTGTTTTCTTACAGCTTTTCTGCTTACTTCACAACCTAACTCTTCTAAAAGTAATTCTTAGGTACTAACCTAGAAGCTTTAATTGCAATTGCCTTTACTAAAACTCCCTTCTAGAAAATGTTTTATTGAACATTGTATAAAGTTGGCTTATGCTTGCCAATGTCATCTAAGTATCATTGAAGATAAAACACAACTTTAAGCCTTTAATTCCTAAGTTGACAGTCTCAATAAGTAAAGCTCTTTTTGAATCTCCTTAAACAGAGCTGTAATGTTCTTTTTTAGTCTCTTAAAGTTTCTTGCTAGAATTCTCTTACATCTTCTTTCATAGCAATAGGAAATTAGCCATAACGAGACATAACTCCACCAAGAAATGTTCTTTGCTGCGTTAAAAGATTCATTTTAAGTCTTCTCTCTTTGCTAGAACTTAAGGTTTACTAGGTCTCTTAGACGGCTGACATCTTTTTTAGTAAGCTTTATGATTTTATTTAAAGGCATATCATACTCGCTGTGAATAGACAGGGGTCCATTGAAATTTATTTGCTTGAGAATACTGAACACTTCCTTCCATGGAACTAATCCTCGACCAATTGGAACTGTACGTGCAACCCATTGCCCTTTCGCTTTAAACCACCCATAGTCTTTTATAGCTACTATTTTTATCTTATCACTTAGTATATCTAATCCTATAAGCCACCCTGCAAGACCTCCCTCTATGCACATATGACCTGGGTCTATGTAAGCCCCAACTAAATTTGGATCAAAACCCTCAAGTATAAGCCATAGCACAGTAGGTTCAGCAGTTATGAACATTCCAGAATGAATGTGAACTCCTGCAGTTATATTGTATTCTTTACTTAATTTTTCAATTCCCTTGAGTTGTCTTCTTACGTCTTCCACTTGTTTTCGTAAATAACCGAAGCCCATGTACTTCCAGTAACCTAGCTTAATGTACTTCACTCCAAGATAGGAAGCAGTACGAAAAATTTCTTCTGAGTATGGTTCTTCTGAAGAAGTTATTGCTGTGGTTAGCATTGTTACTTGTAGATCCCTACTCTTAAAGATTTCTACTGCTTTAGGAAGTTTTTCTTTAACTTCTTCAGGTTTAATATAACCGTTGGGCCTAACAGTAAGATCTACGCCATCAAGTTTCATACTTGCTACTAGGTCTGCGAACTTTGACAATGAAAGACTTTGGAACATCTTAGAAAACAGTATAAACTGCATAAGAAGTCACCTCATACCAGAAGCAGCTATACGCTCCACGAGCTCCATAGTTTTAACAGCATCGTCAAAATTGGTTTCAGGTTCTGCATCCCTTTTTATACAGTCTATGAAGTGACGATTTTCTTGAAGGTAGCCGTATAAAACATGAAAATCTCTGCACCCATTTACTAAGTTTAGGTTTCTTAAGGTCTCCATTTCGCCATAGGGCTTGTCGTCTCTTAAAATGAAAGCTTGCTGTTTTTCAGGAGGATCAAGTGGAACGTTTACTAACGCATAAACACCACGAGAGTGCATTTCAAAGTAATGCACTCTTCCTCCTGAAGAATAGTTTGAGCATAGATGCCCTACACTACCACTACTGAATTTTATGAGAGCATTGAAGCTATTTGGGTAATCAGAGTAAAAGCTTGCAATGTAGCTAGCAACGCTTTCAGCCTCACCACACATAAATCTAAGAGCATCTACGGCATGAATAACGTCTGCCACAAGGTAACTTACTGCATCCCAAGGCTGAGATTGCCCAATAGTATACTTGTGAAACACTGCGGTGCAGTGCGAGATATTTCCTCTTTCTTCAACTATTTCTTTTGCCTTTCTAAAAACTGGAATGAATCTTCTGTTGAACCCCACCATGGTTTTGCATCCATGCTTTTTTGCTTCTTCCGCCATTCTTCTAGTTTCCCTAACGTTGACACCTGGAGGCTTCTCTATAAACACATTCAGACCACGTCTTAGACAGTTTATAACAACCTCTGCCATTGGCTCCGCATTTTCATAAGGTCTTACTGGAACTGGAGCCATTATTACATAAACAGCATCTAATTTTGTTTTTTCAAGCATAAGTTTATAATCTTTAAAGCGGTTTTCTACATTATACTTGTTAGCAGTTTCATTTAACTTAGTTTCATTTAAATCACAAACAGAAACTATTTCAACGTCATTAAAACTAGCTAAAGAAGGATAGTGAACTTTGTTTGCCATACTTCCAGCTCCGATGAAACCTACTCTTATTCGATCCATCTTTAGTTCATAAATTGAACGAAGCTTTCTTTTATAAATGTATTTTACTTACTAGTTTTAGAATTGAATGGAGAGAATGCGAATACTATTCTTCTCAAAAAACTTGTTCTTAAACGGAGTTCTAAGTCTAAAAAGAGTAGCATAAGGAAAGCCTGAAGCAATGAAACGAATTTTAGAGGTAAACGTCTTAACTAAACGCTAAACTTCGCATGGCAGTATACTTAGTAAAAACAAGTCGAACGAAGAACGAAGCCTAAAGCTAAGAAAAACTGGAAGTTCATTGGCTTAAGTCTGAAGGAGACGTCACAAACTTAATCCTAAGCCAACAGTATCATTGAGAATTTCTGTTTTTACTTTGCCTTCTTTAACTTTGAATACCTCAGGATATTTCTTTTGAATTTCTGCGAAGGCAAAAGGTAAGTACTGTCTTGCATTGTACTCGAAACCCATTATTGGATTTGTTCTAGCGGCGAAGCCAGCTGAATGCACAAGAGCTAATCCTGGACACGTAAGGTCTTGTACGCTGTATGGAATTTTAAATTCTTCTGCCTTAGCTACAAGAAGAAGCGCAGCACTATGAGTTTTGCACGTCTTCAGAGCAATTCCAGACCATCCTAAGTTAATAGCCAAATCAAAGCTCTTTATGTCTGTAACACCTTCGTCCGCCAAAACGGGTTTTACATTTGCAACTTCTTTCATATTGAACATGTACTTATTTAGGTTTCTACTAACTGGTTGTTCAATATAAAGCATCCTTTCAAACGCTAGAGGGACTTCTTTCTTAATTCTTCGTAAGTACTCTAAGACGGCTTCTGGAGAAGGATGCATTTCATTTGAATCAACAGAGAGATAGAATTCTTTCTTTCCTTGCTTTTTCAACGACTCAACTATGACCTCTGTTACCTCTTTCGTTCTATTTACATCCCATTCTATGTCGTTTCCTCTGAGCTTAATTTTAAAACAAAATAGTCCTTCTCTTTCAATCCATTCTTCTAAACTTAAAGGCAAAGTATTCTTAGCTTCTTCGGAACTAACTTCGTCTTTCCATAACTTGTCTAAGCCTCCTACGAGGTGAAATACTGGAAGTTCACTTGAGTACTTTGGCTTAATGTAATCAGAAATATATTTTCCTTTAAACCTTGAACCTAAATAAAAACTTAAGTCATTACTAACGTACTTTGCACTGTAACCATCGTAGCTACATATTTTATTAACTTTACCAAAACCATCGTGCAAAGAAGCGTCGATTGGAGAAATTGCAACTAAAGAAGCAAGTATTGGAAGTTGTTCTTCAAGCTTTAGATCTTGAGAAGCTTTCTTTGTGATTTTTGGAATTTCCTCTTCAAGCTTTACAAACCAGTCTATAGGATGCAGGTACTTACCATTGTTGCTTTCGCTTGTTAAAAGCTTTCCATAGAACTCTGCTACCAACTTCATAGCCTCAAGCTTCTTTTCAGATCTTACTTCTGGACTGGGGAATGCCCATTCGTGTGCTAGTGGCATTGAACCTAGACCTTCAGCTTCTTCTCCTAATCTATTTTCAACAGTAACTTTAACTATAAGTGATGTTGATTTATCTACTACGACACTTCCAAATTTTAGAGGAGTTCTAAGCTTGTAGGTTTTATACTCGAAATTAATTTCGAGAGTGCGAATGTCAGAATCCTTGGCCATAACTAAAACATAGCAAAATATCTTAAAGCTTTAAGCTTTTCTCCTTCTTAGTCTTCTTAACTAAGCAAAACTAGTCTAAAATTAAAATTTTAAAGATTTTTCTCTGATTTTTAAGGCTCTTTCAAAGTACTTTCTTCTAGTCTCAAGGCTAAACTCTTCAACCACATCTTTCACAGCAACATCTTTTGTTTCAGAAGACATAAGGAAAACACCTTCTGACTGGGCCACTTCGAAGTTTATTTTTGAACCATATTTTTCCTTTATTGCTTCTAGCTTTTCACTATTGTAGTCCAAATGCAAAACTTCATAGTCAAGATTTATGTCTCTACATATAATTGGCTGGTACTTGTTAGAAACAGCTAAAATTCTACCAAGTGGATTTACAATCATGCTTCCTTCTGTTGTAGTAGAAGAAATTACATACGCACCACAATTGAAGGCCCACATCTTTAATTGCAAACCTCCGAGATACATAGAAGGAAAGAAGATAAGTTTAATGTTGTCATTAGCTAACTTTTTCATAACGTCTTCAAAGTTTAAATCGAAGCATATTGCAAAACCAACTTTTCCAAAGTCTAAGTCAAAAGTTTTAGCTTCAACACCGGGAGTAACCCCTGCTTCAAGCTCCCATATTGTTGGATGAACTTTGTTGTAGCTCCCTATGTATTCTCCGTCTCGACTTATTAAAACTGCAGAATTGAAAACTTTCCCGTTTTCCTTTCTCATCATCGGGAAAACAACGTAGGTTTTGTTCTCTCTGGCAAAACGTGTTACTTCACTAAGTAACAGCCCTGGAATTTCTTCTGCATTATCTACCATCTCCTTTATGCTTAAGCTAAGAAAAGGAGAACATTCTGGAAGACAAATAATGTCTGGTTTCTCTAGAGCGGCTTTCCTCAAAAGATGCATTATTGCCTTTACGTTACTTTCTATGGTTTCATGCACTGTTCCCTTTCTTCCTGCACCTCCAAAGGTTATCGAAGCAACACGGACATAATTTGTCAACTTGATTTATTCATCTTAGGAACGGCTTCAGATTTAAATATTTCTACGAAAATTAGTAAACTTGGGATGAGCAGAAAGGTTAAGGTTCTAGTTACTATACCAAGAGAGCTTTACAAGCTTGTTTCAAGGGTTGAAGACGAGGAGAAGCTTAAATCCTTTGCAGAAGTAATTTTTAACCCTTACAACAGGAACCTAGATGAAGAAGAGCTTTCTAACCTCATAGCTGACGTAGAGGGTTGCATTACAAGCTGGGGATCTCCTAGATTTACTGAAGCTGTTCTAAAGAATGCAGAAAAGCTTGAGATTATAGGCCATGCTGCTGGAAGTGTTAAGCCATATGTTACGGATGAAGTCTTTAAAAGGGGAATTGTTGTTGTTAATGCGGCTTCAACTATAGCTAAATCTGTTGCTGAGTTTACTTTGGCGATGATTTTAAACTGCTTAAGGAGAATTCCTCAATACGTTGAAGCCATGCACATGAAAGACTGGGACTATAAGAATCGTGGAGATATAGAAACCTTTGATCTTAGAGGTAAGGTAGTTGGCATTGTGGGCTTTGGAAAAGTAGCAAGAGAATTAGTACAGTTACTTAAGCCGTTTGAAGTTAATATATTAGTGTATGACCCTTTTACCGAGAGTGAACAACTAACCGCGTACAACGTTAGAAAAGTTAACTTAAACGAACTCCTTTTAGCCTCAGACATAGTGACTCTACATGCAGCTTCTACTCCTGAAACTTACCACATGATAGGGGAAAAGGAACTTAAACTTATGAAGCCCTCTGCTTACATCATAAATACAGCAGGTCCCCTCATAGACGAAAATGCTTTAGTTAAAGCTTTAAAAGAGAAATGGATTGCTGGTGCAGCTTTGGATAGGTTTGATCAGGAACCTCTGCAAAAGAATAGCCCCCTGTATGAACTTAATAACGTTTTCTTGACACCTCATATAGCTGGACCTTCTGATGAGAGAAGAAGAATGTTGTTTGGCACCATAGTTGAAGACTTTAGGAGATTTTTCTCAGGAGAAAGGCCTATTAACGAAGTTCATTACGAAAAGCTAAAGTTTTTAGCTTAATGTCTAACAGTTTACTTCTAAGCTTCCACTAGAGTCCTAAGAAACAAATAAGAAAAATCTGACAGCAAAAAATAAATAAAAGATTAATAACAACATCAAGGGTTATAAACTACATCGCCTTTACAGACGTATGTAGCTCTTGGATTTATGAGCCTAGAGCTCCTCTTAGTTCATTGAAGCTCTCATCATCTTTTCCCTATCGTGGCGGAACCCACTCCAAGTCTTCATAAGTTCTTCGAAGAGCTTCAAACTTGGAGAAAGCTTCTTTTGGAGGTATAAGTTTATTGAGACATTCATCTAGGAAATTCTTTTTAGTCCATAGTTGTACTTATGTTGCGTTCTAACTTAATGCAGTGCTTCAATTTCTTGTATTTTGTTTGCTCAAAAGCACCAATATTTTTCAATTTTCTATTTAGAGTCTATCTATTTTTAAACTGCTGGCTACGACGAAAGTTTCATTTGTTTATATTGATTTTAACTCATTGTAATTAAAGTAGCGCTTTATACAACCTCTTGGTTCAAGAAGATTAAAGATCATTGCTAGACTGAGAGCTATCTTTTAATAAACTTTAACATAATCTACTTCGAGGAAGTTTCTATTTCTATTTTCTTGAGTCACATGTCTGTATACTTTTCCGGGATCGTTTTTCCTAATTTCAAACACTGCATTGTCTATCCAAACGTCTACACGAGCATTTTGACTTTTAAACAAGAATGGAATTTTCGCAACTTCTTTCTCATCTATATAAAACAATACCTTGTCTTTCGTCCATTCTACTTTGTAGTTGTGCCACTCTTCAAGCTTAAGCTCTTGCATAGTTGGACTTAGCGACAATATCTTAACTCCCGCAATTTTACTTGAAACTCTTGAGAGAACATAAGCTAAAGTAAACAAGAAGTTTTTCTCAAGAAGCACTATTGGTTGGAATTGATTCCCAACTTGAGCAAAGAACCCAGAAAAAGGATAAGAGCCTCTAGGCCTTAGGTAAATGAACCAAATTGGCATAGAATGCTCTACGACCATAGTGTGGTTCCAAAAGCCCCAGCCAGCGCTACCAAAATGCTTTCCTATAAGTCTGGCCTTAATTTCGACAGTCTTAAAGCTCCATGGCAAGTCGTCAAAGAAACCATCGGAGATTTCTGCATTCGAGTAATAAAGAGCTTCTGTTGGACCTACGAACATCCTTAAGATACTCTTTTCTAGCTCAAAACCAGCACTGTTGTCTACTCTCCACTCCCAATAAGATGACTTTGTTTCAAAGTCATCAAAAAACTTTCCTTCCTCAGTAGCTTTAGCTCTTAAACTATTCTTTTCGCTCATTGAAATCTAACTAAATGTTTAAAGGTTGCAACTTAAAAACATTTTAGTACCTACTTAGAGACGGTCAACTCAAGGCTTAAAGATTCATTAGGATTCGTCTCTATGTTGAGCAAACATCTTAAGTTTTAATACTTAACCGCGCGGAGCAAAACAGAACTACATTAACTGCAATGTTTGCGCTTATAAGTAACCAAAAGCTAATTGAAAATTATGCCTTCCGCAGGCTTTCTCTAAATATCGAATGCCCTTAGCAAGCTAATGAAAATTTTAGGCTAGGTTTAGAAATTAAGAAAGAAAATTTAAGGATCGGCTGACTTCTTTGGAGAGGGACAACAGCATAATTGAACTTGTTACAGTAGTTAACCATTGCAGGAGTAGGATAACTATACTAAGTACCATGTCAATCGACATAGTGGCGAACCCTGTAAGATATGCTACTACCATTGTAAGTGGAGCTAGTAAAACAAAAAGGTTTATAACAAGAAGAAGCCTCCCAATGAAATTAGCCCACATTATGACATGAGTCCAATTTTTGGTTTTTATGTTCTTTATTATTCCAAAATATACTAAGAAAGGAGAAATTAAGTTAACAATAGCAAAAACAGAGAGTATAAAAAAGAAAAATAAACTTTGAAGAGGTAGCGGCAATACTGAAAAGGTTTCACGTACTTTTAAAAAGTGCATAGAACCAATTATTACACTAAAGGTTTCGTAAGAAACAATTATTGCGTTAATCGAATAAAGAACTAAAACAAAAAATAACTTTTTAAGGCATTTCTGCTCAATCTTATTTACTTCTAGCATATTGTTATGTCACCTCAATATAAAGTACTTGATTATCTTTAAATGCACAACCAACATTACCTACAGTTGCCCAACAACTTATAGAAGAAGATAACCGAAATCCAGATATCAATACATAAGCATGACCACTTTGAGCATACCAACTACAATGAAGACTTACAGTACCTGAATAACCGCCATCTTGAGAATACCTTCTTGTATCGCTAGCCACGGTTTGTCCCGTGGCACTATCAATTACTGCCAGAAATACTTCTAGCGTGTGAGTGTAAGTCGCTCCCTGCTCTGGAAGTATGCTATGAAGCAAGAAGCCGTTAATGCTTACCGCTGACCAAGCGTTTTTAAACACGCTTAAGCTTTGAGCTTGCTCATACTTTCCATTTCCCATGCCCAGCAAGTGGTACATAGGCTTAGCTTGAAGAATCGACTTAAAATAGAATTCTTTCGCTTCAATTATTTTTTGTCGTATCGATGGATCGTTGACAATCTTGTAAGAAGTTTCCAAATTGTTTATAATTTCATTTAAAAACTGAAGCCTTTGTTTCTGATCGAAGTCTGCAACTATTTTTAGAACGAAATCGTTAGACGGAAGACTCATAGTTCCTAAGGAGTAGTAGTCGACCATGTATGCAAACGTATACGACCATGCGCTACCAGAAAATGCCCAAACCTCATCATATGTTTCAACTGTTATCTTTCCATTTGTTCTATCAGCGGAAGCATATTCTGAATGATTTGCATTTCCAGTAGCATCTCCATATGCGCTCCAAGCTGCAGAATCGAACGGGGGAGGACCGAGTGCAGATACTTCATAATGTGCTAACATTATAATTAATAAACAAAATACCAGAAAAGCAATCGAACAGTATTTTTTCGTTGTTTTGCACTCTTCTCTTTTTAATTTTATTCTTATGCTCTCCATCCTCTTTTCACCTCCCTTCCTCAAGTATACTGTGCAACATCTAGTTTATATCCTTTTTTTAATTTTTAAAACACTTTCTCTGTTCTAGAGTTTAGAATAGTTGGTCTTCATTTCTACTAAAATATTTAAAACGAATAACATCAGAAGAAAGACTTAACAATAGAAGAATTCATGAAAAAAGGTAGTGAGACACTCATGAACTTTAACTCTTTAAGATAGAATAGCAAACTTTGATGTTCGCATTTTCAAATTAACTCATCTTAAATCTGATTCTTAATACGAACAAGTTTATAAACAAATCTGGAATAATAAACGTAGAGAACTAGCTGGAGGTGAGTTTTATTGAGCGCAGGAATAGAAAGAATAAAGACTGGAATCCCTGGTCTGGATGAACTTTTTTATGGGGGTATTCCAAAAAGAAACATAGTACTCCTTTCTGGAGGACCTGGGACTGGAAAAACGATTTTTAGTCAGCAGTACTTATACTATGGGCTACAACAAAATGAACCAGGAGTTTTAGTAACATTAGAAGAGCATCCCGTGCAAATTAGGAGAAATATGTCAACATTTGGATGGGACGTTAGGAAGTATGAAGAAAATGGCACTTTTGCTATTGTAGATGCCTTCACAGGAGGAATTGGAGAATCTGCGAAAAGAGAAAAGTATATTGTTAGAAGCGTCGATGATGTAACAGAACTGGTAGATGTAATTAAGCAAGCTATAAGAGATATAAAAGCTGAAAGAGTTGCTATAGATTCTGTTTCAACACTTTACTTAACAAAACCAGCGATGGCTAGGGGAGTACTAATGCAACTAAAGCGCGTCCTTTCAGGCTTAGGAGCAACGGCGATACTAGTCTCTCAGGTTAGTGTAACAGAAAGAGGTTTTGGAGGACCTGGGGTTGAGCACGCTGTAGACGGAATACTAAGACTAGACTTAGATGAAATAGAAGGAGAACTTATTAGATCGCTTATTATATGGAAAATGCGAGGCACTAAACATGACCTTCACAGGAGACCATTTGAAATAACAGATAAAGGTATAGTAGTATATCCAAATAAAACTATAAAAATGAGGGGCGAGTACATAAGACTTGTAGAACAAGGTAGCCCTGGAGGTGAGAAAGATGAGTGAAGTTCCCCTAAAGCCTGTTGGAAAAGAAGAAATAAAGAAACTTGAACTCTCGTTGATACTTGGAACCCTCTTTAGACCGGATGTGCTCGAAAGCATACGTTCAGCAGAAGATAAAGTAACATGGCTTGACTCATTAATAGTAGCTGCAGGCTCATTAGCTAGGGAAAGAGCAGGAGTACCTACTACTAAGATAGCAGAAGAACTTGGAAGAACGGAAACTACAATAAGAAATCACTTAAGTGGAAGGACAGAAGCAGGTAAAATAGTAAAAGAAACTTATGAAAAAATGTTAAAAGGCGAGAAACTTGAGCTAACAATTGGAACTCAAGACGAAAAGCTAAAGCAAGAGAACGAAGAGCTAAGGCAAAAAGTTGAAGAGCTTTCTAATAAACTAAGCAGGGTCAGAAGTACACTAGAACAATTACTAAACGAGCTATAAGTTCTTATTTAGCTTTTTTTGAAGTGCTGATTGTAATGAAAAATAACTACATTCGTCTTGGTCTTCTATCTTTTGCCTTCGGTAAAGGAGGAAACTTCTTGTGGGGCTCCCTTTGGTACCAGTAAGCAACACTAGAGTAGTCGTTTCCCTGATCGTTAGCGTGGCCATGCTCTATCGTTACCTTTATTGATTTCGTAAACCTTACTGGGTCTTCGATATGGAACCTGTACATACTCCACTTGCCAGACCACTCATTTACATCGCCAGCCAAAGAGACACCGTGGTAAGGCCCGGAGTATTCACCGGAGGGGAAGCCCCATGCAGATAAAAAGTAATCTTCAGTTCCTGTGCCATGAATGCTTGGAGGCCACTTTTCTCCGTCCACGAAGATCATATCATCCCCTTCCCCAAACCACGTGTAGTTTTGGTGAAATGCATTAAAGTTATCAACACTTAAAACGCAACCAACGTAGTGCCCGACTCCCTCAGCATAGAGTATTAAGTAGTTTTCATCTCCGGTTGTGTTTAGCTCTTCGCCCTCGTACTTTATAGCTTTGCATGGGTTTTCTCTGTTCCACCAAGCGTGAAACCTTCCATAGTTTTCTGGAATATTTTCCCATTCTTCGTAATCAACATGAAAGTAAAAACTTCTAATTTCTACGTTGCTTTCGTTCTCTATTTCTATTCTAGCTTCTTTAGAGAAGGGCATAGGAAAGTAACAGTTCATTCCAGCATTTAATCCTCGTCCTGGGCCTCTTATCATGCTAAGTGGAAGAGAAACGAAATGATTCGCAATTCCATGGCCAACTCCAAAGAAGTCTCCTAAAGGAACCTCAACGCTTGGATTTTCTTCTCCATCCCAGAACATCCTAAGAACAGTATCTCTTAGGTAGTACCTATTTTCAGAACTAGCTGTAATCCAAATATGCCTTATTATGCCTGCACCTTTTATTTCTGCTATGTTTACTTTTTCCATTGGTTTTATTGTAATATAGTCTCGATTCCCACCAGTTCGATCATACGAAGAAATTCTTTTGCTTCTCGAAAAAGTTATTCTTGGAAGTGATGATAAAGGACCACTAATATATTCTATTTCACTCATAAACAAAAGCTCTTTTGTAACATTTTTAAGCTTTTCTTAGTATTGCAACTACTAGTTGTGAGTATGAGACTCATGTTAGTAAACGATGAAGAAATGAGCTATGCTCCTAAAATGTCTTTCTGAAGTTATTTGTTTGTTAGCTAGCTTAAGTTTAGCTTCAAAGTAGATTCTATATAGTTAGAACGAAAGTACCGAAAACAACGAAAATAGAAACCGTTAAGAGTATACGAAGAATAGAATGACTATTCTTGATAAGCTTAGATACTTTCAGAGAAAAAGCATAAACGAAAGAGTTAAGTGAAATCTTAAGAAGCTTAGTAAGGGAGGAATCTAGCTACTTTCGCAAAACTAAAAACAGCACGATTAGGGGGGCCTTTATGTAAAAATACACCGTTAGAAGAAAATGAGAATAGAATGTTTTTCATTCTTTGTTTACTTAATTAAGCTTTAAATATTCAAAAGTAAATACTTAAGACTGGCGATAAAAATGTCCGACGAGATAAAGATAGCAATAGTTGGTTGTGGAGGGATGGCTTCATACCATCTAAAACAATATGGAGAAATTAAGAAAAGAGGAATTGTTGATTTCGAAATAGTTGCTGTTTGTGACGTAGTAGAAGAAAGAATGAAAAAGTTCTCAAAAACGATTGAAGAGTTTCAAGGAACCAAGCCAATGGAAGTTTTAGACTCGAATAAGCTCTTAGAAATAAAAGATTTGGATGCCGTTGATATAGCAACTGACCATCGAACACACCATACGCTTTCTATCCCCTTTTTGAGAAATGGAATTCATGCTTTAGTAGAAAAACCACTAGCAATAACTATGAGAGCAGCTCACAATATGATCGAAGCAGCAGAAGATGGAAAAGCCATACTTGCAGTTGCAGAGAACTACAGGCGAAGTTTAAACAATAGATCAATAGGATGGACAATTCAAAACGGGCATATTGGAAAGCTTCAGATGATTTTCCTGGGAGGTGTTGGAGGAGCACCAAATTGGGGGAGAGACGCAGTTATAGCAGGAACTCCTTGGAGACATGAAAAGCTGTCTGCAGGAGCAGGACCTGTCCTAGACAACGGAGTTCACGATGCTGACCTCTTTAGATATTTTGCTGGCGACGTGAGCGAAGCAATAGGAGTTACAAGAACATTTGAAGGAGAGCGCTATCTCAGAGACGAAAAAGGAACTATACTAAGGAGCGTGAAGAATACTGTTGAAGATGCAGGATTTGCGATACTTAATCACGAAAATGGCTGCGTTACACTTTGGGCTCCTGCTTATTGGGCAGGACATGGAGAAGGATCTTCCTTTGGAAAGTGGATATACGGAAGCAAGGGGGTAATCAAAGAAGAAAACTTAGTACTTGATTCTGGATTTAGGATGAACGTAACATCTTTCTTCTTGCTAAATGCATCACAACAAGAGAAAGAAAAATATTTTCCACATGGCTTATATGACTCAGTAGCTATTGAACTTTATGACTTTCTCACGGCAGTAAGAGATAAGAAAAAACCGGAAACGAGTGCTATCGAAGGCTATAAAGCAATGGCAATATCTTACTCTGTCATAGAATCCTCATACTTAAAGAAGCCTGTAAATGTAAAAGATGTCGAGGAGCTAAAGATCGAAAACTACCAGAAGGAAATAAATGAAAAATTGGGCATAAAGTAGTTTTAAAAATAAGTATTCCCAGTCCTAAGGACTTTGAAAAAAGCAAATAAATTTAGTCAACCTTAGTGCTAATAAGAACATAAAATATTTAAATCTGTGTTTTTACAGCTAAAAGTTATGACAAAACTTCTGTACATGGACAACTCTTACCTAAAGGAGTTTGAAGCAGAAATCGTAGAAGTTAGCAACGACGAAATCGTTCTAGATCAAACTGCATTTTATCCAAGAGGTGGAGGTCTGCCAGAAGATACTGGAGTGATATTCAAGGGAGAAGAAAAATACGTAGTTGACCAAGTAAGAAAAGAAGGAGACAAGGTATTTCATCATTTAACAAGCTCAGGTTTAGGCGTTGGCGATAAGGTAAGAGGAGTAATTGACTGGGAAAAGAGGTACACTATAATGAGAATGCACACGGGAATTCATGCATTGGCATCAGTATTTAATAAGAAAACGGGTGCGCTGATTACTGGAAATCAAGTTGGCGTAGACAAGTCAAGACTAGACGTAAACATTGAGAAGTTCGATAGAAAATTGATTGAAGAAGTTTTCCTGGAAACTAATGAAGAACTTGCTAAGGGCAGAAACGTAAAAATTTACTACTTACCAAGAGAAGAGGCTTTTAAGATTCCTGGAATAGTAAAACTTGCAGAAGCAATGCCTCCAGATGTAGAAAAATTAAGAATAGTTGAAATAGAAGGATTGGACATTCAAGCAGATGGTGGCCCACATGTTTCTAACACGAAAGAAGTTGGAGAGCTTGTACTTAACAAAGTAGAAAATAAGGGTAAAAATAACAGAAGAGTTTACTTTACGTTAAAGCCGGAAAAGTTAATCCAATAAAAAACAGTGGAATGAGTCCAATATTTGTAGTTCAAGAGCACTGGGCAAGTCACCATCACTTTGACTTTAGGTTAGAAATGGATGGAGTCTTAAAGTCTTGGGCAATACCAAAAGAAATTCCTGTTGAGCGCGGAGTAAGGAGATTAGCAATACAAGTTGAAGACCATGCACTAGAGTATGCAGATTTTGAAGGTGTAATTCCAGAAGGAGAATACGGAGCTGGAAAAGTTTTGATTTGGGATAAGGGAACGTATGAGCTAGTTGAAAAATCTGAAAGTAAGATAAGATTCAAGTTGCTTGGAAGAAAGCTAAAGGGCACCTATCAACTAATAAAGTTTAAAGGAGGAAATCAGTGGCTTTTAATGAAAACAGAATAGTAAACTTTAGATCGCTACGCCTTTCGATGAGCAATTCATTTTTTAAAAGTTGATAAATAGAATTCTTTTAAAGCCTTACTTTATTCACCGACCTCCTCCCGCCCTGAAGGGCGAAGGGTTCTCCTTAGGGCGGATCATAGGTTTGTAGTTTACCGCCTTCATTTTCATCACTTCACAGCTAGCGGGTACTTTGCGCACCCACTCCGCTCCATTCGTCCAGCGGTAGAACACGGGCTTGGCCTTCAGTCAATTACCCCTACTCTCATGGAGAGTTGCCCTCTGCTCCCAGATCCTAGAGACTCAGGGATATATAGAATATTTATTGCTCCGTTATGCCTCACTTGAGCTTTACTTGCCTCAAGCTCATTCACTTCTTTATTGTGCGGGGACACTTAAACATACCACGTTTAACACGCCTACCTTCATGGGCTTCCCCGCACAGGGAACAAGAAGCAAACAATAGCTCAAAAACTTTACCCTCCTTCTAAGGGCGAGGCTT
>JBAMLO010000038.1:0-5143 GCA_039793485.1 Nitrososphaera sp. | reverse complement strand
AAAAGAGGAACGATGAACTTGCTTAGTTTTCTTTTCCTTTTGCTCTCCATCCTCTTTTCACCTCCTTTCGTCAAGTATATTGTGCAACAACTAGCTTATATCTTTTTTTAATTTTTAAAACATTTTCTCTGTTCTAAGCTTTAGAACAGTTGGTCTTCAGTTCTACTAAAACATTTAGGTATTAAATTAAAAAATGTTCAAGTTATAAAGCTAAGAAGGAAGATATCAACAAGAGAATCTTTCAAATTGAGCTATTTAAAATACTCCAGAACGATGCTTGCAATACTTTTTCAGTAAAGATAATAACGTTGGCCTGTTCAAGAAAGTCATAGCGCATAATTTTCTACATAATACTTTCACATAGATACCTATTGAAACTTCACAAACGTTCACAGCTCCTTTCAAGAAAAACTTTAACAGCTTTCATAGTTTTTTACAACTTAGGCTAAAACAATAAGTAAATATCAATGGAGAACTGCAAAAGTTTGCTTTCTCCCTTGAAGCTTAGTTCAAACATTTCGAACATAAGAGAAGGTAACCTTTGGGCTAGAAAAATCTTAAGTTATTAGAGCAACTCTTCTTAGAGTTAAAGTTTTAGGCTTTCTTGCCGAGCTGTTTGTGAGCTCTTTACGTCTAAAAGAATGAGAGCTACCTCAAGACTAATAGAAACCTGGGTTCCTGTTACCTCTAGGAAAGAAAGAGAACCTAAGGTTCTCGTTTGGATGCAATGTTGAATTGTTTTATTTCCTCTTTTAAATTTGCCGGAAAATATTTGAGCGATTAACTTTAACTTACATGAACAGCAAGTAACTTCAGGAAACTAGTGAAGAACTTTAGATTATTAAGTCGAGTATTATAAAAAGGAAAACTAATAATTAGAAAGCATACTTTAACTTTAGTGAATTGTCTTCGAACAAAGAAGAGGAGTTTATAGAGCTTGATCTTAAAAGAATATTGGAGAAGTACTTAAGAGAGCGAGAAGCTACCAAGGAACTTAGTTTACAAACCGAAAAACCTAAGGAAAAAACCGTTGTCTCGAGGCCTCCAACAAAGGCACCAGAAGAATACAAGCAAGTTTCTACTCAAAAAGAACAAATTCTTAGCACTGAAAAACAACTTAAAGAAGGTCAAATAGAAGATCTAAAAAATAAAGCTCCTATAAAATCCATAAAAGAAGAAGTAAAAACCCAAACTTTAGAAGAGAAAAAAGAAACTTCAACCTTAGAGCTAAAAGAAAAGCCTAGCCTAACTTTTTCTGAACTTGAGGCGAGTATAAGAGCCTTAGGAAGTTCAAATCGCATTATTGAAACCTTTTCTGCAGATTCTTTAGTCCCCATGAAAGCTGAAGTGAGTCAAGAAGCAGAGCTAGAAAAACCAGAGTTCTTTGTTTTTGGTTACCCAAATAGCGTCACTGTCGTTGTTCCAGTGGTTACTCCAGAAGTTGAAGACGAACTAGTATTTGTAATGCACTTAACCGAAAAAATGCCGCTAACCAAAGTTAGGTCTGTTATCTCAGAACTTAATAGGAAGCTAGATAAGATAACCAGAATTGCTTAACTTTCCCGTAGCTTTTAAAAACCTTAGCATGTTTTTAACTAGAAAGATACTTTACGGCTTTTTCAACATCATTTGCTATTACAATGTCATAAGTACCAAGTAAACGTCTTAAGTTATTGTTCTCATAATAGAGTTCGTCGTTTCCTGTCCATAAGACAACCTTCAACCCTAGGCTCTTAACCAGAGATAGAAGGCTTCTGAACTTTTCGAAGCCCAAAACCCTTATTCCTTCAACTGGTACGTTCATTGAATATAAGTTAAGCATCTCCCCAAGTTTCTGAACTTGTGAAACAATTTTTTCATCGCCAACTAAGAGTCCAAGTGCTACTTCTTTATCAACTTCTCTAACCCTTTTAAGTGTCTCTACGTTAAATGAGGAAATCATGACTCGCTCAAGAGCTCTAAAATCATGAACAACTTTAAGACTTCTCTTTACTGCATCAACGTCTTTAAGTTCAATATCAATTAGCGCATCAGAAGGTAGCGCTTCAAACACTTCTTCTAACGTTGGGATCTTTTGTCCCATGCTTAAGTTTGCTTTCTTAAGTTCATTGAGCGTCATTTCTTTTTGCTTTCCTTTCATGTCCGAAGTTCTATCTATACTTTCATCGTGTATAACAACCAAATGTTCATCCTTAGAAAGCCATACGTCGAGCTCTACTCCGTCAGCTCCAGCTTCTATAGCTTTTCGAAATGAAAGAAGAGTATTTTCTGGGTATTTAGCCATAAAGCCTCTGTGCCCTAGAATTATAACTTTGTTTTTATTCCATTTTAACATGACAAGTCGCTAGATAAGTTTGTTTTTAAACTTTTTATTTAAGATTCCGGAGTTTACAGTGCAACGTTTTTGTTAATCTAAGTTAATTGGGTACTGCTTACCTCATTACTAAGTTTAGCTAATGCAAGTGACGCAGGATGACTTGGAGCTTCGATAACTATGTGACTTCTCTTCGCGCTAGCTTCAATTAAAGAATTGTCGTAAGGTATTTCAACAACAACGTTGTGTTCTTTTAATATTTGCTCACGAAACTCTTGAGAGACATTTGCTTTATTTAAAACAACAAGGTAAGGTATGCTAAGTCTTTTTAGTAACGTTGCAGAAAGTTTTAAAGTGTTAATTCCAAGAGGAGTTGGCTCTGTTACAACTATGGCAAGGTTAGCCTTTTTAAGTGCACGAGTAATAGCGCTTCCTACACCAGGTGCACAATCAACAACTACTATATCGTAGTTTTTAGCTTCTTCTTTAACATGTTTCATAAGAGCTTCAACTACAAGCGGAGATCTCGCTTCTCCTGGCTTTAACTTACCACCAACTAATCTAATGTTGTCTTTTTCTGCAAAGAAAATTTCTCCCAGAACTTTTGACGACTCTTCTATTGCAGCTACGGGGCAAGAATAAAAGCAAGATTTACATCCTGAGCAATTGCTTTCAAGAATCTTTGGAGCAGTTTTTGGCACCATGAACAACGCATGCTCGGGACAAGAGCTAACACAAATACCGCACCTTATGCATCTTGATTCATCTATCTTTGGTAAGAACGAATTTACATCTTTTAACTTTTGCACTTTTAAGTTTAAAGACTCATGACAGTTTGGGTTATCGACGTCGCTGTCCACAAGTAAGACTTTTTTATTTCTTGATAAAGCAACAGCTAGTCCTACTGCTACAGTTGTCTTTCCTACACCGCCTTTTCCTCCAACAACAGCTACTACTAAGTTTCTTTTCAAAGCTTAAGCACTTCCTTTACTCTAAAAAACACTTTCCTTATTGCTTTTGAGGCGGTGGAATCATACTCCACAACTGGCTTACCTTCAGACAATGCCTTTACTACTGAAAAGTCTAGTGGTATATCCCCCAAGTACTCTGAACCTTGCTCTTTAAGCGTGCCCACTATATGTTCTCGATAATTGCTTGTACTCGCTTTGTTCACAACAAAGCCACTCTTAATTCCAAAGTGTTTAGCAACTTCAAGAACTCTTTTTGCTCCATCTTCACTTGCGGGCGTTGGCTCCGCAACTATAATAGCATAATTTACTCCAACTAACGTCGACGTAACAGGGCAGCCTATTCCAGGAGCACCATCGATAAGTATTAAGTCAGCGCCACTTTTTGTAGCTATTTCTCTAGCTTTGCTACGTACTGCATCAACTAATGCCCCCGAGTTGTGCTCACCTAGCTCTAGTTGCGCGGTAACAAAGGGAAAACCATACTTTGAAACCCCAACCGTAAGCTTTCCAGTTGTTGCTTCCTCAATTTTTATAGCATTGCTTGGACAAACTATTTTGCAAGTTCCGCATCCTTCGCATAAGTACTTATCTATTTTAGGAAAGTTGTTAGCAACAGTAATAGCAGAAAATTGACATGCATAAACGCACTTCATGCATTTCGAGCAAAGTGCTTCATCTATCGAAGCTTTTCTTGAAAAATTCACATTTAAGTCTGAAATCACTTCCTTTAGTTGCAGAAGAAAGTGCAAAGAAGGGGTGTCTACATCTGCATCAGCTACAACAATTTTATTTTTTTCTTCGTTAAAGAGAAATGCAAGACTAGAAGCTAGCGTGGTTTTTCCTGAACCACCTTTTCCGCTAATTACAGCTATTTCAATCATTTAAACTTCTAAGTTTCTTTTTATCTTAAGTAGTTTACTACGTCTTTTACTCTTGTTCCTGGTGGAACAGTAATTGCTACAACTGGTGCTTGGGAAAGAGCATAAGATGCATTTGGGCCGAAAGCACCTGCTACTACATAGTTAGCTCCGCTACTTACGATGAATTGTACAACTGCTATTCCAGCACCTTGTGGAGCCATGGCATATGGATTCTGTTTTACTTCTACGTTTACAATCTTTCCATTCTCAACTTCAAGAAAAGTAAAAGTTGGGCATCTTCCAAACCTTACAGAAACTATATCCTCAAGTCCGCCTGGGCCTTCAGTTGCTACTGCTACGCGAAGCCTTCCAGAACTGGTTGAAACTGCTGGAGGCTGTAGAGTAGGTGGAGTGTAAGTTGGTCCATAAATTGAAGGTGGAGCTAGGCCAAGCGAACCAGCAGGGGTATATATTTTTAGTTTATTGTTTTTAATTTCGTTAATAACTTCGCTAAGAGTATCAGCCCTTGTTTCGTAAACCTTTATACCTATGCTAAGTAGAGATTGGAGCGCTCTTTGTCCAATCGCCTTTGCTATTACTGCATCAACTTTGTATGTTCTGGTAAAGTTTAAAGCGTCGCTACCAGTACCAGTGTGCCCAATGGTTGGCTTTACTTCAAACTTCACTTCAGTATCTAAGCTTACTATCGCAAAGTAAGGTGCTCTTCCGAAGTGCCAAGAAACTTTTGAACTTTCTCCTTTATCTTCTTCAAGTGGAACTAAGTATCTCAAATTGTCTCAACCTTTCGACAGCATCTTCTTGAGTTCTTCTATTCTTGTATCAACGTCTTTTATCTCATCCTGAAGGTCTTGAAGTTCTTCTTCTAGCTCTTTTTTATAGTCTTCCAGCATTCTTAGCTCAGTCTCTGGATCTGGAGGCACTGGTGCGTAAGAAGAGTAATACGGATATGCTGGAGGGTAGTAAGGTAGAGCACCGTA
>JBAMLO010000037.1:0-35468 GCA_039793485.1 Nitrososphaera sp. | reverse complement strand
ATAAAAACTGTCCTTTTTGTTTGCGTTGAGAATAGTTTCAGAAGCCAAATTGCTGAAGCATTTTTCAATAAAATTGCCCCTAAAGGTTGGGTTGCAATAAGTGCTGGTAGTAGGCCTGCGGACAAAATCCACCCAAATGCTATAATCCTAATGAAGGAAAAAGGTATAGACATTTCTCAGAAAAAGCCAAAGTTATTGACAAAAGATCTCCAAAAAGTATCAGACGTAGCAGTAATAGTTTGTGGTGGAAATGAGTGTCCGGTTGTTTATGTAAGTTACGTTGAAGAGTGGAATTTTCCAGATCCTGCAAAAATGCCTTTGGAGGAGGCAAGAAAAATTAGAGATGCCATAGAAAAGAAAGTGGTTGACTTAGTTAGTAGGCTAGATTCGATAGCATCGAGACCCTCATTTAAGCTAAACAGCGTTTAGAAGAAAGAAATTCATAACATAGTATAAATGAGAAGGCATTTAAGTAAATAGTTTTTGTTTGCTTTTACTAACTCCTAAATTACTTTTTTTACTTACGCTTACTATCGGTTGAAGCCATAAGCTTTTAAAAACATTTAACTTACCCAATGAAACTAGCTACTCATGAAAGAATTAGAAAGTATATGGCCCTTGTACTATAAAGACGAACTTATAGTTGGAAATCCAAAAAGCAACGTCGCAATATGTACTCTGTGGACAAAAAAGGAGCTTTTTTCAGATTTGCCAAGAGAAAAGTTTGCAGTCATAGGAAACTTACGAACTACGTATGGAATAAATCCCCTAATTAAAAATGTCTTAGCAAATCCTAGAATAAGGTTCATCTTGGTTTGCGGAGAAGATTTAATGAAAACAGGTAGCATTATAGTCAATTTCTTTAACAATGGTGTGGATGAAGACTACCAAATAATCGGGACACAGGCGTACATTGACAAGAACATTCCTAAGGAAGCCATTGAAACTTTGAGAAAAAACGTACAAATACTAGACTTAAGAAACGAGAAAAACTTAGAAAAACTAAAAGAAAAAATTGTTAACATACTCAATGAAGTATCAAGAGAAGAAGAACCTTTTAGTAAGCCTATAGTTATAGGTGAAAAAGAAAAAGAAGTTGAAACCCTTTTTTCAGAAGATAAGATGTTTCGTGTAGAAGGTGAAGCTATTTCTGAAGTTTGGTTAAAAGCTTTAGACTTAGTAATGAAGTTTGGAGAAGTAAAACAAACAGAGTATAACTTAAGACAAAAGGAAGTTCTTGGAATTGTATCTGTAATAAATGGTGAAGAAACCGAGCTCCCTTCATGGTTGCCCGTAAGTAAAGAAGACCTCGAAAACTACTACTTAACATTTTTTAATCAAGTAAAGCCAGAAGGTGTTGAGTATACTTACGGAGAACGACTGTTTGGTTTAAAGGTTTCATCTATGCCTGAGAATGTTAGAAGTTCTTTAGAACCAAAGATGGTAAAGGAAGCTCATGCAATTCTTGATCAAGTTGAATTCTTAGTCAAAAAATTAAGAGAAAAGCCATTTACAAGAAGAGCTATTGCTGTTACGTGGAGGCATGAATCTGACTTAGTTTCTGCTAATCCTCCGTGCCTTATCGAAATAGTTTGGAGCATAAAGTTCGGAAAGCTTCACCAAATGTGTACCTTTAGAAGTCATGACATATTTGGAGCTTGGCTACTTAACGTTTTTGCATTAAGGAAGCTACAACATTATGTTTCGGATAGAGTTAGATTTCCTATTGGAAGCCTAATAGTTGTTTCTGTTTCTGCACATGTTTATGAGAATAATTGGAATGCTGCAGAAGAAATCTTAGAAAAACATTACAGAAAAAAGAAGATGGAGTTCAACGAAGACCCAAGAGGATTTTTTGTTATAAAAGTTAAAAGCAATGAAATTGTAGTTGAACATAGACTAAAAGATGGAAGAAAAACAAAGTATGAATTTAGAGGAAACAGTGCAGAAGAACTTTACCGACGTATCTTAAATGAAAATCTAGTTTCTAGGTTAGATCATGCTGCATACTTAGGAAAAGAGTTGGCTCGCGCTGAAATAGCTCTAAGAGAAAGAAAGCCTTACGTACAAGATAAAGCTTAATTCAAGTTTACGATGAACTATGATTTTTTTGATTTTAGTCTTATAAATTTGCCAAAAAAGAACTTAAGAGCTGAAAGAAAAACTTTATTAGTATTTTTAGGTTTCATTTAGTAAGAAGGTGAAATACCGTATGGAGAACTTTGAGTTTATAAGTCCAACAAAGATAATCTTTGGAAAAGGTACTGAAAGTTTAGTTGGAGAAGAAGTAAAAAAATACAGTAACAAAATTTTATTTCACTATGGTGGAGGGAGCATAAAAAGGATAGGCCTTTATGAAAAAGTAGTTAGTTCACTGAAGGAAGCAGGAGTAAAATTCATAGAACTTCCTGGAGTTAAACCAAATCCAAGGTTAAGTTTAGTGCAGGAAGGAATAAAGCTATGCAGAGAAAATAAAATCGATTTTATCCTTGCTGTTGGTGGAGGTAGCGTAATTGATTCTGCTAAAGCTATTGGAGTTGGAGTGCCATACGAAGGAAACGTGTGGGACTTCTACATAGGAAAAGCTACACCAAAGGAAACTTTACCAGTTGGCGTTGTGCTCACAATACCTGGTGCGGGTAGCGAAGCTAGCAACAGTTCAGTCATAACTAACGAAGAAGGTTGGTACAAGCGTTCACTTAACAACGACATTATACGACCAAAATTTGCAATAATGAATCCAGAAGTAACTTTTTCTGTTTCTTCGTACTACACTGCATGTGGAGCTGCAGACATGATGGCCCATGTTATGGAACGTTACTTTACGAATACTCGCAACACAGACTTAACTGACCGGCTATGCGAAGCTACGTTAAAAACCATAATAAAAAACGTTCAGATAGCACTAAAAGAACCAAACAATTATGATGCTCGAGCTGAATTGATGTGGGCAAGTACTATTGCTCATAACGGCTTACTAGGCACTGGGAGAGTGGGCGATTGGGCATCGCATCTTATAGAGCATGAGCTAAGTGGCTTGTACGATGTGACTCATGGTGCAGGACTTGCAGTAATATTTCCTGCTTGGATGAAATACGTATACAAACAACGGATAGACAAGTTTGTGCAATTTGCGACTAGAGTATGGAGCGTTGAGCTAGATTTTGAAAACCCAGAAAAAACAGCTCTTGAGGGCATAGAGCAATTGAAAGATTTCTTCAAGAAAATAGGACTTCCAACTACCTTAAAAGAGCTAAACGTACCTGAAGAGAAGTTTGAGGAACTAGCATCAAGATGTACAAACAATGGCACTTCAACTGTAGGTAACTTTGTTAAGCTGAGTAAGGAAGATGTAATAAAGATATTAAGAATTGCAAAAGAATAAAAAGAAAGAAAAATAAATTATTTTCCAGTTAGCTCTTCTACTTCTTTTTTACCTTTTTCGAGCTCTAGAACCTGCTCTTTATCTTCTCTTAGTAATAATGCTTGAAATTCACCAAAGTGTGTCTTTTCTTCTTTTGCTATATCTAAAAGAACTTTCCTTATATCTTCATTGTCAGTTGCTTGAGCTAGTTGCTCATATAAGTTTATTGCGTCAAGCTCAGCAATTATAGCTACTCGAAGTACTTCTTTGTTTATCTCTTCCTTTTTAACTTTATCTAAATTGACAGGAACTTTTGAGATCATCTTAAACATTAATGACTAGAGCATAACTTATAAACTTTTCTACAACACGGTATTTCTGCTATAAAGTAGAGTCCCAACAAGATTTTAAAAAAGTTTTTAAGTTCCTTAAATAAGCCTTAGCTAGTGAATAGTAAGATGGCAAATCTAAAGTTGGGCGTAATAGTTGGATTAAGGCCAAACATGGAAGAAGAGTTCAAAAAGTTAAAGGATCTTGGGTTTCCAACTGCACAAGTTTCCTGTTGGACTATGGAGTACTTCAATGAAGAAATGGCTTTACACCTAAAGAAAGCGGCTCGAGACTATGGCATTGAAATAACGACGATGTGGACGGGCTTACCTGGTACACCAATATGGAACTTTATTCAGGGGCCGTTAACCATTGGTTTAGTTCCACTGGAGACTAGAGAAGCAAGAGCAAAGGCACTAAAGAAGGGTTCTGACTTTGCTAAAAAAGTAGAAGTCGAGAGTGTAACAACGCACGTTGGCTTTATACCGGAAAATCCAAATGACCCACACTACATTACTTTGATTCCAACCCTAAAAGACGTAATAAGCTACATTGGAAAGAACGGTCAAAGTTTTTGGTTTGAAACTGGACAAGAAACTCCAGTAACTTTGCTAAGAACGATACAAGACGTCGGATTAGAGAATGTAGGGGTAAACTTTGATGCAGGAAACCTAATCTTATACGGCAAGGCCAATCCTGTTGATGCTTTAGACGTTATCGGAAAGTACGTAAGAGGAGTTCATGCGAAAGACGGCGAATACCCAAGGGACGGCTACCACTTAGGCCAAGAAAAACCTCTAGGCGAAGGAAAAGTAAACTACAAGGTTTTCATTCCAAAGCTAGTTTCTTTAGGTTATAAGGGTGCAATTACTATAGAAAGAGAAATATCTGGACCGCAACAAATTCAAGATATTCTAAGAGCAAAAAAGATACTTGAAGAGATTCTTAAGACCTGCTAGAAACTTATTTACAATTAGGAGAAAAACTTTTATAACTTTTATTTGCAAGAAAGGCGCCAAGAAAAATGATACTCTTCAAAAAGAAGAAAGAAAAAACAAAAGCTGAAAAGATCGCAGAAGCTTTAATAAATAAAATTGGAAAGGAGAAACTGGATGACGAAGCTACAAAGCTATACTTTCAAGGAGTTCAAGATTACGAAGAACAAATGGAAATTTTAGCAAAAAAATACGGAATAGAAGTTAGCTAAGATTTTAAAAGTCCCACTCTACAGGCACTTCTTTTCCTTTTTCTGCAGAAGTATATATTGCATCTAAAATTGCTTGAACTTTTAGGCCTTCTATAGCAGGCGAGAACAAAGCTTTACCACTCTTTACTGACTCGATGAACTTTACTATTCTCTGATTGTATAAGTCAATTTCAGGAATCCTATCCTGAGGAGTTATTGTAACTCTTGCACCCATTATCTCTTTGTATACCTCTAAGGGCCTTAGTTGGGCTCCACCTTTTGTCCCAAGTAAGACTAAGTTTAGTCCATCCTCTTTTATAAATGAAGCCCAGTTTGTTTCGAGTAGCATGGTCATTCCATTTTCAAACTTTATGAATGCAAATGCGTTGTCTTCAACTTGAAAGTCCTCTGGTTTCCAGGCTCCACCCCAGCTTCCCTTCTTTGCCATCTCTGGGTTCTTCCCAAATTTGTTGTACGTAACGCCAAGAACTGATTTTGGCTTTGGAAACCCTAACACGTACATTGCAGAATCTACAGCATAGCAGCCTATGTCTAGAAGTGGGCCTCCTCCAGATAAGCTTTTGTTGAGAAAAGTTGGGCTAACTGGAATACCCCATCTTCTTAAGTGTAAGGCTCTAGCGTAGTAGATTTCTCCCAGTTCTCCGGAATCAACTAACATTTTTAATGCTGTTATATCTATGCGAAATCTAGTTTGGTAACCAACTATCAAAATCTTGTTGTATTTCTTGGAAGCTTCATACATCTCCTTTGCGTCTTTTAAGTTTCCAGCCATTGGTTTCTCGGTAAGAACATGTGCTCCATGCTTCATTGCTGCTATTGCAGGATCTTTATGAAGAACATTTGGAGTACAAACACTTACGGCATCTAGGTTTTCTTTTTCAAGCATCTCGTTATAGTCCTTGTAGTACCTTGCAATGCTGAATTCTTCTGCTGTTTTCTTGGCAGCTTCAACATTTATATCAGCGCATGCAATTATTTCTACGTCTGGAATTTTCTTGTAGTTTGGAATATGGGTTCCTCTTGCTATCCCACCACAACCAATTATTCCAACCTTTATTTTTTCTGTCATGCGACAAGCAGAAAGAGGTTATATTTAAATACATTTCCCTTTCTTCAACTAGGTCTCAGCTGAATAAGAAATTTTCTACTTGTTTCGATAACATTAACTTACTTTTTATACTTTGTGAATCCTAATCAGTATTCTCTCGAATGAAGTCAAAATCTTCATTGCCTTTTATGTTTGTTTAAAGAAAGATTCGCTCACGCTTTAACTTCCTGTAGTGGAGCTTCAGAACTTTAAGTTGTTTCGTATGGATGAGGTTTGAACTTTGAGTACCTAACGCTCTAAACTTTTTATCCATAGTCCAATTTTTTGCAATAACTCTGCTTGCTCTGAAACTAATTTTCCATTTGGTAAAGGCCCAACATTAAGCAACAAATTTGCACCTTTAGACCAAGCCTTCCTGAAGTACTCCTTCAATGTCTCTAGAGATTTGTAGTTGTTGTCCAAAGAATTGTATCCCCAGCTATTGTTCATGGTGAGACATGTTTCTAATGGAAGGTTTGAAACCTTTGCTTTATTAAAGCCAGCTGTATTTTCACCTGGAAGGTCCTGCTCAAATATTTGAAAATCCTCGCCAGGAAAAGGATCTACATGGTGATTGTTTCCAACTAAAGCAGAAGGTTGCAAACTATGAATCATCTCATATAGCTCATTAAGTTTCCAATCTGCATTTGGTTTATCCCACCAACCATCAAACCAAAATCCACCGATTTCACCATATTTCGTACAAAGTTCTTTTACCTGACCATGGTAGTACTCGAGATATTTTTCCCAATTTCCTTTTTCAGGCCTTCCCGAATATTGTCCCGTTGCTCCAAGCGGATAGTAGTCAGGATGATGCCAGTCTAGAAGAGAGTAGTAAAAGAAAATTTTTAATCCTTCTTTTCTGCATGCTTCAGAAAGTTCTTTTACTACATCTCTTTTAAACGGCGTATTTGTTATTTTGTAGTCAGTAAGTTTTGTGTCAAACATACAAAAGCCATCATGGTGCTTCGTTGTAAACGTTACATACTTTGCTCCAGATTCTTTGAACATTTTGCACCACTCTTCTGCGTTGAACAAAGTTGGGTTAAAAACGTCTTTAAGTTTTTCATACTCCTTTATTGGAATTTTTTCATTTTGCATTACCCACTCACCTCTTCCTAAAATAGAGTATATCCCCCAGTGAATGAATATCCCAAATTTTGCTTTCCTAAACCACTCTATGGCCTCCTCTCGCTTTCTCATAAGTTTGAGCCTGTCTTAAAAAGTATTTAAGCTTTAAAGAGTAACACTTTAGTTCTATAGTAAAAGAAACCTACATTGGCTTCTGTGGATTAAGCAAAGTAAAGTAGAGCCTTACAATTTCATAGTCTTCCTTTCTTAACGAAACAGCGTTAAGTATTCTTCCCTCCACTTCTGAAACGAACTCGTCTATAAATTTTGATGGAATTCCAACTAAGCTATCAACTAGATCTAGAGCAATTGGCAGGTTTGTAGCTTCGTTGAAGAAGTCTTTTTGTCCAAGCCATTCGTGTATCTTTTTAATGCTAATAGAAGAAGGGTATTCTACCTCGCACGGAGGAAGATGGTCGTAAGCTTTAACTTGTAAGCGGCGCATTTCTTTTATTCCATCTTTTTGTAACTTTAATGCTTCAAAGGGCGCAAAAACTTTGTTCTCTGCTTCTTTTAATGGATTTTCTTCTGGCCAATTTTTAGTTACGGCAAACTGCGCTAGCTGAGTGTATACTTGTACTGGAACATCTCCAATTAGATCTTCATAGTGGAATATAGTTTGTTCGGGCATAAATGTTGAGAGAATAAGCTTATCAATGATTGTTACAAGCGGATTTTCTCTGTCTTTAAGTGATATATAGCCGCCTATGACGCGGGTATGACTTCTCTTTATTATACCTATTGTTTTTCCGCTTTTTCTTAATTTCTCCGTTATTTCAAATGTTTTTTTCATAAGCTTTTCCTCTTCCTCGCCGTAGAGTCCAGCTTTTTTCATCCTCAAAACAGGATACAAAAAGCTGTAGAAACTACCATCCAAGATTAAGAGATCACACTTGTCCAATGCTTCCAAGGCAAGCTTTCTTTCAGCATAAGTTGACAATAAATCAAAGAAATACTTACTTTTATCCTGGGATAGAGCTTGTTTTCTCTTAAAAGGTCCTACCTCGAATTTTTCACCCTTTTTCTTTATGCCTTCTAAGTACACTACACCAGTAGCAAAAACACCATACCTTACGCCTAGTCTTTCACTAAGTCTTGGAGACCTTGAACCGTCGACAGCAGCAACAGTTATTATTTTACCTGAGGCCTCTAATTTTTTCACATGTGGAGTTATCAGCCTTTTTAACTCGCTGAGTTTAACACTTAACTCTTGAATTGTTTCTAATGTCTTGTTAGCTTCTTCTTCAGCTAATTCAAAAAAGCGATGTTGAAGGTCAAGAGGTAGCGTTACCCACTCTAAAGGCTCTTCACTCAAGTTTTCTCACCTGTAGGCTCATAAGTTATAAGCAAGGGAACTGGCGAAGGATTCATGGCGCCTGAGAAATAAAATCTTCCTGGCTTTAACTGCAACATTTGGTCAGCAGTTATGCCATACGGAGAAAGCCACTCTAAGGCACCTCCTTCTCCACTTGCGTCTAGTGGATGTATTCTTCCAAAAAAGTGAGTGTTAAGGTTTCTCCTCACTGATGCGTTTATTCCTATTTCCCCTTTTATTCCTTGAGCAATTAGAGTTAAATTAAGCATCCTCTTTCTTCCAAGTGCTGCTAAATTCTTTATCATTTCTGAAGTTTCGCTTTGAATTCCCCTTGGCTCCCATGGAGCATACTGGGGTGACTCGTCTATTATTAGTGCGATGTTTATGTTATTTCCAGACTCCATTATGCTGTAAATTTGTTTTGCAAGAGACAGGAAAAATCCAAGCTTAGCTTCTGCTATCGTACCTCCCATATCTACTACAAGTACTCTCTTGCTTTCGAACTTCTTAAGAAACTCTTCTACGCTTAGCGTACCCATTATTGGAGTTAAGTCGCGCGGCTTTAGCCTCCTAAAAACTCTTCTTGCTGCCCTTTGAGCAGAAGATCGCCAATCTGCTCTAGTTATACTGTTTATGCTTTTTTCAACGTGTTCTTTAAGTTGATTGTACAAAACTTCAGCAGGCTCTTTACTTCCCTTAGAAAGGTTAACTACTGCTCTTACCTTTTCAATCCAGCCTTCTATGAATTCATCAAAGCCATCCTTTACGCTTTCATTTCTTGAGAAGTCGTAAGTTTTGTCCTGGAAGTAACTTAGGATTGATTCTTCATCAAACGCCACATCCGTAATTTTTGTAACCTCAACTTCGTTGGAGTCTTGAAAATATGGCACATAGTCGGTGCCACTCCAGTCGAGGATTAGAACTTTGTAACCTGCAGTTATGTAAAGTGGAATAAGAACATAACGAGTAAACCAAGATTTTCCACTTCCAGTACTACCATAAACACCAACATGGTATGGAATAAAGTTTCTTAACACAGGAACTTTCCACGTCTTATGGTTTTCTAAGTGAGCATCCATCCATAGAATTTCATTCCCCTTTGCTATTTTTTCTAGCGGTCTATCATCCTCTTCTTGTAAGTAAACAGGAGAACGAGGTTGAATTATAATCTTGTTTGGTTCTATACCATTTTCAGTAACAACGCCTATTGGTTTTATCATGAAAGAGTAAACTTCTCTTGCTCCTGAAGGTTCGCCGCCATGACGCATGTAAGCTACGTCTGGCCTATACGCAGTGTAGCTAAGGAACTCATTTTTTCCAAGTCCTTCCCTCAATACGCCCAATATTTGATTTATTGGCTTTTCATCACCTCCATTCTTTATGAGAACAAGCTCTTCAGTAGAGATGCTTCTTTCAAGATCCTTTAGCAAAATCAGCCTAGCTGTTGTTTCAGTTGAACCGTCTGCTATTCTACCTATGAACTTCATGCGTCTTTATGCACTCAGTATTCTAGGACATTGTTAAATCTTTTCGCCTTATTAATTGATTGCAAAATATGCGCATACAATCTCCAGAAATAAAGACTTAGATACGACGCTTTGAGCGAACTACTCCGCCCTTACAGACGGAGCTTCCAACGTTTAGCTGGGGCTTTACGCCTCCAGCCTCATTTGCTGGTTCAGGGGCGTCACAGCTTCCCCATTCCATAGAGCTCGTTATCCTATGGGCTAAGGCTTTTACTACAGCCACCCTTCTCGGGCTCGGAGCATCCGATTTAAGGCTTAGCTTCAATTGCTGAGGAATCTCTGCTTAAGTTTTTCGTTAGCACAAGTTCATCCCTCAGCTTACGCAGGGGTCTTCTCACAAGATAAAAACTAAAGACTCATTGTCTTACTTTAGCTCTCAGATGCTGCTCCACAAGAATGTTTATAAGTAAAATTACCTACTAGCAAATTACAGTGGTTACTTTTAGCTTCGAAGAATCCAGACTGAGAACGATTTCTTGTAACCACTATCTGGTAAGCTGTAAGTATACACAACATAATTTTGAATGTTCCAAACTTTTGCTTTTACGTTCAACATTGCAACAGGAAGCTGAGAGGAAGCTACGCCCAACCCGATCGTTAATGTAGGCGTAGTACTGAATCCAACACTTACAGAGAATATGAAATTGCTTGTCGCAGAAAAAGGTTTGTTTGAAGTTTCTCCCTGAGGCGTTGTAAAATAATTACTAGTTTTACTTCCATCCCAAGTCCAACTCGAAGGCGAGTTACTTCGATCATAACCATCAATAGAAGTATCCGTAGCATAAACTTTTTCAACAATTATATCTGGATAAGGTTGGAAGTGAACTAACAAATACTTGAACTTAACGAACGAATTGCCTTTATTTCGACCGAGCGAATCAGGTATATGAATTGTTTCAAAAGGTATATCTATAGTTATAAAAGTAGAACCAGCAGAGCTCCAGTCTGTTACGTATTTTTGATAAGATATACTATAGTATCTTTCCTTACTTTCAATGTCTACTTTAGAACCTTGGGGAAAACTAGCCCAAACTTCCATGTTGTTGTCTTGAGCTGAGTATTCAACAACTTGTGTGTAGCTATAGTTTTCACTGTCTGGGAGTAGTCCCGGATAGTTGTGCGTTGTTGAAGTCTCACTTTTGCTATAAAAAATCTTACCTAATACGACAGAGGTTGAAAAGCTATCGGAGGGCCAGTTTAAAAACGTTGGGTCTATCTGAAAAGTTCTAGTACCAATATAGACGGTCTTATCTATTCCAGTTACTTCTTCAAACGTAGATACAACCCAAACATTAACAGAAGCATAAATATCCTTATAACGATCAGCTTCAGGAATATAGAGGTGATTCTTGTAGGCTCTTGGGATCTGTACAGAAGTTGTAAACACTCCTAAATGTGAATAGCCTGATGAAAGTAGTTTTAACCCGGAATCTGTGAGTTCAAAAACCTGGACTTTTGCTCCATTAACAGGAATTCCATCCTGCTTCGATATGGAGACTGTAAGGGTAACTCTTTGAATTTCCTGCGAAGTAACTGCTATTAAAATTAAATTTGAGTTTGAGATTAGAATTAGAATTGCAGACATCAAAACTGTAATGAGAACGATCATGTACTTGTTTATTTTTCTTCTCCTTACGCTCTCCATCCTCTTTTCGCCTTCCTTCATTGAGTAATATTGTACAATACTAGTTTTATATCTCTTTTTTTATTTTTTAAATAATAACTTTTGTCTAGAGTTTAGAACAGCCAGTCTTCATTTCTACTAAAATATTTAGTTTAGAAAACAATTAGATAGACGTAGGTTTCTAGGAAAGTCAAGGAAATTTTTAAAGAAAATTGTAAAGACGATATAATAACCTTAAGGTTTTTGGTTCCAATACGAAACCTTTAATTCACTTTCCTTTTCCTTACAAAGAGTTTGAGAAGAAAAGTCTGGAACTTTAATTCGGAGGTAAAAATTGTCAATAAGCTTAAGGTACAGTGATAGGTTATAAAAGCTTAACAAAAAGCCTAAAAAATTCATCCATGGGTGAGGTGATGTGAAAAAGACTTATTTATTTTAAGTGCTCTCGTAAACTTTATGAAATTCATTGAACTAGGAAAAACTGGAATAAAGGTTTCAACGATTGGAATAGGAACCTGGCAGTGGGGCGCAAAGGAATGGGGTTACGGAAAGTCTTACTTTGAAACTGAAATAAGAAAGGCATTTAAAGCAATATACGAAAGCGAAATTAACTTCATCGACACAGCAGAAATGTACGCAGGAGGAAAGTCTGAAAGACTTGTTGGAGACCTGTTAAAGGAATACGGAAGAGAAAATTTTGTTGTTGCAACTAAAGTATCTCCATGGCATCTAGAGGAGAGGCTCCTTGAAAAAGCGTGCCAAGGTTCTCTGGAAAGGCTAGGAGTAAGAGAAATAGATCTTTATCAGATTCACTGGCCAAATCCACTGGTTCCACTGAGTAAAACTATGAAAGCCTTAGAAAAGTTAGTGAACTCTGGAAAGATAAGAGCAGTTGGAGTTAGCAACTTTAACTTAAGGAGACTTTCTAACGCAAGAAAATATTTAGAAAAAACTGACGTTGCTAGCGATCAAGTATTATATAATATGTTCTCGAGAAACATAGAGAGAGACTTAATACCTTATGCCCAGAAAGAAAAAATAACCTTAATAGCGTATAGTCCTTTAGCTCAAGGTTTACTTACAGGGAAGATAAGTCCAAATTATAAACCAAAAGAAATTGTAAGAAAGATAAATCCTACGTTCTCAAGGTCAAACTTGAAGAAGCTTGAAGCAATAAACAACGTCCTACAGAACATAGCAAAAAGTAAGGGAAAGTCCGTAACTCAAGTTGTACTGAGCTGGACCATGAGGCATGGCAACGTTGTACCAATACCAGGAGTGAAAAGAGAAGATCAAGTAAGAGATATTGCAGAAAGTGTTAACGTTAGTCTAAGTAATGAAGAACTAAATGCGATAGAACTGGCATTAAGGAACGTAAAGATCAACAAGATTTTAGGATATCTTGAGCTCATACTAAACTTTCTTTAAATCTAAACTTATTGACACTCTCCACAACTAAAGTCAAGAGATTTTTTGCTTTCTAAGACGCTCACTCTTCTATTTTTTGTTGAGCTTTTACTTTTCCAATTCATTCTAGAACTAAGGTTCTAGGCTTTCCTATCAAGTATCTGTAAAAATAAGTCTTTTAAGCGTATTTTCTAAGCTTCTCGAATCAAATTTGATTTCTTTACCTTTTTATTTTCGAGTTTGCTAAGTCAACTAAACTCTCCAGTTTTCACATTGATACTTCTTTAAGATAAGTACTTCAGCAAATCCTATTACTGCAACTATAAATGACAAAAACGAGTAAACAAAGTAAAACAAAAAGAACTCAACTACAGAAAAGCTGTAACTTAGCTTCTTAGAAGAAATATAGAACACAATAAAAAACATCAAGGTACTTATTGTCATTGCTATTACTCCCTTAAGCAAACTTATGGCTGTAGTTGGTTTAAGCCAAGGAAGCATCGCAATGGTTAAGAAAGATTGTTGTACATTTCCAACACTCAATAAGATTGTTGTGAATATTCCATAAGCCATTGAGTTTGGAACTAATGGGTAAAAAATTAACGAGAAGAAAGAAGGAAACAAGAAAACAAGGAATGGGAAGAAAATTTCAAAGTTTTTAATTACTTCTAGCATTAATCTCTTGTTATAAGTAGCAACAATCTCAGCTCCACCTTTAGCCCACCTTAACCTTTGTTTAAGCCATTTTCTTAAGCTAGAGTGTGTATAGCAATAAACAAAGATTTTCTCGCTATACTTTAGCTTATATCCATTCATGAAAAGCCTAATCGCAAGATCTATATCTTCTGTTATCATCCTGCTAAACCCATTTAGCTTGAGCAAAACTTCTTTTTTTACTGCAAATGCTGCACCGTTTAGCGTTATGAGCTTTCTAGTGGACTTGAATGAAAGCCAAGAAAAAATGTTTAAACTGGCGTAATCGTAGTAAACTAATTTTGCAAGAAATGAGTCGCGCACGATGACTTTCTTTATGTCTAGAGCATCGCAGTCTTTCATTTCGTCAAATATCTTTCTTAAAAATTCATTATCATCTGGAAGTTCAACATCGCCATCAAGAAATAATATAACCTCTCCATTACAGAATGTGATAGCTTCATTAACAGCATTAACCTTTCCAACTCTTTCTTCGTGTGTAATGATTTTTACTCCATTTACTTTTTTAAGTTCTTCTTTTGTTTTTTCTGTAGGTTCATCAACAACTACTACGACTTCTTTTTCTAGATTCTGCTCCAAAAGTACTTGAATGTTCCTTATCAATAAAGGAGACTCTCTATAAATCGGAATAACGACGCTAATCAGCACGTTTTCATTTTCAGGTTTTTTGTTCATCGAACTTTTATCTTTCTGCAGTTGTTCAAGCGAGCTTAAAGAATGTTGATGTTGACTATGTTCCATTCTTTATGTAGCAAAATAAAGCTTAACAAGTATAAAAGTTTTTAACATTACATAAGTTCATTTCTAAAGGCAAATTTTAAGTTATAAAACAGTTTGTGCCTTACTTTTGTTGCAATTGAACCTCATCAAAGATCGTAAAGGGCTCTGCTCTTAAAACAGGCAGTAGGTGTTAACAGAAGACATAACCACGAATTTTACGGTAACTTTAAATTCCCCTTTTTAATAACGCAACAACGAATTGAAGACCATAAACTTAAACGAATGGGTTTACATTTTACATCCTAGACCAGCGGTAGCAATAGTGTCTGGGAGTTGGAACGACTATAGCGCGATGACAGCTTCATGGACAATGCCGGTCTCGAGAAAACCTCCTATAGTTGCTGTTGCAGTCTCAAAGAAAAGATATACATATGAAAAAATAGTAGAATCCAGAGAATTTGCAGTTTGTGTCTTAGGGCTTGAAAAATTAAGAGAACTGCATAAACTTGGAAGTATTTCTGGAAGAGACGTAAAAGATAAAATAGTAAGTTGCGGCTTAAGCAAAATTAAAGGCAGAAAAATTAAATGTCCAATAATTGAGGAATCTATAGCAGTAACTGAGTGCAAACTTTCAAATATAGTTGAAAGTGGAGACCACGACATTATTTTAGGAGAAATTTTAGAAGCATACTTGCTTAAAGATGTGGAGCTGGATACAGAAAAATACAACATACCACTTCACGTTTTTAGGTCGAAGTATTGCAAATTTTCAGAATTCATAGAGCTATGAAATCCGCTTTTCTTAGTTTGAACAATTAGGTTTCATACTGATCCCAACAGCAAACATATTTGGAATAGAAAAGTTTTCTATAGCTTCTAACGCGATCTTATCAAGTTTTTGTATAGCTTGAAGTTTTCAGTAAAGAATTATCTATTGCTCCTTTCGACTCTCTGATCTTTTCTAGGTTTACAAAGTATACTGAAAATGGTAGTTGTTAAGCTTGTTAGTTTTTAATCTAAATGGATGCCGATTCTGAAAAATATCTTTTTGAATACTTTAAGTTTTAAGTGAAAATAAGAATTGATTTTTTTATTAGCATTATTAGCGCTTCAATTCTCCTATTTTTTGAGTATACAAGAAAGGTATAAATAGAAGTACAAACAAGCCAAAGCTTTTGAAAGTACTATGAAAATGAGAGACGTAGTTTTTGTTATTATACTACTGTGTTTACTCACACTTGGTTATAAAGCGGTAGCGAGCCCCACTGTAAGCATAAGTGGGTCAACGTGGGGTTCAGCACAAGCTCCTCTTTCTGCAGAACCAGGCTCGCGACAACTTCCATTTTCAATTTACCTTACAAACATTGGAAAACAAATTGCGTATGATGTTTACGTTACCATATACCCAAGCTACCCATTGTCTTCGGAGTGTACTACTGAAAACATTAGTTTCATTCTACCAGGAACTACAGTACCAATTGTATTCTATTTGAACGTAGCACCAAATAGCAGCATGGGTATTTACTCTTTACCAGTAAATGTAAGGTATACAGTATCAGGATACGAAAGTAGTTTCGATTTTACTTTAAACGTTCCAGTAACAACGTTTGCTAGCATTCACGTAGTTAGTACTCAGTGGGGATCGGGATCATTACTTGCATACCCTGGTGCAAAGGAACTTCCACTTATCGTCGAACTAAAAAATGTAGGAACTAATAATGCCTATAACACTTCTGCTACACTTGTTCTAAAGCCTCCATTTTACTATTCGGTGAACAAAAATGGCACTATAACATTTTCTGAAAACGAGACAGAGTACATAGGGCTTTTACCTGCAGGAGCAGTTATTCCGGTTCAATTTACATTAAACATTTTTTCAAATGCGTCTCTTGGAACATACCCTATTAGCTTAATAGTTAACTACAACGGAGGTATACAAACAGTTGAAGTAGCCAACGTAAGTATCTTAGGTTCTCCACAAGTTGTTGTGCAGGGATTTGCCTTTAGCAACCCTAGAATATTTCCAGGAGATAACAACATTCAGCTAATACTATCTGTAGTAAATTCTGGAAATGTAACAGCAAACCAAGTCAATGTTAGCCTACTTCTTTCTCCGCCTTTATGCTTACTTTCGGGATCGAACTCTTACACTATAGGGATCTTACCTCCAGGGCAACCAGTTCAACTAAGTTATCTTTTCAACGTTCAGGAAAACGCATCTTCTCCTGCTACTGCCTCTGCTTTAGTACGAATAGCATATGGAAACCAAGTTTACGAAAAAAACCTTCAAGTACCAATAGCAGCGAAAGCAAATTTTACCGTGAGCTATCAGAATTATAACTTGTTCCAAGGGGATTCAAACATTCATATAACTTACACAATAAAAAATGTAGGAAACGATACTGCTAAAGATGTTCAAGCACAACTTATTCTTCCAAGTGTATTAAGCGGAAACACCTATAATTACTTAGGAGATATACCTCCTTCTTCAACAGCTCTTTCTACATTTTCTTTAGACGTAAGTTCTGATGCGCATCCAGGAATCTACCAAGGAACCATTGTACTTTCATGGGACCAAAGTGGAGCGCCTGGAGTCAGATTCGTTCAAAGAGTACCAGTCGAATTTACCATAAGACCTGGACTCCTATCTCAATTTGAGTCTGCTGTAAGTGTCGGTTTATATAGTGGAATTGGAATAATAGCTGTAGTCATTCTAGTAGTTGCAATAGTGCTGGTGAGGAAGAAAAGTGAGCCTAAGCGTTGAGGCAATAGAATTAACTAAGGTATTTGGAGACCTCGTAGCAGTAGACCACGTCACATTTTCTGTAAAAAGAGGAGAAATTTTTGGGCTTTTAGGCCCAAACGGAGCAGGAAAAAGCACACTACTTAGAATGCTTTGTACTGTTCTGAGACCAACTTCCGGAACAGCAAAGGTAGAAGGTCACGACATACTAAAAGAAGCTAACGAAGTGAGAAAAGTAATAGGAGTTGTTCAGGAAAAATTAATTCTTTATGCTCCGCTTACACCCATAGAAAACTTAACTTTCTTTGGAAAACTTTATGGAATGGATGATGATACCCTTAAGAAAAAAATAAAAGAACTTCTACAAGAAGTAAAGCTTTGGGAAGTTAGAGACAAGCCCGTTGGTACATTTTCAAGTGGAATGAGACAAAGAGTCAACATAGTTAGAGCCCTACTCCACGATCCGAAACTAATAATATTGGATGAACCAACGAATGGCCTTGATCCTCAAAGTGTAAGATGGGTTAGAGAATACATAAAGGCCTTAAGAAACAGGGGATTAACAATAGTTCTTACAACTCACGATATGTACGAAATAGATGAGCTAGCTGAAGAAGTGGCCATAATGGATAGAGGAAAAATAATGGCAGTTGGAAAGAAAGAAGAACTAAAAAACAAGTACAGCACAGACAAAATTGAAGAGGTCTTTTTAACAATTACTGGAAGAGAATTAAGAGATGAACTTTCTGGAAGGTTAAGAAGGAGGGGATGGTAGATGAACTTTAAAGCAGTTTATCATGCTTATCTTGTGATGAAAAAAGATCTTACTGAATTTTATAGAATAAAGGCTAGGTTAATAAGTATGATTCTACTACCAACGATACTTATGTTACTTTTTGGCTATATGTTTCCAAGTGAAGGCACTATTAACCATATTCCAATAGCAGTTGTTCAACAGGATCAATCTCCAATCGCAGTTTTGCTTTATTCTCAATTTATTCAGGCAGCTGAGTCTTCTAAGCTTTTCAATGTGGTAACTTATAGTTCATTAACCGAAGCCGAAAATCAGTTGACGGCTGGAAACATTTATGCTATAGTAATATTTAGACAAGGCGTTGGCAACTCCCTTGCCAGTACTGGTCACGCAGATGTTGAAGTTATAATTGATCAACTTAACCCAACTGTAGACAGTGCAACAATGGCAGAACTTAGCAACATTTTTTCTTCTCTCAATGTTAAGTCAACTTTTGATTATGGATTTCCAGCAAACTCTCAAACGATAAACATTCACTTTTCTGGTCTGATACCTGGCGCTCCAAGTAGCTTTGAATTTCTGGCACCGGGTTTTATAGTAATGGCAGTAGTCTTGGGCGGGCTTCAAGGCCTTGCCATGAGCATTTCTAGAGAAAGAGAACTTGGAACATTAGATGGTGTTCTTATGACTCCAATTTCAAGGTTTTCGATAGTAATAGGGAAAGGATTAGCACAAGCAGTAAGGGGAGTAATAAGTGGAACGATAATAGTAATTATTTCAATAACTTTATTTGGTGTAAAAATATACGGAAATATCTTTCTTATGGCATTGGTTTTAGCTTTGGGTATTCTTTCATTTATTGGACTTGGAATAATTGCAACAAGTTTGGTAAGCGATCAGGAGTCTGCTCAGCTTATACTTATGATGATTCAACTACCAATGGTTTTCATATCTGGAGTCATGTACCCTACACTTCAGCTTCCAACTTGGCTAAGAGACATAGCTTATCTTCTTCCTCTTGTTTACACAGTTTCAGCATTTAGAGCTGTTATGGTGCTCAATGCTCCAATTTCAGCAATTTCTTGGCAACTAACAGTTTTAAGTGTCTACGTAGTAGTAACGTTTAGTATTGCCGTCCCCCTATTTCAAAAGATGGTAACAAGATAGGCTCTAAAATTCGAATTCACTTCCACATGCACATTCTTTATAGTTTTTTGGGTACATATCTTTAATTTCATTTAGATATGTCGTACAGTGACAAGGAGAAAGAACTGGAATATCTTTTAAGTAGCTTAAGTTGCTAAAGTCGTGAAATCCGCCAAGTACCCAGTATATTTTTCCAAATTTCTTAACAAATTCTAAAATTTTGTCAATGCCTGGATGAGCACACCCAGTTATTACAACAAACCCATTTTTTGTTTCAATAAACAAAGACTGTTCTTTTATAGCTTCTCCAAGCTCTCCAGTTGTGAAGACGCCCTCTGAGACCTTTTTTGCTTCAGAAACTTCAACTACTTTTGCCCTTGTTGAAACTTCGTTCTTTAATCTTCTCGAAAACGACTTTAAAAGAAAGACTTCGACTTCAGGGTTGTTAATCTTGTTTAAAACGTAGGGAAGGCCTCCAACGTGATCCCAGTGCTCATGAGAGATAACGATCTTCTTAATTTCTTTCGGATTAACTTGTAGTTTTTCCATGTTAAAAAGCAACAAAGTTCCATCCCACCCTGTATCAAACAAGATTTTCTCTTTCTCACTTTCAATGAGACAGGAAAAGCCCCATGCTGACTTAAATCCACTTTTAGCTCTATTATCATAGAGAATCTTTATTCTCATACTCCTTAACCACAAGTTTTGGCTATTTATCTCTTTTTTTCGAATCATTTACTCGTAGATAATGTAACTTAATAAAATACTTCTTTTCGTGGACTTAGGATTTTAACCTAGAATCACGACATAAGCGCATAAAATTACAGTGCTTGCAACTATGACAGTCTTTTTTAACTTCTCATCTAATTCTCTTCCCACCAAGTATATTGCTCATCAACTAGTTTATATTCCTTTTTTAATTTTTAAAGTGCTTTCTCTGTTCTAGAGTTTTGAACAGTTGGTCTTCATTTCTACTAAAATATTTAAAGCTTAAAGTAGTACAGTAAATTTTTGTTGAACGGGTTTTGTATTTTCTATAAACCTAGCCTAGAACCCATCGTACCTGTTTAATAGCTAAAGGTAGGCATGATAAAGCTAAACTATGTAGCGTAATTCCAAGAAAATCATCTACATATCATTGTTGCGTTATAGATTTCTACTAGATTTTGCACATCGCTTTTTAGTCGTTCTTTTTAAAAATATTGCACTGCTTTCCTTCAGATCAATATTTTTAAGTAAAGTAGCCTTAGTGAAACATCTTTTCCGTACTTTTTTAATTCTCTTAAACTTAGAAACGCTTTTGAAAAAATTATGAAGAACAAAGACTATTTTAGTTATTCAAGAAGTGATGTCTATTTTTTATTTTCTCGGTTAAGAGCTTTGAGAACAAGCCAACATCCAACCAAAGTTAACAAAGAAAAAACAACCTTGCTAAATGGCATTGGCTCATTGAGAGTAACTACAGACAATATTCCAGTAACTACAGGTATGAGAAGCTGAAGGTTTGTGGAAATTGAAGCACCAAGTTCTTGAATTGCATAATAGTTAAGAAAATTTCCAATGCCTATCGATAAAATTCCAGAAATAATTAGTAAAAAACTTATAACTAAGTTCTCATTAAAAACTTTATATATTCCACCAGTAAAAACAGAAAAGGGAAAGTACATTACTCCAGAAATTAAAAAAACATTCGTAGTTGTTGAAAGAGGATCTGAATTTCTAAGCGCAACTTTAATAGAAACGATATAAATTGCCCAAAGAATTGAAGTTAAAACTAAGAAGAGTACACCAACGAAGAACATTTCTTTAGAGTAAAAAAGGCTTGAGCCTACTAAAACAACTCCAGAAACACCAAAAAGAGAAAGTAAAGTTCCAACTATGAAGTTTTTATTTGTTAGCGTTACGCGTTCTTCTGAAAAAAGAAAAAATGAGAGAATATCAACGAAGATTACACTAAGCCTAGTTATTAACGTAGCTATAGTTGGAGTTGTAAATGCTATTCCATACACGTTAAAAATCTGAAAAATGAATACGGTAAGAATTGGAATTGTGAGTGCCTTTAAATTTTTTAATGAACTGAAGTACTTATTCTTGTTAAATGCCAAAGAGAAAAGTAATAAAGTTACTGCAGCAGAAATGTACCTAAAGAAGTTTTGTGTATAGTTGTCAAAGAACAAGTTAAGGTAAGCTATGAATATGTTTCCTAAAGACCAGAGAAAAATTGTAATGAGTTCTGCAAGTACCGCTAATTTCATCCTTAGTCACCATGAGCTACTTATCTTGTATTTAAACTTTAGAAAAAATTATATACGTACTAACTTTAAATAAAGCTATGGAAGAAGAGGAAATAAAGGCTGAAATTTGTAGTGTAATGAAGAACCTTTACGATAAGAACTTAGTTGCAAGCTTAGGAGGAAACGTTAGTGCTAGGCTTCCAGGAAAAGAATACTTTTGGATTACGCCAACTACAAAGTTTAAAGCTGGACTAAAGCCAGAAGACTTGCTAAAGGTTAGCATAAGCGGAGAGCTAATTGAGGGTAAGCTTAAGCCTTCATCGGAAACAAAGTTTCATGCTGCAATCTACTCCGTAAGAAAAGATGTAAATGCAGTAGTTCATGCACATAATCCAATTTCTACAGCCTTAGCTTCACTTGGAATTGAAATTAAGCCAATAACTGTTAATGCAGTTTTAACACTAGGTAAGCTTAAGGTTTTAGAGTATGAAACTCCAGGAAGTCAAGAGTTAGCAGACAGGATAAGAGAGAACGTTAGTAATAGTAATGTGCTAATCTTAGGAAACCATGGAGCTGTTGGGTTAGGAAAGGACTTAGCTGAAGCAGCAAACTTTGTTGAAATGCTTGAGGAAGTTTCAAAGATAAACCTAATAGCATTCTTGCTACAAAGCTTAGACAAGAGGTTAGTACTAAAGACAATTCCTGAGGAAGAGGTAAAGGCGCTGATAAGATACTTTTATAAGGAATAAAACTTACAGTTGGTGAACAAAGATGGAGTTGAAAAAACTTTCTTGGGTAGAGGTAAAGAATTACCTTAACAAAAATATTAAAAGGTTCATCTTACCAATAGGCACGATAGAACCTCATGGAACTCATCTTCCCTTAGGAACCGATGCAATTATACCCGAAGAACTAAGCCTAAAGATTGCAGAAAAAACAGATTCCATCGTTCTTCCTACAATATATTACGGTGTGACTGATAGCCTTTACGGGTATCCTGGGTCCATTAGAATAGAACCAGAAATACTTGAAAACTTAATTTATGACGTAATGAAGAGCATGATCTTTAATGGCTTTAAAGAGGCAGTAGTTATGAATGGTCATGGAGGTTCCAAACAAATGTTAGCAATAGAAAGAGCTTGCCAGAGAATTTGGAGCGACTACAGAACACCAATCATTGTTATAAACTGGTGGATATTAGCTAGAGAAAACAAAATTACTGAAAAGTACTTCAACAAAGAAGGAGGTCACGCTGCCACAGACGAAACTTCTATGATAATGGCTATAGACAAAAAATTAGTGAAACGCGAACTTTATAAAAATGAAGAGATATTAGTTTGGAGAGAAGGTGTAAAAACGTTTCCACTAGAAAAGTCTATAATAAACTACTCCGAAAGCGAGGGAAGCGTCGTCTTTGAAGAAGAAAGAAGCATAAAATACTTTAATGAACTTTCTAACCTGATTTCTAAAGTAATAAACGACTACTTCAACAACATTTCACTTAAACGTTAGGTTTTAAGATGTTCATGCTAGTTGACAAGTTAAAAACTTTATTGTTGAATTGAAAAGTTGCCTCGCCAAATAATGCAGTGTATGTCTTTCCTTTTGCCAAGTAGGAGAAGTACTTACCATCTTTTTCTATGCTAGGCAAAGATTCCCACTTCGAGCGTCTGAAGTCCATGTTGTTCGAAGAAGCCTTCCAAAAATCAACGTACAGTGGAGAAAAGTTTGTAACTAAAGCAACTGTTGAATCTTCTAGCATAAGTTTTGTTGAAGGTAAGCTTTGATTTGAAGCTACGGAGGATGCAAACGCCATTATTGCATTTATGACTCTCCTTCTATCTTCCAAACCATGCCCTGCGTTTGGAACATAAAGCACATATTTTTCTCCCAGTAAGTCGTCAAAATACAAATTAAGAGAATCCACAGTCCAATAGGGGTCGTTTGTTCCATTTACTATGAGCTTTGGAATCGTTATTTCAGTTCTATAGCTGTAAGGGTCAACTATTTGAAGTAACTTTTTACCTTTTTCTGTCTCAAGGTTTTCTTGAAGTCTTAGCCTGGTGTAGTCAGAAATTTGCTCACTATACGAACCATAGCACTCAATTTGGTGTTCCATCTGTTTCTGAAAGTTAAGGTTGTCGAAAACCATTGGAGCTATGCCTTTAACTCTTTTATCAACTGCTGAAATAAGCCAAGTAGTCCAGCCTCGCTTTGAAGCCCCAGTTACTATGAAACCTCTTGGCTTCTCTTCAACTTTTTCAAGTAGCTCCTCTGCGACGTCGATTGCCCTTTTTGCACCTTTGGTCATTGGAAGCAGTAGAGGCCATTCTTCGTCGCCCGTTTCAAAAAATTTTTGAAAGGTTAATGCTATTATTGCATCTTCATATAAGCCGTTGAAGAGTGGTTGATTGGGAATATCGTGAAGTATCGCGCAAGGTAATCCTAGACTATCTGAAAACATTTTACAAATTGCTAGTTCTTCTAGTCCTTGACCAGAACCAGTTATGAACAAAAGCGCAAAGCTATGCCTTAATTTTTTAGGAAGTATTAATCTCAACCTATGAGACCAAACTGTTCCTTTCCAATTCTGAGATTGAAGACTTATATTCAGAACTTGGGACCCAAAGAAGTCATCTTTTGAAGTAAGCTCCCACTTATAGTTTGGATCCTCCTTCTCAACATACGCACGTAGAGCGTCGGTCATGCCTATTTTTAATGATAACAACGAATATTTATGCCTTTCTTGCTAGTAAGTAAGAAAAGTTAATAAGATAGTAGCTCACTACTTCTTACAAGGATGAGCGAGCTACGCTATTATAGAGACTTCTCTCTTATTGTAATGAGTAGAATAGTAGAAAGGGAGTTCGGAGAAGAGGCACTAGATCTTTTAGTCGAGTGGAAAAACAAGAGAACAGAAGAAGAATGGAAAAAGCGAGGGCAAGAGATAAAAGACAAAAGCCCAAAAAGTTTCTTAAGCTTATTTAATAAGGACGCTCACGACTTTGAGATAATTAGAGCGGATGATGAAATGTTAGAAGTTGTTGTTAAGAAGTGTATACATGCTGAAATTTTTAAAAAGTTCAATGCTGCAGATGTTGGAAAAAAGTTAATTTGTGACGGAGATTACTTTGTTGTGAAAGGTTTTGATCCCAAAATAGAATTAAATAGAGATAAACTTTTAATGTTGGGAGATGATTGTTGCCACTTTGTTTTTAAGCTGAAGAAGTAATTCCAAAGAATGTCAACTTAAGAGTTTAAAGGTCAACACTTACTCTTCGAACAACTTTTATGAAGATGATAGAATAGTAAAGCATAAGCCTCTGCCTTACCAGATATTCAGCGGTATAAAAATCTTAAGTTACCTTACAGCTAGAGCAAGCGTAGTTATGGTTGAAGACTACGAACAAAAGAAAGTTAAAAAATTATACAAAGTATTCTTTAAGTATTACTTTATTTATTTCTTCACCAAGGTTCTTAACGGCTTCTTCGTCGCTTACTTTCTAAAAGATAAGTACACGTCAAGAAGTCTTTTTAGTGCTTTTATATCTGGAATGAAGTCACAGTTAAAATAAAAAATTCCTCAGCTTGTTTTCCTTTAGAATTCTTTGAATAAGTAATTTATCCCAGTTGTCTCCTTAGGTAAAGTTTTTAGTGACGTCCTCCTCATGGCTCAAACTGAGAGCTTCCAACTTTTCCTTCAGGTTAGGCTTCATAGGTCGCCCTCTAGCCCGTTTTGCTGGAAGCATGCCATGTGGCACGAGGTTCCAGCGTTTAGCTGGTGCTTTACGCAACCAACCTCACCTACTCCTAGGAAGTTGTAGGACTAAATAACTTACAAAGTAACTGCTACCGCAAAATAACCTTCTTCCATGCTGTGGCATTGATTTTTAAAGAATTTCAGGATACGAATATGACCTTTATTACTACAACTCTACGTAAGCATTTACCATAAGCTATCGAGCAGATATAATTTTATGAACAGCTATTTCTTAGAATACAGCTTAAAAGCAAAATCTTTTTTAAACCTTGGAATATCAATAATAACTTTGCCATTCATTACCCTTACTTCAGAAATGCCTATGGTTTTTCCTTTATATGTGTCCCAGAGCTCAAGAGTGTAGTTTCCATCGTTTAAATTGGAGAGTCTAACTTTTACACCTCCAACTTCCTCAAGAGTCACGTTGTTTATTGCGTTGAACCAATTGTAACTTCTACTCTTTACCCAACCCATTGCAAAGGTAGCATTGCTAAGCCCATAGATCTTAAAGTTATAAGGAACCAGTAGGACGTTTTCTAATTCGAAGTAATCTACTGTAAACCAATCAGAACCAGAGTTGCTAACCTTTATTTCGTGAAGTCCTTGAGGAACTTTTATGGAGAAGTCTTCGTTGTACTCGTTGGCAAAGCCGTCATTCTTTCCATCCTTGTCTGATAAACTTTTTGAAAGAACTTTATTTCCATCTAAGTAAATTTCTAATATCGCTCCACCAGTTGCTACAGAGTTTACATGAACAATGAACTTTCCTTCCTTAAAGAATTCTGCTTTAAATTTTGGTTCTACTCTTAGATCTTCGTGATACTTACCTTGAATAAACGTTGGTACTTCGCTTGAGTTTGTTATTTCTCCCCAAGGCTTTACTTCGAAGAAATCAAATCTAGACTTACTCCACCCAACTATTGGAAAAACCTTTACATTTCCAATGGAATTGCTTAAACTTTTGTTAACAACAAATTCGTAGCTAAGCTTTGAAAAATTAGAGTTGTAGAAGCTTATGCCATCTAGAAAATCCTTTAAGGCTTTATAATGATAGTACAGGTTAAAGGGATCAATGTAGTTATCCCACCACCAAAGCATGGCAGTACCAAATGAGCCGCACATCGTTGAGGCCCAAATTCCCTCATGAACCTCTACGCCTTCTTTATCCTTATAGTAGTAAGGAGAATCAAACCATCTCCAGTCTGAAGCAAATTCTCCAACTAAAACTGGTAAGTTATAACTTGTTCTCATAGAACTTATTTGACTACATATTGCTTCGGAAAGATCCTTTGGGCCGTAAATGTGAAGCTGAGCGAAGTCAAGGTTAGATCTTCTCCAGATGAGGTCTCCAGCTGACGAAGAAGAAAAACTTGTAGTAACCAAGTGCTTGTATGGATCAATGCTTCTAATATAACTTGCCATTTCAGAATGCCACTCTGCTACGTTGCTTTGGTTGTAGTTGTCAGTTAAGTCAACTTCGTTGAAGAGTTCCCAAGCAAAGAGATTGGTATAACTAGAGTACCTTGCAACCAAGTACCTTAGGAACTTCTTGAAGTATTCTTTAGCTTCAGCACTAGTGAAAAATTGCTCAGGAGAGGATATTGGGCCTCCATTCCTTGAGTTGTAAGGATTGTCCCTCCAGTTGTCTTGAGAGATTAGTTGGCCATGATTTACGAGACATAACATAACGTAAATACCTTTTTCTTTAGCTAAGTTCATGACGTAGTCAAGCTTCCATGCTTCTTCTAAGTTGTAGTTGCCTATTTTTTCTTTCCAGCCTATTCCAAAGGCCCATGGTGCAAGCCATATCCTTGCATAGTTTTCTCCATTGTCCTTCATTTTAACAAACCAACTATCGTAGTCATAGGTTCCATTGTTCGAGTACCAACATACATTCTCCCCAATTAAGAAGAGACTACTGCCATTTTCTAATTGAAGATATCCATCTTTATTCATCCTGACAAATCCACCGTTGGAAGAACGCCCTTTAACAGAAAAACTAATTGATGAAAAATTTAATAGCTTTTTGTTTTTGTATATACTTACTTTTACTAAGTAATCTCCTTCTAGAATTGGAGTAAATCTTACTTTCCAAAATGGGTCTCCAACAGGTGTTAGTACTTCCTTCTTATTCACTAAATTTCTACTGTAATCTTGATAGTAAAATGCAGGTAGTCTAACAACTTCTTTGTCTGGAAAAGTAATCTCAGAAGTTATGTTTATTTCGTTTTCGTCAAATGGATCATTTATTTTTCCAGAAATTTTTATGTTTATGTCGAGCACATCGTAAACTTTTGGATTTTTATTAGAAAGCGTAACACTTTCTAACCTTATGAGTTCTTCCTTACCTGAGAAACGACTTGAATAAAAAAAGTAGCTTATTGCCAATACAAAAACTAGAAGAAGAAATAGCAGAAGTAAAGTGCTGTCTTTCATTTACCTTAATATTTAAGGGAAACGGCCCTTATAAAAATTTCTTACTGAAAGAGAATTGAGAAATATTTAATAAAGTGGAAGGGTAAAAAAGCAATAGTAAGAATGAATTGGGATGAAGTAATAAGGAAAACGTATGAAAGATCTAGAAGACTTGGAGTTCCAAATATCGACTATGAAGATGGTTATGTAATCTTCTCAATAGCATACGTGACAGCAATTAGCTTTAAAAAACTTTATGCAATAGATGCTGGCGCAGGAGTTGGATTTTCAACCATTTGGATGATAAAGGCTCTAAAAGATTCAGGAGTAGATGGAAAGATTTATGCAATTGAAGAAGAGCCACAAAGATTTGATAACCTTAGAGAACTAGTGGAAAGTTATAACTTTCAAGACATAGTTATTCCAATAAAGGGAGACGCATTAAAAAACGTAAAGAAAATCGAAGACATCAACTTCGTGTTCATAGATATTGATAAGCACCTTTATCTTGACTTCTTTAACTTAGTTAAAGACAGAGTTCATGTAGGAGGTGTAGTTCTAGCACACAACGTAAACCACAGATGGGGAACTATCAGAGAATTCTTAGAGAAAGCTTCAAAGGACAATTGGAAAACGACAATAGTTCCTACGTCAGAAGGAATTTCAATAAGTTTAAGAATAGCCTAATTATTTTGTGCTAACCTAACTCCAATAGGGCTTAGTCTGAATGTACTTAAGTTTTGCTTCTAGAAGATCTTTCATTAAATCATCCTCATTATACTGCATTCTTGAAAGTATTCTAAGAGCTGTTTGCGGGCCTACACCATAAACGGAAAGAGCAATTATTCCACGTTTACCATACGAGTTAATTATGTCAGCAGTTTTCCTTATGTCTGAGAGTATTTTTAGTTCACCTTCAGAAAGCTTTTCCCCACTCAGTCTTTTTCTTATTATTTCTTCAACGTTGCTCCTGTACTTGGGTATGAGGCCAAGAAGAGTTGAATTGCAATTAGAGCACCTCGGTTTTTCAGGAATATTTACTACTGTTGTTTGTCCTTGTCTTAAGCCGCATTCCATGCATATCAGCTCTACTTTGGAACTTAATATTGCATTCTTAAATCTTTCTACGACATCTTCTCTAATACCTTCAGGAGAAATTGTTTCTGGTAATTCTGTGTATTTGCTTAATATATGATATGAAATCGGAGTTGGTCTTTCCTTTGAGAGATATCTTTCAACTTTAATTGTTCCATTTAATATTTCTGAGATTACTTGCTTAGCAGTTTTTAAATCAATCTTTTCCTGAAGTACTTCCCTCATAGTTTCATCATAAATTGGTGTGTCTTTGCATATGCTGAACAAACTTAACAACTTTGACTCACTTAAAGTTAGACCCCGCTCAATTAAACCAAACCTTTCTGCAACAAACTTCATGTAATATCCAAATGGGAACCTCTCATTTATTCTACGTCTAAAAATCTTTTCTACGTCTCTTAAGCTTTCTGGTAAAAGCTTACTAACAATGGAATCGAAGTTTAATTCTGTTAACTCGAATGGAAGTTCTATAAGTATTCTATAGCCGTCAACCCACCAGTTCTTAACTAAGCCATCTTCAGAAAGTTTTTGCTCCATTATGTAACCAAGTGCCCTATTAACTAGTTCACCAAAGCAACAATTAATTATTAAGTATCTACTGAATCCTTCTATAAGTATCTGATCGTCTGATGGAATTGGAACACCAAGCTCAACTTGTTCTTGCAATTCTTTTGTTACGTTAGTCGCAACGTATTTATCTACTTGAAATTCATTGCAAAGCCAATTTACAGCATAGTCTTGTCCCCTTTCTTTTAACACTCTTGAAATTTCTTTTCTAAGTTTGCCTACTTCTTTCGCTAGTTCATATGGTACAGGAAGTATTTCGCCATCCCAACCAGGCAAAGCCGCAGTAGGATCATCAACTGGAGTTACGTACACGAAGCCGTCATCTGAAATTTCTTCAATGTTCCAAACTAAGCCTCTGCAGATAAAGTGGAGGCCTTCTCTAGCTCTAAGAGTGATGAACTCTTCTCCCACTGTACCTATTGTTTTGTTTGTAGTTAAGTCGATTACAGGGTATCTTCTTTCGTCTGGAATCATTGACAAATTAGAAAAGTAGTAAGGCCTCGATTTTTCAGTTAGTAGTATTTCTTCACCTTGTAACTTAATTAATCCTAACTTGGAAAGAAACTCTAAAACTTCAAAGAATTTCTTCTTGCTAAGCTTAGAGTAACAGTACGATCTTGAAATAACTTTTAATGCATATGAAACTTTGATTCTCCTATGATCTAAGGTAAGTCCTACGATTTGATGAGCTAACACATCGAGAGCATTTCTATGAATCCGAGTGAGTTCAAGAAGCCCTTCTCGAGCTCTTTTTACAACAGCGATAGCTTCTAAAGCATCGTCTGTGAAAGCAGTTATTATTATTCCTCTTGACGTTAGTCCAAGTTTATGTCCAGATCGCCCAACCCTCTGAATAAATGGCTTCACTTGACGTGGCGAAAGATATTGCAATACGAGGTCAATACTTCCAATGTCTATTCCAAGTTCAAGAGTTGACGTGCAAACTATGGCTTTAGTCTTTCCTTTCTTAAAATCTTCTTCTATTCTTTCTCTTTCTTCTTTCGACAAAGAACCGTGATGAATACCAATGTTTGAGCTAATGTAACTAAGTTTTAAGGCTAGCATTTCTGCTACTTGCCTGCTATTAACAAAAATTAACGTAGAAGTATGAGCGTCGGAAAGATTCTTTACTGTTGCTATTCTGGCTGCAGCATCTGCCGAAGTGTAAAGTTTTGAAGAAAGTTCGAAGGCCTCTTTGCTTGGTTGAGGCCAAACAACTTCATATTTGTAACTTTTTGGTACCGGCACCTGAATAACTTTGACTGGTCTTCCCTTGCCTGCTAGCAGTTTTGCAACTTCTTCAGGATTACCAATTGTTGCCGATAGCCCAATCCTTTGGAAGCCATGACCAATTACTTCTTCAAGCCTTTCTAGAGCTACAGTGAGCTGGGCACCTCTTTTGCTTTCTGCTATTTCATGCATTTCATCAACAATCACACACTTTATACTCTTTAGGTTCTCCTGCATTCTTTTTCCAGGAAGTATTGCCTGAAGAGTTTCTGGTGTTGTTATTAGAATATTTGGTGGCTTTAAAGCTTGTCTCCTTCTTAAAGTTATAGTAGTGTCTCCATGCCTTATGTCTACTGTTAAGTTAAGCGAAGAGCATATTTTAAAGATCCTTCTAAACATGTCTCTGTTTAGAGCCCTAAGTGGAGTTATGTAGAGCAACAAAATACCCTTTCTGTTTTTAACATCAATTAACTTGCTTAGTATTGGCAAAAGTGCTGCTTCTGTTTTCCCACTACCAGTTGGAGCTATTAATAACACATTCTCTCCAGCCATAATAAGAGGAATAGCCTTTTCTTGAGGTTCAGTTAATCTTTCTATTCCAACCTGTCTTAAGAGCTTCCTAACTGACAAAGGAAGAAGCTCAAGCGAACTTCCGTTAAAGTTAATTTCTTCGTCTATGCCTTGCATTGAGGAGTACTATACTTCAAAAAGCTTTATAACCGTTTTTTGAAAAACATAAAGGAACAATGCCAAAAGCGGTCAAGTTAAGAGATGCTATAAAAAGCAGAATGCTAATGTGAGGTGCGAACAATACTCAATTATACTAGTTCTACAAAAGTTTCAGCCAAGCTATACAGATCAGCTAACTTCTAAGAGTTTCAAAAAAAGATAGTACCACACGTAATTTTAAGTTAACGGTCTCCTAAAGTTTTAGGTAAAATTTAAACAGATACTTTGATTTTACGATTCTAGTGGAATAAGTAGAAACGTAAAATTTAGACGGATGTACCAGAATGCTTATAACTACCTCAATGAAACTTAGATGCATGTACCACAATTCTTAATAAATATATCTAATTTGGCTTTAGTGGAGGTGAAAAATATGAAAACATGGAAAAAGTTCTTCCCCATTCTCGCAGTAGTACTACTTTTAATACCTGCTATAGTTCACGCTCAAATAGCTACATTACCTTCAACAACAAGCTCAAATGCTAACGTGAATGAGCAATACCCAAACTACACTAGCTCTATAAGAGTTCCAGATAACTACACGGACCAACAACTTATGCAGTTAGCAAAGATAACTTCAACTCAAGCAAAAGAATTTGCTTTAAAGAATGTCACAGGGGGTACCGTTGCCAGTGTTTCTTTAGAGAACGAAAATGGAAATCTAGTATACTCGGTACAAATTACTAAAAGTTTAACAAAATATGACGTGAAAGTAGATGCAGGAAACGGAAACATATTGTTTATCGAGCAAGGTACCGGAAGCGAGAGTAATGCATCGGAGAGAGGCATTGCAGAAGATTAATAAGATAGTTGTACCAAAAGCTTTATTTTTCTCTTTTTTGATGCTTTTTTAGTGCAATGGACGGAGACGATAATGTTTGGAGATGAAGAAAATGAACTCCATGGAACAAGAAAAATGGTCTACGACTACATACAAGCACATCCTGGTGCGCATCTACGAGAAATTGCGAGGAGTTTAAACTTGGCCATTGGTGACGTGCAGTATCATCTATATGCTTTAGAAAAAAATGGCTATGTTGTGTCTAAAAGAAGAGGTCTTTACAAACATTTCTATACCAACAACATATTCAACGAAAGCCAAAAGAACATAATAGAAGCATTGTCGCACGAAACATCAAGAAGAATTTTGTTTCTGTTGCTGCATAAGCACAGCATTAGCCAAGGAGAAATTGCAAAGTTTGTAAAAGTATCAGCTTCAACGGTAACATGGCACATGAAGCGCTTAATTAACACCGGATTAGTCAGTGTTCATCGTGAAGGACGGACGACGAAGTACGACCTAAACGTTCCTGCAGACGAAATAGAAAAACTTGCTAAGAACTACCCTTTAATGATCTGGGAAAAATGGGCAGATAGGCTCGCAGATTTGTGGATAGATTTATCAGATTATAAGGAAAGTGAGGCGGGAAAAGATGATTGAAGGTATTGACATAATAGAACTACTCAAATTAGGCTCAGGGTTATTTGCTTTTATTCTTCTATTAATATCGATACTAGCTTACTATAGAAATAGGCAAATAAGGCTTCTTTTTGTTTCAGGCGCATTTGGACTGTATTTCTTTAAGGTAATAGTTGAGCATATAGACCTCTTTATTCCAAACATAGAAACTTCCCTTTTAGACTTACTTTTGGCACTTATAGACTTTATCGTACTTTTGCTGTTTTTCCTGGCTATAGTAGTAAAAAGCAATCACTCTTATTAGACTTCCAACAAAAATAAAAAATAGTGCAAAACTTAAAGTTTCAGTTTCAATTAAAAAAGCCTTCACTTGTACTCTAGTATGTTTAACTTTTTAGTTGCCATTGAAAGTATTCTCTCATCATGAGTTGTTGTTAGGACTAACGCTGCGTCTTCCTTACTGCGGTACTCCATAAGTGTTTTGATTATAAGCTCTACGGAATTAGGATCAGCAAAAGTAGTTGGTTCGTCTACGAGAAGTAACTTAGGTTCTAAAATTAAAGCACGAGCAAGGTCAGCTCTCTTTCTTTCCCCTCCACTTAGCTGAAAAGGTTTAAAGTTAATCTTTGAATCAAGATTTAAATTATGAAGCACGCTTACTATTTTCTCCTTAAATTTTTTGAGATTATTCTGCTCAATGACGGGGATTAGCGGAAGTAGTAAGTTATCAAGAAGAGACAAAGTTTCGATGAATCTCGGTTCTTGAAAAGAAAAGCCTATGAAGCTTCTACGTAAACTCGCTAACTCGTTTCTGCTTAAATTACTTAACGACCTACCATTAATTGTTACTGTGCCACCTGTTGGACGATCGAGGGTTCCCATTATCCTTAGCAAAGTGGATTTTCCAGAAGCGTTCGGGCCAAAAACAACTAAAACTTGGTTAAAATCTAACTTAACTGAAATATCCTTAAATATTTCGTATTTTCCAAATTTTTTACTTACGTTTTCTAAAGTAAGTACTGACATACTAATCACTTTCCAAAAGCATAGAGGGTGTAAGTCTACGTAGGTAAAGATACAATAATAGAGAAGAAAGAATTGTTGAAACTACAACAAGCACTATAGAAGCGAAGACGTAAAAAGTTTCAGGAATATTTAGAGGGAAATACAGCATAACAACAGAGAGGTTAGAGTTAGAAGACATAATACGTTCTACGATTAGGTTTCCAGCAAGAATCGTACTAGTTGTACCAATAATTAATCCTAGTGAACTTAGCACCAACAAATGGTAAAAAGCATAGCTAGTTATTTCTTTATCATTCCAGCCCATCGTCATTAATAGTCCAAACTCATTTCGATTTTTAACTAAATCAAGAAAGCTTATCGTCACGACCGACCCAATAAGTAATAGGATTACTACGATCGCAGCCACTTTATACACAAACAAAGATACATTAACAAGACTGGCAGTTCTTGCCAGTAAATCTTTAAAGTAAAAAACATATAAGCGTTGCCTATAACTAAATGTTTTATAGATTTCATTTTCAACCTGTTCAGCTAACTGTGGATCTGGCCTTGAAAGCTTAACAAAAACATAGGTAGATAATTTTTGCAATTTCATATTGTAAATTTTTTCATGCAATCTGAAAAATTGCTCGTAGTCTATTAAAATAAAAGGTTTGGTAAGCGAGATTAATGGTATCGTACGCACGAAACCACTAATTTTAAACGAGTTGTTATGTTGCCTTTCATATAGTGTAAAGTTACTTCCAACTTGATAACCTACGGATTTTAAAAACTCATCAGCTAATATGAGGCTCTCGCTATTGTTTGGATATTTACCTTCGACAAGTGCGAAAGGAATAGGTAACGAGGAATTCTTAAGAACATCGAAATCAATTCCAACTAAATCAACAACTATAAAAATCCCTTCAGTTTTTGAATATGAAAAATTATGCGGAATGTGTAGTAAGGGAATTACCTTGTTTTCTTCTGTTGAGTTTAAAAACCAATAATTATACGAGGTGATCATTCGATAAACATTACTAACGCCGTTTATGCTTTTTATTTTATTTATTTCGCTCTCATTAAAGAAAGAACTACTAACGTTCTCTAGCTCAATAGGGACGTATGCGGTTTTAGAGCCAGAATCTACGAGTATATATGAAGCTATATTCTCGCCATAAAACTCAACCCACTTGGAAGTTGCGCTTACTAAAGGAACAACTGTATTGAAGGTGGTAACAGTTAAGGCTATGAGTAAAACTGTAATAAGACTCCAAGACTTCTTAGCGGCTATGCGTTTGAGCGCTACTGTAATAATCATCTTCTTGTCTTTGACCATTGTTTGAAGATAGATTTTAAGTTTTCATCTCTCAGTAATACCAGAAAGTAACCCAAAAGTAAACGTCTACATACCTGTAATCGTCGTTACGAGCTTTTATCCAATAATAGCTACCACTTTCATAGCCATAGCCCCACCCAACATTAGCATCAGGAGGATTCTTCCGACTCAGTGCAACTGTTACAGCATCCGCAGAAGTCTGCTCTATTAGAAGGCCATACTTGCCAGGCGGAATATTAGGTAGAACTCTTTCTAGAGGTCCTACTTTCATTAATGTTGGTTCTATCTTAAAACTGTTCGCCTGTATTGTGCAAAGAGGTAACACTAAGCTTGCGAATAAAAGCAACGTAGAAGTAAGCATGAGACTTCTTGTTTTTTCATCCAAAGGTCTAATCTTATGTTGAATGCTTTTCCTTTCACCCTCCATCCTCTCTTCACCTCCTTTCATCGAGTATATTGTACAACAACTAGTTTATATCTTTTTTTTTAATTTTTAAAACATTTTCTCTGTTCTAGAGTTTTGAACAGTTGGTCTTCATTTCTACTAAAATATTTAGGTATTAAATTAAAAACTATTCAAGTTATAAAGCTAAGAAAGAAGATATC
>JBAMLO010000036.1:0-5307 GCA_039793485.1 Nitrososphaera sp. | reverse complement strand
TAACTGAAGATGAAGACTTATTGAGCAAGTTCAAAACTCCACGACTTAAGAAGTTATTTTTCATTAAGCGGTTTCTCAACGCTTGCAACAAGCTGCGAGTAAATACAACAGATCAGGATTGATTGAGACTGAATTTATTCCTGCTCTTACTAGGAATTCTGTGAACTCAGGTAACCAAATGAGCTTATTTTGAACCTTTCAGGTCGCATCATGTATTTTAAACTCTTATTTCAATCGAATATTTTCAAGTAATCCTTATGTTCACCTTATTGTGATAATTACTGGCGAGAATCTAAATGTCCGAAAGCACTTTAGAGGAGGTTTTGAAGGAGGTCAGGCTTATTCGCAGCAAGATTGAGAGGCTAGAGGATCTTGTGGAGGAGAGGCTGATCGGTTTCGACGAGCCGCTGAAGGATGAGGCTGAAGCGATGAAAGAGTATTTAGAGGCCAAGGAGAAGGGGAACGTAGAATACATACCTTTAGAAGAGGTCGAGTAGGAGAGACAAACTAGTTGCAACGATACCGTGTTTTTCTTGAAAAAGAGCCCTTAAACAGCTTGAAAAGATTAAGGGAGAAACGCGTGAAAGGATTGTTAAAACGCTGTACATTCTTAGAGACGAAGGATTTTCGAAAAGACTTGACGTCATAAAACTGCGGGGAAGCAAAAACCATTACCGAATAAGGATAGGTAAATACAGAATACTGTTCGAACTAGCACCTGATAAAACCGTAGTCGTGTATGCTATACTGCCACGCGAAGTAGCATACCAGTAAATCGAAAAAGTCTTAGCAAATTAGTGCGCTAAGAAACAGAAAACAGAAGCATTACGAAATATTGAATCTTTGGTTGATATGGTCGAGACTGTCAACTTAAGGCTTAAAGGTCTATGCTTACATACTAAATGAAGTTTCTTAAGATAAGTAAGGAAGTAATAGGAACCTAGGTTCCTATTCAGAGAGGCGGATAATATCGTGGGTGGCCTTAAGTTGACATTTCCGAAAAGATGTTTGTTTATTCACAGAGCTTTCTTCCTAATGTAATTAAGAACGAACTCCTCATTATTAGGTGTTTTTATGAATACTGGTACGTTCTTTCTCTTTGTAGCTTTGTAAGAGACGAAAAGCCATTCTCCTGTGTCTAGTTCTGCAACTCTGTTAAGTACTTCATAATCTAACGAATATGCATCTGCTATAACCATTCTATCGTAGTATCTAGGCAAAGTACTTGCAAAGTAAGTATGAAGCTGCTGTAGTGCGTTCACATTTAAATGAGCTACTCTTTGCGTACTAAGCCAGCACCCTGCCCTATATTTTCTTCCCTGCCTCAACAGGTCTTCTATTGCAATGTTGGAATGCTCTGTGAAATCTTCCTTTCTTGCTCTATCTGGAACAAATTCTTGAGCCTCATCAAACACCAAAAGTACATTAACGTCTGAAACTCCTTCCTTCTTCAAGTCCAGCAAACGATTTACAAACCTCGCTGCAACTTGTCTAGCATGAACTAAAGTGGGCAAGTAAAGAATTACTAATCTTGGAGCTTCTTCACTGAAGACCCACTTAGCTAACCATTCTGGATTCTCAATTTCCTTCTCAACTTTTTCTTCTTGCTTTTCTAGTTGGTTAAGCATCACTTCAGTAGCCTTTGCTTCAGAGGACATTCCGTGAAGATTGTTTTTTAATTTATTTAAGATGTTACGAAGCTCTTCAGTAACTTTTGGGTTAAGGGTAATATCTTCAAGTCTATCTTCTTCCTCAAATCCATACTTGCTAACAAAACTTGTGAATTCCTTTAGAGCTACTCTTGCAGCAAGGGAACTAGATTTATCTGACTGAGCTAACGAGCTTAAAAAGTCTACAACTGTTTTTACTTGTATTTCAGTGAGTTGTGTCTCAACTAATGATAAATAGCGTACTTTCCCTTGTTCATGAAGCAGGTCTAAGATGTGTTTTATCTTTTCTGAGCCACCAACTGCTTCTTCAAGAGATTCAGGAACTATTTGAGACCTAACAAAGTCATCTTTTTTGTTAATGATCCTTCTTTCTGTTGTAAAAACAACTCCATTTTCTAGGAGGTCAAGAAGGTTTACTGCATACTCCCCTGCCACATCAAATATTACAACCTTTAGGTCTTCAATGCTTTCAATAGCTTTTCTTACTAGAATTGACGTTAAGTTAGACTTTCCCGTACCAGTGAATCCAAAAACTCCAGTGTGATACCTAACCATTGAATCAATCTTCGATGTAACAGTTACGTCTGAACCAATCAATGAACCAATTTCAGTTCCTCCCTCAATACATACAAATGATTTTACTGCTTCTTTAGAAAGTAAGTGAGCTTTCTTACCGGTTAGTGGAGAAAGCTCTGTCTTTTCAAAGCCTACAATCCCATTTTCTATCTTTGCTAGGTATCCAGTAGGGGTTGCAACAATATCTATCCAAGTTTCCTTTGCTTCTTCCCACCCGTTTTCAATTGATTGGAGAAATTCTTCTCTTAAGACTTTAGGCATTGATATTTCAACTCCAAGCTCTTGAAGGTGTATTGCTCTTACTCCAACTACTTCATATATTAAGTAAACTTTCTTATTTTCTGCAGTAGGTCTTTCTATTCCAATAAAAGAAGGAGAATGAAGTTTGTCCAGTACTTCTAAGTCAAACTTAGCTTCCAATGTTGCAGTTGAGCTTTGAAAAGTAACTTCGGAGCCTCTTATTTGGGATTTTAAATAAGCTGTTCTATGCGACCTTAATCTTGCTTGGAACCTTCCATTTAAATCATCAAAGAGCTTTTCTTCTTCAAGACTCAAGACCTTTCGCCTCCGGACTCTCTTGTTTTTTCATATTCAGCCCTTATGTCCCTAAACCTTCTAGCTATATTAAACATTCGGTCAACCCTTGCCAATGGTCCTATTTCTAACCCAACGATTCCTCTTAGCATAGGCCTTGCTTGTCGTGCTTCTGCCTTAACGGCTTTATCAGCTAGGAATAAGAGCTGGTTGTGCCCAAAGGCTTCTGCTACGTGAGGATTATCTGTCTTGCTTAAAATAAGTAAAATAAGCTCATCTAACTTGTTTTTACTTAGGCCCTCAAAGTACACGTTGGCTTCGTATAGCTTATTCATTTCAGCTATTTGGGCATGTTGTCTAAACTCTCTATCAAACTCATCATCTTGAAACCTATCGTAAAGAAAAACAGGAGATTTACTTTTTTGGTCAGTTCTTAAACTCCTAAGCTGGAAGTATCCTCTAACAAATAGTCCTTCAATGCCCGCTCTTCTTCTAGCTGCTACTAGCTTTGGAGTGTTTTCTTCTTTAAAAACTAATGTAGTAAATATTGCATCATAACCCATAGTTCTCCATGGGGTTGCGATGTCAATATCATCAGAAGTGCTTAGTATTCCTAGAAGAGCTCTATCACTCTTCATAGCCCAGGATATTTGCATTGGATTTATCAAACCCTTTGAGATAGAAAACGGAATAACTGTTCTCCCGAGCTCAGTAGAAGCTGTATCCTTTGCAATCCCTACAACAAGTACTTTGTTCTTTGAAGAAATCCTTCTTAACTCGTATAACAAAAGAACATTTATAGCGTTAAGGTCTCTAGAAGTTAGCCATTTATTCTCTCCCAAGTACAACGGGTGCTCTTTTCCTTCGAAAACTTTCTTAATAACTAGGTTGAGGATGAACTCTACCCTTTTCCAGTATTTTCTTGCATAGTCTGTAATTTTGAGCTTGTCTTCATTTTCACCCTCCCCTTTTTCTAGTAGTTTTTTGTCTTGCTCTATGTTTAACTTTCTTAGGCGTTTTAAGGCATTTTTCATTAACTTTTCATCCGCATGGATCTCTTTCTTTATCTCTGAAATAGAATGTTCTTCGCCATCAAGCAATTTTCTTATAACAACGTATGGCAAGTATCTTTCTCTTAACGGTAAGTAGTTTTCTCCACAACCTAAGTTATATGCCAGAAGAATATCTAGGAAAGACAAGAGACCTTCTGGTGTCTCTGTTCCAAGGAGAGAAAAGTTTCTTGCTCTTAGTACTTCTCTGTAATCTCTTGCGAGAGGAGGAAGAGAACCAGAAAGAGGCCTGTCCATGAAGATAATTCTTACTTCTTCTGAGTTCACAGCTTCATAAGCAATCCTAAGTTCAGCCATTGTCATTACTGCAAAAGGAAGCTTAGTTGAAACAGAGTTTAGTTGATATTCTGTATCTATGAGCGTTGTACCAGTGACTTCTGGTAGGTCCTCCATCCAAAGTGGAACAGCTGAGGCAATAGATAGTTTTTCATCTCTCTCGACACTGCTAAGGTTAAATTCTATTGAATTTACAGAGGTTTCGAATGAACATTTGTATGCTGTAGCGTTTGCATAAAATATGAACATTTCTAGTAGCTCATCGGTTTGCATTGAGCCGTCTATTCCTAACGCTAAATGTTCTCCGGGACCAAAATACTCATAGGCTGTTTTTATAGCTAATTCTCTATCAAGGGGCTTGATTATGTTCAAAAGCTCCTTTGAAGAACGAATTTTCTTAGCTCTTGTTCTAAAGGCATCTACAAGGGTTGACATTTCGATCCTTAACTTTTCTGACACTTCGCTAAGTGACATCTAAGATAGAATTTAACCTAAAGTATGTTAAAAAATGTTTAATGTTATGAGCTTTAAGCAAGAAACTTTGCACTTAAGTGCTGCAAAGCTTCTTAAGCTCCTTCAGAAAACTCTTAAGTTAACAGGTCAGGCTCTGAGGGGAAGAGTTATAAGCATACCCTACGGTAGCTCAGAGTGTCAGCAGTGATAAAAGTGAAGAACATCCAGGACATTGCTGAGCCTTACAGGAGCCTTGTTTCGAAAATACTTAAAGCACTTTTATCTGTGTTCGGAGATAGATTAATCTCACTTGTTGTTTATGGGAGTGTTGCGAGAGGAGAGGCGAGGCAGAGCAGCGACATTGACTTATTGATAGTAGTCGAAGGCTTGCCTGAATCCAGGTTCGAGAGAAACAAAATTTTCGATACAGTCGAAGATTTACTAAGCAAGGACTTAGAAGACCTTCATGCCTCAGGCTACTACGTGGCATTATCGCCAATTTTAAAAACACCTGAAGAGGCTCGAAAAATTTCGTCTTTGTACCTAGACATGGTTGAGGATGCCGTTATAGTCTATGATAGGAACGGATTTTTTGAATCCGTACTCGTAAGACTTTCAAACAAACTAAAGGAGCTTGGTGCTGAAAGAGTATGGGTGGGTAAGAAGTGGTATTGGAGGCTCAGAAAAGATTTGAAGCTGGGTGAGGAGATAATCATTGAATAATGTTG
>JBAMLO010000035.1:9505-35953 GCA_039793485.1 Nitrososphaera sp. | reverse complement strand
TTGTAAGCTTGAACTTCTCTCACTTCACCGCACAAGAACCTAACTAAGTCAACAGTATGTGTTACCTGTTCGTGAAATTGCCCTCCGCTCTTATTTTTTACTATCCACCAGTTCTCGTTCCTTGGAGTTCCACCGATCCATCCTCCAAAACTTAATATTGGCACGTCATTTTCAAATTCTTTCTTTGCTAGTTTTACGCCTTCTCTGTACCTATTCATATAGCCAACAGCGTTAATGATCTTCTTTTTCTTTAGTTCTCTTAAAATCTTCTTTGCATTCTCCAACTTTAATTCTATTGGCTTTTCAACAAAAAATGGAATTCCTTTTCTTATAGCAAAGATTTCATCTCCATGTGCAAAAGGTGGAAGAAGAAAGTAAACCGCATCTAGTGCGGTCGTACTTATCATTTCTTCAGCGCTCTTAAATATTTTGGCATCTTGTGCTCCATATGTTTTTGCTTTTGCTTCAGCTCTACTTAAGTCTACGTCGCAAAATGCAACTAGTTCTACAGAAGGATTAGTTGAAAGAGCTTTTAAATGCGCTTCAGCTATGTTCCCGCAACCAACAATACCAACTTTTACTTTGTTCATTTTTTCTTCTCATTATATGAGCATATAGGAGTATTTATTATTTTCCTATGGTTGTATTTTTTTAGATGAGTTGTCTTTTAAATAAGTAGAATGCTCTAGGTGTAGTTGATCTCCATTCTTTCGACCAAATTATCAGAACGTCAGTGAGCTAATAAAGCTTAAATACTTAAGAGTTTTCCTTAGTTTTATGGATGTCAAGATAGAGGTAAATCTTACCAAAGTAAAGGGTACAATTGATAAAAGGATCTATGGGCAATTTATAGAACACCTTGGGCGATGCATATATGGTGGCGTATGGGTGGGAGAAAGTTCTCAAATTCAAAATGTAAATGGTTACAGAAAGGATGTCCTTGAAGCTGTAAAAGCTATAGCTCCTTCGGTAATAAGATGGCCAGGAGGAAACTTTTCCTCAGGCTACCATTTTGAAGATGGACTAGGCCCAAGAGAAAAAAGGCCAGTAAGATATGATCTAGCTTGGGGTGTAGAGGAAAGTAACCAGTTTGGTACTGATGAGTTTATTCAATGGTGCAAACTGATAGGTGCAGAACCTTTTATTGTTGTTAATGCTGGTAATGGCTCTCCAGAGGAAGCAGCAAGGTGGGTTGAATACTGCAACAGAAGAGGAAATTCTTACTATGCTACTTTACGTGCCAAATATGGTCACGAAGAACCTTATGGCGTAAAGCTGTGGGGGATTGGAAATGAAGCTTATGGCTCTTGGCAAATAGGTTTTGCATTAGATCCAAAAGACTTTGCTAAGAGAACTATAGAGTTTTCAAACGAAATGAAAAAAGTAGACAGTAATATAGAATTAGTTGCAGTGGGAAGTGGAAATCCTGAATGGGACATGGAAATGGTAAAAACTGCTGGAAACTGGTTTGACTATCTTTCTATCCACAGATACGACAACCCTTCTTCAATGAACTACTATGACTATATGGCTTTGCCTATTGAAATAGAAAATTGGCTAAGAGAAATATATAGAAATATCAAAGTTGCTGAAAGACTTGGAAAAGTACGAAAAGATATAAAGATTTCGTTTGATGAGTGGAATGTTTGGTATCCTGAAGCTAAGCCAGTTCTCCATCACCAAATAACTTCAGTAAAGGATGGGCTTTATACTGCAATGATGTTGAATGCTTTGCATAGGCTTTACGATATAGTTTCTATTTCAACCTTTGCCCAAACAATAAATGTGCTACCACTAATATACACTAGAGATGATGGTGCATTTTTTGTTAATCCTCAGTATCTAGCTTTCAAACTTTTTTCTCAAAATAGGGGGGATAAAGTTCTGGACGTAAAAGTAAACTCTCCGACTTATAAGTCTAGTAAGCTTAGTGAAGTTCCATACGTTGACGTAACGGCTTCGTACAGTAGTTCCTCTAATAGAGCTTATGTCTACGTTGTGAATAGGCATGAAAAAGATAAATTGTCATGTGAGATCCATTTAGATGGCCTCTCTCAGGGTCATTTTCAGGTATCCAGTTTCTCTGGAGAATCTGTAGAAGATAAGAATAGTTTTGATGAACCAAACAAAGTAGAGGTAACGAATAACAAAGTAGATAGATTTTTCGATGGAAAAATCAACTTGTTGCTTAATCCACATTCAGTTAACGTAATCTCAATTCAAATTTCTAGTTTGTGAGTTGCTCTAAGAATAGCTCGTAAGTCTTTTTTCAACCATCTCTTACTTTCTTAATGTAAAGTTCTTGCTGTATGTGGTTCCTAACGTGTCACCTGAAGTAAGCTTAAGGTTAAGTAGTTGAGCTAGTAAAGCTTATATTTTCAAAAAATATTACTGATAAGCGGTGAAAGAAGATGAAAGTAGGCATATTCTTAGCTTTGTACAACGACCAACCGTTAGAAAAAACACTAGAATACGTTTCGTCTATTGGCTATCAAGCAGTTGAAATCGCAGCATGGAAAGGAAGCAACCATATTGACATAGAAAAAATCATAAAGGGCGGGGCTTCTGAGTACAAAAGTACAGTAAAGAAATATGGTCTCATGATTTCCGCATTAAGCAACCATTTAGAAGGGCAGCTCGTACTTGGGCCTCACGATCCTTCAACAGATGAGTGGTTTAAAGGAACTCCAGAGGAAAAATCAAAGTATGGTGTTGAAAGGCTAAAGAAGACGATTGAGGCAGCAGCTGCACTAGAAGTTCCTGTTGTTAATTCTTTTACTGGAGTTCCAGAGTGGGGCAAGTGGTATGGCTACCCTCCGGGAAATCAAAAAGTTTGGGAAAGCTATCTCGACTTATTTAAGGAGAAGTGGCTTCCAATCTTAGACTATGCAAAAGACCATGGAATAAAAATTGCTTTTGAAACTCATCCTCAAGAGCTAAACTACAACTTAGATACTGCAAAAACACTACTTAAAGTTGCTGACAACCATAAAGCCTTAGGGTTTAACTATGATCCTTCTCACCTAGTTTGGCAGCAGATGGATCCAGTTCAATTCATCTACGAACTAAACGAAAGGATTTATCATGTTCATGCAAAAGACGTAGAAGTAGTGAAGCATAGTGCTTCAAGAACAGGTGTACTAATAACTGGTCCTTGGAATCAAATTGCAAGGGCTGTAAGATTCAGAACAATTGGATGGGGCGACGTACCTTGGAGGAAAGTAATCACTGCACTACTTGAAGTTGGTTACAACTATGTTCTTAGCGTGGAGCACGAAGATCCCTGCTTTAGTAGAAAGTCTGGTGTTGAACAAGCAATCGCATACTTAAAGCCTTTAGTTAATGTTGAACCCCCAGAGGTTAAACCATGGTGGTAAAGATGACGACTAGGAAGATTGGAGTTGGGTTACTTGGTTATGCCTTCATGGGTAAAGCACATTCTCATGCCTTCAAAGACATGCCTCACTTCTTTTGGCCTGCCCCAGCAATTCCGGAGCTAGTAACAATATTTGGAAGAACTGAAAGTAAAGTGAAAGAAGCTGCTGAGAATTTTGGTTTTAAGAGGTATACAACAGATTGGAAAGAAGTAATCAAAGACAAAGAGGTAGAAATCGTAGATAATTCTCTCCCAAACGATATGCACGCCGAGCCATCAATCGCAGCAATAGAAGCAGGGAAACACGTTCTTTGTGAGAAACCTTTGGCTAGAAACAGCAAGGAAGCTAAGGAGATGTTTGAGGCAGCAAAGAAAAGCTCTGTAAAAACGATGGTTGCTTTTAACTATCGTTTCGTTCCTGCAGTTGTTTTAGCGAGAGAAATTGTTAAGTCTGGAAAACTAGGAAGAATATACCACTTTAGAGCAAGGTACCTTCAAGACTGGATTGTAGACCCAAACTTCCCTCTAGTTTGGAGACTTATTAAAGAAAAGGCTGGGAGTGGACCCCTAGGGGACTTAGGAAGCCATATAATTGACCTCGCTAGGTTTATCTTAGGAGAAGTTACTGCAGTTTCTGCAGTTACAAGAACGTTCATAAACGAACGACCTTTGCCAGAAGACCCAACTAAGAAAGGAAAAGTAACTGTTGAAGATGCTTTTGCTGCAGTCTTAGAGTTTGAAAACGGTGCTATAGGTACCTTTGAAGCTTCAAGGTTTGCAACAGGGAGGAAGAACTACAATAATTTTGAAATCAATGGAGAGAAAGGTTCAATAGAGTTTAACTTAGAAAGATTGAACGAACTGAGATTCTATTCTGCAGATGGAGAAGCAAGAACATTAGGCTGGAGTGAAATACTAGTTACTGAAAAAGATCATCCATACATTTCTCACTATTGGCCACCTGGTCACATAATTGGGTGGGAGCACACGTTCATAAACGAAGTTTACCACTTTATAGACGCAATAGTTAACGACAAAAAAATAGAGCCATACGGTGCGACGTTTGAAGATGGCTATAGAAATGCAGTAATTCTCGACGCAATTCTTGAGTCAGCAGAAACTGGGAAACGAGTTACAGTAAAATTCTAAATTTCTCAATCTTTTTTCTTTTCTTTTTTTAGTTACTTTTACCTCTTAAGAAAGCTTTCACTATGAAGTTGTGACTTCAGACCTATTCCAGTTAGTACAATCACTGTTCTTTTGTTTTTGTTGATTGTTCCTTCTTTTAAGTGCTTTAAGTACGCTGCATACGCTACAGCAGAACTTGGTTCAACATAAAACCCACTTTTTGCAAGTAAGTTATGAGCATTTACGATTTCTTCTTCGCTTACAATTTCTGCATCCCCATCCATTGCTTTTAGGGCATTCATCATCTCTTCTAGCAAAGGCGGGTTTGTGCTTACTAGCGCATCCGCTACTGTTTTAACTTCTGATGGTGGCGAGTACGGAAGGTTTCTTAATTTGTGATAGACTGGAGAAACTTGAGTAGTTTGCGACGCAATAACCTTTGGAATCGAATCTATTATGTCTGAGTCGTACATATGCTTTACTCCATCCATAAATCCAAGCAAAAGAGTTCCAGATGAAACTGGAAGATAAACATAGTCGAAGTTTCTCCATCTTGTTTGCTCTGCTATTTCGTAAGCTAATGTTCTAATTCCATCTCTAAAGTATGGGTGCCATGCGTGGCCAGCGTAAATATAGCCTTCATTTACTTCTTGAGCCTTTTTTGAAACCTCTTCTCTAGAACCCTTAACTTTAAAGACTTGAGCACCATAACTTAACGTTTGTAACATTTTTTGCCCTGAAGCTTTTTCTGGTACGTAAATCTTTGATTTTATTCCGGCTCTCGCACAATAAGCTGAAATTGATGCTCCAGCATTGCCCGAAGAATCTTCGGAAATACCACCTATTCCTGGGATTTCAGAAAGTAACCCTGAGATTAAAACAGAAGATCCTCTATCTTTAAATGACCCGGTTGGCATAAGGTAGTCAAGCTTAAACCATAAGTTCTCTTTTACTCTTACTAGAGGCGTCCATCCTTCTCCTAGACTGACAATTTTTTCTTTTCTAACATACGGAAAAAAGCGAAAGTACCGCCATAACGATCTGTTGTTTCTAAATATTCTTTCCTTTTTAAACTTCTCTTGAAGTATGACTTTGAAAGGAGCACCACAACTACACTTCCATTCTGTTGCCATTTGCCTGTAGTTGTTGCATCTACTGCAAACCACACTAAAACTCATTTCTTACAGGATACCTAAGGATGTTTTAATTCTTTCTGGTTATCGAAAATATTGTAATTGAAGTTCAGCTACAGTGCGCAAAAATCTGTTTAGAAATAACTTTTAAATAGTAAGTCCTCTATTCTTAGCTTCGTAGATGGGCTTTCCTAAAGAACTAGCACAACTAAAAGAGCTAATAGATGAAGTTGACATTAATGGCCAATATTATTTCTTAAAGCTTAAACCAAAATTAATGCCTAATAACGTCTTTTTAACTTTAAGAAACATAAGAGATTCTCCTTTCAAAGTTTCTGTACTTCTCGTAAGACTTCTAGCATTAGAAAAAGAACTTAACTTTAGCTTTGGTAGCCTCATGTCTCTTGAGCTTAAAAGCTCCTTTTTGTCCGGTAAAAAAATGAAGTTTATAGCAAACGTTGCTGAGCTCGAAAGTTTAGAAGAGCTATTAAACACAGATGGTGAACTACTTAAAAAAATTAAGGCAATTGACGTACAAAGGCTTGAAGTTAGCTATATTCACAACTCAAGAGAAGGTCCAGGATTATACGGTGCTCCTGAGCTACAGCTTAATGAGCCCACAATTTCAATAGAACTTGAGTATTTTGCTAACCCATTCTTAAACCTAAAGTCAAGTTTTAAAAGCTCTGTTTCTTTGCTAGCTTACTTAGAAAAGGTTCTTTGTAATTTCTTTGGTTGTTCCGCATCTTCTATGGCTTAACTCAGAGCTTCTTTATTCGTTAAACTTTTTTCTCATTAGCTTAAAGTAAATTTTTCTTCGATGAACGCATAATTGAATTCTCTAAAAATAATTTAGTACTTCGTTATGTTGCATTTGCTTTGTCTAAAGTAACTAATAAACTTTCGACGATTCGTCTCAAGGCTAAACTCTAAGCTTTCTTTTTGAATTTTTTAAAAGCTTTAATACAACATTCTAGTCATTAAGTGGCAAATGAAATCGCAAAGCTTTAACATAAGAGAATTAATTGAAGAGCTTGTTCTTTCTCCAAGCATATCTGGTTTTGAAACTGAAACAAGGGAAAAGATTTCCTCAATTCTTACTAGTATGGGAATGAGCGTAGAGTCTGATGTCATGGGTAATCTTTATGGAATTAAAAGAGGTGGAGAAAAGTACAAGTTAATGTTAGCTGCGCACATGGATCAAATTGGATTAATGGTCACAAACGTTGATGAGAAAGGGTTCGTCTACTTTTCATCAAGGTCGTTTGATCCAAGAGTCATCTACGGACAAAAGGTAACGTTGTACACTGAAAAGGGAAAAATTAATGGCGTAATAGGAGCAAAAGCAGTTCATCTCACTAAACCTGAAGAAAGAGAAAAAGCAGTAAAAATAGAAGACATGTACATAGATATTGGAGCGAATTCTAAGGAGGATGTTCTAAATTTAGGTATAAGACCGGGAACTGTTGGAACCACGACTCCTTACTTATCAGAACTAGCTAATGGCAAAGTATCAGGTGTTGGACTGGACGACAAAGCTGGTGTTGTAGCAATACTTTACGCTACATACATTGCACTAAGTAATGGAATAAATGGAGAACTCTATACTGTAGCAACTGTCCAGGAAGAAGTTGGTTTAAGAGGTGCCATCACTTCTTCTTATAATGTAAAGCCTGACATTGCCATTGCTGTAGACGTAACTCATGCTGTTTCTCCAGGAGTAGACCCAAATCTAATATCTGGAGTAGACTTAGGAAAAGGGCCTGTTATAGGGATTGGGCCAAACTTTCATCCAAAGATGTGGACAATGCTAGAAGAAATCTCAAAAGAGTTTAACATTCCTTATCAACTAGAAGCTCTTCCAAACTTGAGCGGAACCGATGCGGCCGCAATACAGGTGAGCAGAGGAGGCGTTATTACGGGTTTAATCTCGATTCCATTGAGATACATGCATTCTCCGGTTGAAGTAGTCTCTCTTAGCGACATTGAGAATGCATCAAAGTTAATAGCTAAGTTCATTGAGAAACTCAATAACTTAGACTGGAAAAGAACCTTTTCTTTTTAGCTTAAGTTAAAGATTTACTGAAAAATTTCTAAGTTTTGCAAACTAAAGATAATTTAAAGGATAGACGATTCGTTCACAAACCTTATATAAGAACATTCAAATTCGAAAGTTCAGGTGACGTAGTATGGAGAAGAAAGCTCTTCTGATAACTTTTTCAATAATTTTACTATCTGCTGTAGTAACAGGATCAATGTTGCTTATAGTTTTTAGTAATCCTTCAAACCAAATATCCTACTTTAATTTTGCAAGGTCAAAAGGCCCCTTGGCGATTAAACATTCGAATTTTGTATTAAACAACAGAAGTGTGAGTTCAGATTTTAAGAACAAGATACTCAAAGTTGTAGAGGAAGATAATGACGTTAGAGCTCTCTTTCCGAATGGATTCAATGTTACTTTTGTTCAGTTCTTCACAAGTATCTCAGTAGATGCTAATGGGAAGGTACTTGGACAGGTTACAAAAGTTCGTTTGTTTCTTAACTCAAGAGGTGTTCGAGCTATCGTAATAGTCGACACCCTTCAATGGAAAGTTGAGAAAATCATTGAAATTACGGTTAAAGTAGTGAACAAATAGTAATGAGAAAACCTAACTTTAAACTACAAAAAACTCAGAATGCCTCGTTAACTTAGTATTTCCTGCATAAAAGAATTCTTTTTCTTTTTATTTTGTGTCTTAAATTTTAAAAAGTCATCGCTCAACATTTCATTGATTCTCTGCTTGGCTCTAATCACAAACTTTATAAAGCGAAAGAGAACGGGATGCTAAAAGTCAAATGTCAAGTAGTTTCATGGAGGTGACGTCAGCTGAAATCAAAAAGCACATCTGAGTTCAAAAATCTTTCAATCGAAGAAACTATGAAACTATTAGATACTACTGAAAAAGGCATTTCTGAATCTGAAGCAAAAAGACGTCTTGAGGTGTTTGGATATAATGAAGTAGTAGAGAAAAAGAGAAACCCTATCCTTGATTTTTTACTTCGTTTTTGGGGGCCTATGCCATGGTTGCTCGAACTAGCTGCGGTACTTTCACTCTTATTGGGACACTATATAGAGGGGATTATAATCTTCGTGTTGCTAACAGTTAACGCGGTCATAGGACACTGGCATGCTCGTGGCTCACAAAAGGCAGTTGAGCTTTTAAAGAAAAAGCTAGCCATAAAGGCAAAGGTTCTAAGGGACGGAAATTGGACAATAAAAGAGGCTAGAGAAGTAGTGCCTGGTGATGTCATCTCTGTTAGACTTGGAGATATAGTACCTGCAGATGCCAAGATTATAAATGGAGAACTTTCTGTTGACCAATCTGCATTAACTGGAGAGTCTCTTCCTGTTGATGTTCATGAGTCCGATATTGTTTACTCTGGTTCAATAGTGAGACGTGGTGAAGCAATATGCGTTGTTGTTAATACTGGTGCGAACACGTACTTTGGTAAAACAACCGAGCTAGTTAAAATAGCTAAGCCTAAGTCACATCAAGAAGAAATAATGATGGCTATAATTAAGTACATGATGTACTTTGGTATTGCGGCATCGCTTTTAGTTTCTTCCTATGCTTTGCTTATTAATGTAGATTTGTTAACAGTTTTAACATTTGTTGTAACTTTTCTTATGGGTGCGGTTCCAGTAGCACTTCCTGCAGTATTAACTATAATTCAAGCTGTTGGAGCTGTAGAGCTCGCTAAAAAAGGAGCTCTTGTAACGAGGCTTGATTCAATCGAAGATGCAGCTTCAATTGATGTTCTTTGCCTTGATAAAACGGGCACGATAACTCAAAATAAGTTATCTGTTGTTGATGTTACGCCTTTCTACGGTTACAAAAAAGAAGAGGTTGTAGCTCTAGCTGCTCTAGCATCAAGAGAAGAAAGTCTAGACTTAATTGACCTTGCAGTAATTACTTATGCTAAAGATCTCAAAGTTGACCTCAGCAAGTATAAACAAATCTCTTATAAGCCTTTTGATCCTTCTACAAAGAGGACAGAAGCCATTGTTAAAGCAAGCGAAGATCAGTTTAAGGTAGTTAAAGGAGCACCTCAAGTTATCATGTCGTTGTGCAAAAATATAGATAAAGAAACTATAGACTCAGCAAATAAAATGATAGAAGAGTTTTCACGAAAAGGCTACAGAACAATAGCCGTTGCTAAATCTGAAGGAAACAATAACGAGGACCTTAAACTTGTAGGCTTATTGTCGTTAGCTGATCCCCCCAGACCTGATTCAAAAAGTATGATAGAAGAGATAAGGAAGCTTGAGGTAAAGCCGATTATGTTAACTGGCGACAACATTGCCATAGCCAAAGAAATAGCACGTCAAGTGGGAATTGGTGATAAAATCATAAGACTACCAGATCTTGAAGGTTTAAGTGAAGCAGAACAAGAAAAAATTGTTGAAGAAGCTGATGGATTTGCTGAGATATATCCTGAAGACAAATACAAGATAGTTAAACTTTTACAATCTAAGGGTCATATGGTTGGAATGACTGGAGATGGTGTTAATGATGCTCCTGCGTTGAAGCAAGCTGAAATGGGTATAGCTGTAAGTAACTCGACTGACGTAGCTAAGGCATCTGCAAGTGTAGTCTTAACTGAACCAGGAATGGGTGTAATAGTTGATCTAATTAAAGTAAGTCGACAAACATATCAGCGAGCGCTCTCGTGGGTAATCAATAAGGTTACAAAAGTCATAGAGTTTATTTCTGTACTAACTCTGAGCTTTTTCTGGTTGCATGACCTTGTGCTTTCTCTTCTTGGCATGTCTTTACTTGTGTTTGCAAATGACTTCGTAACAATGTCGTTAGCAACGGATAACGTTGAGCATACAAAAAGTCCTAACAAGTGGAACGTAAAAAACATTACATTAGCATCACTAGTCCCCGCTGCATTTTTAGTTGTAGAAGGTATGCTTGTAATATTTACAGGAGTTCAGTATTTTCATTTAAACTGGGAACATCTTCGTAGCCTAGTGTTACTAAACCTCGTGTTTAACAGCCAATTTAGAGTATTAATCATAAGGGAGCGAAGGCACTTTTGGTCTTCACGCCCAGGAAGAGAATTGCTTATTACGAGTATAGCAACTATAATTGGGTTCATGATACTAGGAGTTTTTGGCATTTTCATTTATCCATTAACAGTATATGAAGTATTGGTCATTTTAGGATACTCAATGTTCTTTACACTTCTCATTGATTTTCCAAAGTACTATGTGTTTAGAAAGTTTGGGCTATGAGCTTAGGTTTCATCTTTTTAAGAAAATATGCTTATTGGGGCCAATTCAGCAAATAGTAAACAAGGTCAACGAGAATTAGCTAAGTTTCATTTAGAAGCTTAAAGAATGGCATCCGTAAACTATAAAATTAGAAAAACTTATGAGAATATTCTTTGTGGAATATTCCATAAAGAATACAAATAAAGCAGGCGAAGGGATTGTGGTAAGTAGAAGAGAAGAAGAAGCTATAAAGCGTATGAAAGGCTGGATACTAGTTTATGGAAGACGAAAAACTGGGAAAACATTTTTGCTAAGAAGAGTATTTACTCAATCTCGCTATTTCGTAATAACGAGATCTGGTGGAGTTGTGGTTAAAAACAAGAATGAACTTTCTTATATTGGTCTCGAAGAAGCAATTGGGCTTATTGGTAAACTGCTAAAATCAAAAGAAGTTGTCATACTAGACGAGTTTCAAAGACTTCCAGATAGCTACTGGGAAGCTATAGCTTTGCAGCATCCAAATGGAAAGCTGATTGTAAGTGGCTCAAGCTTTGGAATTTTAAAAAGAGTTTTTGAAAAGAAAAGTCCACTGCTTGGTTTGCTTACTCCATTTAAGATGGACTTAATAAGCTATTCCGACGCCATTCTTTCTCTTAGAGATATCTGCTCTTCTTTAAAGGATGCTTTGCTTTGGGGATTAATAATTCGTGATCCTTGGGTAATTCCAATGGTTTCTCTTGATAGAGATGTGGTTTCTGAGATTCGCGATAAGGCTTACTACTTTCTCATATCCGCTTCAGGGCTAATTGGAGAGGTTTTCGAAGAGGAAGAAAGAGCACTAACTAGAGTTTACGATGCTGTTATTAGGCTTGTTGGAGAAGGTTTATGGAAGTCAACAGAAATTTCAGGAATTCTAACTTCTAACAACTTAATTTCAGGAGGTCTCCCTACTGTAACTGGACTACTTGAAAGATTGGCCGGAATGGGAATTTTAGAAAAAATTACATTATGGAAGACTAGAGGCTCAAGACATTACTTTAAGCATAGGTCTCCCTTGCTGTCAATAGTTTACTATCTTGATCAAAAACTAAGCATCACTGAAGCAGCTTATAGAAAAGTTGATCAAAACTTAGTTTTAAGTGTTCTTAGCAGGGAGTTTCAGTTTAGTTTGGGAGAAATGCTCGCTGAGTACCTAGGAGGACAAAGAAGTTATACCATATTGCCAGACGGAAAAGGAGATATCGACATAGTAATCCTAGATTCGGAAGGTAAAACGCCAATAATAGGATACGAAGTAAAGATAGAAGAAATTGATGAGAACGAAGCTAAAAAATCTATAGAACTAATTCATTCCCTTGGAATTCCGAGAGCTGGGCTCATAAGCGCAACTAAAAAACCTCCAAAGGTCCCAGGCTCTTATGAGGAGCTTGGCCCAGAAGAATTAATGAGTATAGCAAAAACAATTAGAGGCAGAGCCTTAACATAACTAACCGTTTTTGTTCCTTAGCTTACTTTTAAAATCTATAAAGTAATTCTGAAACTGTATACATATTTTGACTCAAATAACTGAGAAGGTTGAATCTTGAAAGCTAAAATTCTTTATTTTGCAAAAGCTTATGGAGGATTTCGAGTCTCGATATGGGCCAAAAGAATAGATTTTATGGGCAAAGAAAGGTACCTTCAGTCTACTACTTTCGTAGCATTAAATGATTTACAAAAAGCCTTAAGTTTTATTCGGAAATAAAGCTTTTTAAGTCCAATTAAGGAATAAAAAATTGTGAGCGAAGAAAAAGTAGATGACCTTGACATTCAAATACTAAGAGAGTATATGAGAGATTCAAGAGTTTCATTTAGAAAAGTAGCAGAGAAACTTAAGGTTTCTGCTGGTACAGTGTTAGCAAGGACAAAGAAACTTGAGAAAATGGGTGTTATAAAAAGCTATACAATTGAGGTAGACTACAGGAAGCTGGGTTATTCCGTGACCGCAGTTACTGAAATAACAGTTTCTGGAGGGAAGTTGCTTGAAGTCGAGAGTCAAATAGCAAGCATACCGAACACTTTTATCGTTTACGACATAACTGGAGAAAACGACGTCGTAGTCATAAGTAAGTTTAAGTCAACAGAAGAATTAAGTAAGTTCACTAAGTCTTTACTTTCTCTACCAAACGTAGTAAGGACAAATACTCACGTGGTTTTAACGCCAATAAAGGAGAGCATGAACATTGCTTTATGAAAATTGTAAAGAAAAAATTGCTTTTTATGCACAATTGTACAAATAATTTCAAATTTACGGTACTTATGAGCAAAAGATTTAAATATGGGTATATTTGTTTGTTGGCATGCTACAGGACGAAGAGCTAAGCGCAAAAGTCCTTGAAAAAATAAAAAAAGAGAACGTTAGGTTCTTGGACCTTCAATTTACGGACCTTCCTGGAAGGCTTCAGCATGTTACAATCTCAACCTCCAACTTGTCGCAAGAAAGCTTAGTAGAAGGCATTCCAAAGCTTGATGGTTCTTCAATAAGAGGCTTTACAGAAATTCATGAGTCCGATATGGTTTTAGTGCCTGACTTAGGCACTTTCTCCATTGTTCCATGGTACGATGGCAACTACAAAGTTGCTCGTTTAATATGTAACGTTGATATGGGTTTTGGAAAAGGAAATTTTTCAAGAGATCCTAGATACGTAGCTCAAAGGGCAGAAGACTACGTAAGAAGTTTAGGCTTTGATACCTCGTATTGGGGTCCAGAGGTTGAATTCTTTGTATTTGACAAGGTATCTTTGGATGTTCTTTCTCCATTCAAAGGGCAATCCTATTCAATAACTTCGAAGGAGGCGCCATGGTCGAGAGAAGATGGTGGCTACTTAATTAGGTTCAAGGAAGGTTACTTCCCAGTGCCTCCTCAGGATACATTAATGGATTACAGAAACGAAGTCGTTATCACTTTGGAGAACTACTTTAGCATACCTTGCGAGGCTCACCATCACGAAGTAGCTACTGCAGGGCAATGCGAAGTTGATATGGTGCGCGATACTTTAACTAAGATGGCTGATAACGTTGTAACTTTAAAGTATGTTGCGAAGAACGTAGCGTACAGAAGAAATCAAGTTGCAACTTTCTTACCAAAGCCAATTTATGGTGATAATGGTAGCGGCATGCATGTACATGTTAGTTTGTGGGGAAAAGATTTATCAGATCCAACTCCATCTTTGGAAACAGTTCAACTTTCAAACCTTTTCTTTGATGCTTCAGATGAATATGCTGAGCTTAGTCAGCTTGGAAGGTACTTTGTTGGTGGCTTGCTTGAGCACAGTCGTGCACTTTCGGCAATAGTTGCTCCAACCACTAACTCTTACAGAAGGCTTGTAGCTGGTTATGAGGCTCCAATTTACATAGCTTGGAGCAAGAGTAATAGGTCTGCAAATGTTAGAATTCCAGTTTACGAAAAAGGAGAAAAGAATGCTAGCAAGAAAAGAGTTGAATTCAGAACTCCCGACCCTTCATGCAATCCTTACCTTTGCTTTGCAAGCATAGTAGCTGCAGGGCTAGATGGCATAAAGAAGAAGATTGACCCAGGAGACCCAGTAGATGAAAACATTTACTCTATAACTCCAGAAAGAAAGAAACAGCTTGGAATAAAAGAGCTTCCAACAAGTCTAAAGGAAGCTGTTGAAGCATTAAAAAGTGACTCAGATTTCTTAAAACCAATATTTACTGACGACCTAATCGATGCTCTAGTTGAACTTGAAATGTCTCAATATAAGCAAGTCTCATCGCTCCCGCACCCCTATGAATTTTACCTTTACTTAGACATCTAATCTAAATTCTTATTCCTAAGTACCCATAACCCAAATTAACACACTTAACTAATAAAAAGCTTTAATTTGTTGTTTGTTACTTTTCTATGTTAAGTAATAAAGTTTGGAAACTTGCTATACTCCAGAAGGTACTCTGGTATCTCATTCGAGGTAACGATGTCCCTGTACAAGTATGCGCTAGGTCTTGGAACTCTTCTCTTAGTACTCATATCAACGTATATTAACCCAAACCTCTTGCTAAACCCTGAAGCCCATTCCAAGTTATCTATTAAACTCCAGTGTAAGTATCCTATAACTTTTAATCCATCTTCTTCTATGGCCTTACCTACTTGATAAAGATGGGAAACAATATACCATGTTCTATGCCTATCCTTTTTATCTGCCACTCCATTCTCAGTTATCATAAGTGGTTTTTCGTACTCTTTATACAGGTTTAAAGCCTTTCTTATTCCTTCTGGATAAATTTCCCAACCAAATTCTGAAACTGGTAAACCTGCGTTAGACCTTTCCATGTTGCCACAACTAAAACCATAGCCACCAACACCTTCAAAGCCTGGAGGTTCCTGTTTTGATCTAACGACGCTTCTAGAGTAGTAGTTCACTCCTATCCAATCTACCTTTCCTTTCATGTCTTCTCTCTTAATCTTTTCTCCAACAAAATTCTTTGAAATTACTCCATCTATTATTGCATTAAAGAACCACTTTGTTGAAACTTCATCTGAAATTTTTGCTGCTTCAATGTCTTTTTCAGAATTGGTTAATGGTTCAGAAGGTGTTGTTGCATATATTACCCCAACCTTTGCTTTTTTACCGATTACTCTTTTTATTTGGTCATAAGCTCTAGCATGGGCTTGAGCAATGTTGTAGGCTGCTTTTGTTGCAGCTTCTATTGAATTAATGCCAGGTGGAAAATTACCCCCAAGGTATCCGATGCTCCAAGTTACGTTTGGTTCATTCATTGTACTCCACATGTAAGCATAGTCTTCATACTTCCATGCAACATAAGCTGCAAACTTAGCGAATTCTACTACTGCTCTTTCTTCTAACCATCCTTTTGGGCCTTCTTTTAAGTTTGAATCCCTAACCCTTATTGGGTCGTGGATCCATATTGGCAACGGCCAGTGATACAAGTTTATTATTAGTTTTATTCCCCTTTTGTTTATGTCTTTAAAAATTTCCTTGTATTTCTTTACTGCCTTTTGATTTGCTATAGCATCAAGTTTCTTAAGGTCTTTCTCTGTAATTTCTACATCGATAATATCTCCTTCTTTGGATTCCACATTAACTTTAACCTCTTCTGTTGATTTAGGAAATATTCTGCTCCACTCTGGATTCATCCTCCAAGCATTTAGACCTAGCCACTCAGCCCAGTCGTGGTCTGCTTTGTAGAGGTCCCAGTATCCTGGTCCCATTTCTGGAATATCTCCACTAACTATTCCTCTTTTTTTGTTCTCTTCATTATGTAGCCATAGGTACCAGTCGCTGTTTGGATCTACAGCTTCCTTTGAATACCCCATTTCATACTGAAATGCTGCCATCGAAATTCCCCACATGAATCCCTTAGGAAACTTTGTCATTTTTTCTTCTAATTTTTAGAATTTGTACATTAATAAGTTTTTCCTCCAACGACATAGCGTACATCTCAAAAACCTTAAATATAGCTTTAGCTTCAACTGTTTTAAAATGAACTTAAGGATTGGAACTTCAACGTATTCGTTTTGGCATTTTTCTGAAGTTAAAACTCCAATTGAGTACGTTATGGAACAAGCTCATAAACTTGAGTTAAGTGGTGTCGAGATACTTGAGGTTCAACTTGAATCAAGGGATACAGACTACCTGAACTCAATAAAAACAAAAGCATTGGAACTTGGCTTAGATATTTACTGTGTCGCTACCCATCAAAACTTTGTTTCTCCAAGCAAAGAGGTTAGAGAGAAAGAAATCGAAAAAACAAAAAAGTCCTTAGAGCTGGCATATCACTTGGGAGCTCCAGCTATAAGAATAAATTCTGGTAGATGGATGACGATAAAAAGCTTTGATGAGTTCATGAAAAACAAGGGCATTGAGCCACCAATAGAAGGTTATTCAGAGAAAGATGCGTTTGATTGGGTTGTAAGTTCTATCGAAGAGCTGTTAAAGGTTGCTGAAGAATATGGAATTGTTTTAGCTCTTGAAAATCACTGGGGACTAACCAGAAGTCCAGAAAATCTAGTAAAAATAATAAGTTCATTAAATTCAAAGTACTTGAGAGCTCTTATGGATACTGGTAACTTCATAGAAGATACGTACGAAAGCTTAAGGAAAATCGCAAAGTATTCAGTCTTAGTTCATGCAAAGACTTACTTTGGAGGGGGCGTTTGGTATACTTTAGACATAGACTATAGAAAAATTTACGAAATATTAAGAGAAGTAAACTACAAAGGATACATATCTATAGAATTTGAAGGAAGAGAAGATCCATTTTTAGGAGTAAGGAAATCGATTGAATTGATAAGGGAAAGCTTCAAAGACTAAGTTATCTTCTGCAGTAAGAGCTTCTAACTTCAACTCATTTTTTGGTGTAGTAGTTTGAAACTTTCTTTAAAGCTTTAATTATGTCTTCAATGTCTTCATCTTCATAAAACTCATTTATTGGTATTGTGATAACTTTTTTCAACAATTTCTCTGCATTTGGGCAATCACCTTCTTTATATTCTACTTTTCTTGCTTCCGGTAAATCAAATGGGTAATGAGACTTTCCAAACGTAATTTTTTCCTTTAACACGGGATAAAGATAAAGTGGCTTCTTTATGTACCCAAAGCTAGAAGGTATGCCTTCTGCATTTAGTGCTTCGTTGAAAATTTCTGGAGCTATCTTTATTTTTTCTTCATCCAACGTTATCGGAAAAAGCCAAAAAGAATGTTTGCAATAACTTGGTATATAAGGAGGTATTACTCCCTCAACCTCTTCCTCTATCATCTTCACTAGTTTTTCTCCCATTTTTCTTCTTCTCTCAACTACGTTTCTAATCTTCTTTACTTGAGCTAGTCCTACTGCTCCTTGAAGTTCTGTCATTCTGTAGTTCATTGCTAGAAAAAGGTATCCTCTGTCGGCTAACTTTCCGCTCCTTGGCCAAGCCTTATCTGCAAACAACGAACCCCTCTCATAAAGTTCTTTATCCTTAAATATGGTCATACCTCCATCGCCTGTTGTCATTTGCTTCGACTGTTGCAAACTAAAGCACCCAATATCTCCAATCGTACCTGCAAGCTTACCTTTATACTCTGCCAGGTGAGCCTGCGACGTATCTTCAATGAGGTATAAGTTGTATTCCCTTGCAATCTTTTTCAACTCTTCCAACTTATCTGCAAGACCAAACAAATGAATTGCCATGATTGCTTTTGTTTTTTCACTTATCTTTCTTTCAACATCTTCAGGATCTAAAGCATAGGTTTTAGGATCAACATCGGCAAAAATAGGAATCAGGCCCTGATACAGGATTGGTATTATTGAACCCATATCGCTTATTGGCCCAGTTATTACCTCAGAACCAGGGTCAAGATTTAATGCTCCAAGTGCTACATGAATCGAAGCAGTTCCGGAAGTAGAAGCCACAGCATATTCAACACCATATAGTTTCGCAAATTCTTTTTCAAAATTCAAAACTTTCGTTCCCCCTACTCTATTAAGTTGACCAGACCATATAACTTCTGCTACTTCCTTTAGCTCTTCTATTCCTATGTCTCTTTTATTTGGAAATGGCTTCGTTCTAGTTTTCTTTCCACCATGAATTGCTAATTCCTGCATTATACTATTTTGTTAGCTTAACAACTTTATAAGTCTTTAACTCTTCACATCTAAGTTTCAAGTCAACTTATAGTAACACTGTAGATAGATTTGCTTCTTATAGCAATAACAAATATAGTTTTCTTCAATTACTCCTTCACAATTCTTCCTTTTGTTTTAAGAAATTTGTGATAAAAGGTTTGAGCTTGTAACACAATATTTTTATACTAAGAAAAGACCTTTGGTTCTTCCGAGCTTGAATCTTAGGGACCTAGGTCTAACTAGAAATCTAGTCTTAGTAAGTTTTTCAGTTAGTTTACTTGTTCTGGGTTTTAATTTATCTACTTCTTTGTTAGTTCTTTATCTTAGTCAACTGGGGCTTGATGCTTTCATGGTTGGATTGGTCGTTACTATAGCTAGGCTTGCATTTGCTCTGCTAACTCTTCCAAGTGGTGTTATAGCTGACAAGCTTGGTTATAGATTACCTATTGTTTGGAGCTTTTCTTTATGCAGCGTCTCCCTTTTTCTTATGTACTTAGTTTCAAACCCTATTCTTTTTTCTATACTTGTTGTCCTGTTGTGGATAGGAACAGCTATCTATGGACCATCTGTTTCCTCGTATGTGTCGAAAGCTTCTTCAAAAGGAAAGGTTGCGTTAGCATTTGGTTGGTACTATGCGTTTACCATGACTTCTCAGGTTATCGGCCAAACCCTTTCCGGAATCATGGCACAAAGCTTTGGTTATAAATCATTGTTTATAGCTGGTGGTGCTCTTTCCTTTTTTTCATTGGTCATAGTAACTTACGTTGTTCGTAAATCTAACAGTTCTGCAAAAAACAATTTCATTCTCTTCACTTTAGACGACTTTAAAAAAGGGTTAGACTTCTTCATAAAGAATTCTTCGGTGAGGAAGCTCTCGATAGCTTTGTCGTTTCATACTATAGGATTTTTAACTTCGTACACCTTCATTCCGTTGGTTGCCCGTCTAGACCAAAATTTTGACGATGCAACAATTGGACTCCTACTTGCAATATGGAGCATTGGAAATGCAATATTTCAAATACCCTTTGGAAGACTTTCTGACAGGGTTGGTGGGAAAATTATTCTTCTATCACACGTCTTTCTTTCTTCCTTAATTTGGTGGGTCTATCCGTTCATAAATTCTTTTTTCTTGGCTGTTATAGTTATGATACTTCAAGGTGTTGTAGGTGCAATGGATATGCCAGCAAGAAGACTAATAATGCAGGATGTTTCAGAAGAGAATTTTGCAACTGCAGTTGGAGTGCTTGACTCTTTCACTATGCTTGCTGGCTCTCTTGGTCCTTTCATATCTGGAGCCCTTTGGAACTATGGCCATTGGGTACCATTCGTTTTTGGTTCGGCAATCAACTTTATTAGCTTCTTACTCTTACTGCTTTAACTTTTATGAGCATGCTGACTTTTTTGCTTATAGAGCACAGCTTTCTATTGGCAAAATTAGGAAACAAAAAGCTTTATAAAGGTTGTATAATTATAAAACTCAAAATGTCAAAAGAGTTAAAGACCTTGGAGAAACTTGAGCTAATAATTCCAGGCTTTAGAGGCTATAAACAAAAAGAACTTATAAGAGAAGATGACAAACTAATAAGAAACTACTTGTTTAATAAAATAAAAGAAGCCGAAGAAACCATTAGGTCATATTTGTCTGACTCCCTAGATGGGAAGATTCCAATCAATGTTTCTGAGCTGAATGCCACTGCTAAAGATCTAAGTTCTTTAGGTACGAAGATAAGAGTTTCTACCATGGGCTACTCTGGTTACTTTGATAGGATAAAGATAACTGAAAAAGAGCTTGAACAGCTTAAAAGGTTAGATGCTGAACTTGTTTCTAGTTGTGAAGAAATAGTCTCCCTAGCACAAAAAGTTAGAGAAAACGCTTCATTGCTGGCTGAATTAAAGGGAAAAATCAGGGCTTTAAGTAATGCAGTAGACGCTAGAAATCATGTATTTGATGTTTCAAAGGGTGAGTAGACATGCCAAAAGTTATCGAATGGATAAACCCAAGTTCTGAAGATATCGTCTGGAAGTACCCTTCTGAGGAAATAGAGTGGGGTAGTCAACTTATAGTTCATGAGTTTGAAGTTGCTGTCTTTTATAGAGACGGAAAAGTTTATGACATCTTTGGTGCTGGTCGACATACGATAACAACCTTAAACTTACCATTAATAACTAAAGTGCTTTCCCCAATCGCTGGTTTTGATAAAATCCCGTTTAGGTCTACAGTAATTTTTGTTTCGTTAAAGCAGTTTAAAGGCAAGTTTGGTGGAAACACTCAAACTACAGAATTGGCCCCACTTCAGTTTCATGGTACGTATTGGTTTAAGGTAAACGATGCTAACTTATTTGTGAATGAAATTGTTGGAGGCCAAAGCTTGTTTGACACAGAGTCCCTAAACAACTTCTTAAGAGGATACTTCAACGAAGGTCTAATAAAGCTACTTTCAAAGTACAGCATAGTTGACGTGTTTACTAACTTAGATAGAGTAAGCTCTGAAGTAAACGCTAGGCTACAGGACGAATTCAAAAGAATAGGCCTTGACTTACTAGACGTTAAATTTGAAGGCGTTGATACTTCAGATGACTGGAGGCAAAGAGTCTTCTGGATCAAACAAACTGGAAGTGCTTCTTACGTAATGCAAATGGATACTGCAAAGCAAGTTGCAAAGGAACTTTCTAAGAGCCCAGGAGCAGCGGTTGGTGCTGGAGTTGCTATAATTCCTCCAGTCATGTATCCCCCTCCCCCTTCTCAACAGCCTCCTACTACTCAAGCTCAGCCTCCTCCACCTCCACCCACGCAGCAAACAACTCCACAGTTTATAAAGTGCCCTTACTGTGGTTATTCTTTTGTTCCAGTAAAGGCAAGATTTTGTCCTCAGTGCGGCGCTAAACTGAAGTGGTGCCCAAATGGTCATTTGGTAGCTCCAGATGCAAAGTTCTGTCCAATTTGTGGCGCTGAAATAAAAGAAGAGCAAAAGTGATTTAGTTAAGCATGCAGGGAACACAAGAAACAGTAGTCAAGTGCAAAAGATGCGGTGCTCCTATAGAGTACACTCCAGACAGCATTTTTGTTGTATGCTCCTACTGTGGGTACACGAACTGGTTTGTTGATGAGTCTAAAGTTCAGATCTTCGTTGTACCTTCTAAACCTAGAGACAAAATTCTAGAGGCATTCTGGAATAGGATGAAGAAAGATAGTGATATGGGCAGAATAGTTCAAGAGCTAGAAGTAGTAGACACTTACGGTGTCTATGTTCCAACTTTCTTATCTAAGGTTGAAGTTTTCTCTACATGGAGCGGAGTTGAAGTAAGAACAGTTTCTTCTGGCAAGCGTACTAGGATAGAAAGAATTCAAAAAGAAGGTAAGTTTTCAGATAGGCTATTACTTTCTATCCCAGCAAGAAGGACTGCTGAAGAATTTGGTTTAGATGAACTAATTTCAAAAGTAAGCAGTTTACCTCCAAACTACATTAAGCTTGAAGAATCAAATTGGAGCGACATTAAGCTTCAGGTTTTGAACACTGAAATTAGTCAATCTGAGGCAATTGATGAAATCAAAGATAAAGCAGAAGATATCACAAGGCAAAAAATAAGGTCTAGTAATAATTTAAGTGAGTTCAATTTTTACTCTTGTAGTACTACTATAACAGAAGTAATTTTGTTGTTGGTTCCACTATGGGTAATAACATATAAGTACAAAAATGGAATTTATAATACTGCAATTTCTGGTTATGATTTAGTTTTTTTGAAAACTACGGAACCTGTTTTCTTTCGCCAGAGAATTTTAAACTTGGTTGGTTCGTTGGTTGCAGTGCTTATCGGAGTAAGCGTAATTTCTTTATGGCTAAGAAACATCGGTAGCTTAAGTAATTCTAACAGTAGTCTCTTTTTCATCGTAGTTGGCTTTCTTTGCTTTATTGTTGCATATTCGCTTTCAAGTACTGCAATAAGTGACGTTAGAGTCGAAAGGTGGCACTAGTTGAAGCAAGTAAAGTGCCCAAATTGTGGAGCTTCATTCGAAGTTATAGAAACTGCATCGTTCACAACTTGTCCTTACTGTGGTTATACTTTCAACTTACAAACTCTTCAAGAGTGGGTCCATTACTTCTTCCCAGTTTACTTTAACCAAAATTCAGCTTGGCTAAAACTAAGAAGTTTTATACTAAGAAGGTATGGTGTTCCGCATGACTTTTATGAATCTTCGAACATAACAAACATAATTCTTCACTACATACCCTTACACGTCTTTCATGCAGAAGCTGAGGCAACTTGCCAATCAAAAAAAGGCACTGCAACTTACCACAAAGTTTTAGACCTTGCAATTCCTGCTCACAACGGTTTTTGGTTTGATTCTCTCTTAAGGTCTCATAAGTTTTCTGTTAGAGGAAGAATGTTCTTTAAACCTTCTGTGCTTGAGAGAGGAAAGTACTATCCTCCAAGTATTCCAAGCGAATCTGCAAAAAACTTATCTCAAAGCATAGTTAATTCCTTAGTTTTAAGAGAAGCCAATGAAAGTTGCAGAGGTTATTCGCAGGTAAGCAAAGTTGATGTAAATTACGTTGGTCTAGTTCACTATCCTATTTGGGAGTTTCACTACAACTACAAAAATGAATCTTACAAGGGGCTAATAGATGGGACAAACGGAAGAGTTATGTTTGTTGAATATCCGTTGAGTAGAGAGGCAAAGACTTTCTTACTAATCTCTTCTGTTGCTATAGTAGCTACTTCAAGTTTAGGAGGCATGATGATAGGTTCGATTCTAGTTAGTAACGCAGTCTTAGGGATCATGCTAGGTTTTATTGGTTCACTTGTTAGTTCAGCTCCTCTTTTATTGACAGCTCTGTCTTTAAAAGAAAGAGGTTCAGAAGAAATTTCAAAGAAGGATTCTCTGTTGTCTACAGTGGAAGTGGCTAGCTTAATTGAAAAATTCGCTGGTTTTAAGGCTAATGTTCCAATTACTTTCGACATCTAAATGGAAACTGCTTCATAAGAATTTCTAGAAAGCCAAAATCCAAGTATTTTTTAGAGTAAGGTTCGTAAGCCACTTAGTTTTCCTCCAGCGTTAATTAAAGTTTCGTTAACTAAGAAAAGCTGAACTCTACAATTAACTTTAAAGAGCTTTCTAAAGCCTGGAAACCTTTGAACCCACTTCCAAACTGCTACGTAGCTTCTCTTAACGAAAATTTTAATAGCTTTCATAGTTCTTCTATAACTTAAGGTCAACTAAGTAAAGAGCGTAGAGAACTACTAAGCATAAGTTCTCTTCCTCTTGAAGCTTAGTTCAAACATAAGAGGAGATAACCCTTGACCTAGAAAAACCTCATGTTAACAAAGCAGTAGAATAGTCTCATTCGAGACGTTTAAAGGTTTTTAGGTAGCAGAACATCGAGCTTATCCGAAGGCTTTAGCGTGCCTAGTAGTCGCCAAAAAATAATTACTTTAGCTAAAAAGAAGCGGCTCTTGTTCAATGACTTGAAGCGTAATGCTTTCACAGCGCTTAAGCTAGCAAAGCACTCCTAGCGAAGAAAAGTTAATATTTTCCCCTGTTTTTGCTCATAGTATGAAGTTTGGAATTATTAGCCTGGCACATATGCACGCTTATAGTTATGCTTCACAAATACTTGAATCTGGTAACCAAATTGCTGGAGTTTGGGATGAAGACAAAGAGCGAGGAGATTCCTTTTCTAAAAAGTACAACGTTCGTTACTACGATAAGCTCGAGGACCTTTTGTCTTCTGTAGAAGTTGAGGCTGTGATAATAACTTCACCAACTTCTGAACACTACCAACATATAAAAGCTGCACTTGAGCACAATAAGCACGTTCTTTGTGAAAAACCTTTGTGCACTAATGTTGCAGAGGGGAAGAAAATAGTAGAACTAGTAAACTCTAGCGCTCCAAAGTTTATGATGAGTTTTCCTTCAAGACTTGATCCCGGAAACATCTTAGTAAAGAAGTTAATCTCTCAAGGTGTAATAGGTGACATTCTAGAATTAAAGGTTAGAGTTGCGCATTCAGCAGCTATAGATGGATGGTTTGAAAGAAGCAGTTGGTTCATAGATTCTGCAAAAGCGGGAGGTGGTGGATTCTTCGATCTTGGGGTACATGGAGCAGACTTAATGAGATGGCTAATTGGTGAAGTTGAAAAGGTTCATGGCCTGGTTATCAATCTAACTAAAAGGTATGAAATAGATGACCATGGGGTTTCAATTATGAAATTTTCTAATGGTGCACTAGGTGTGCTCGAGGCAGGATGGACACAAAGCTTTGGGTACAATCCTATCGAAGTTTATGGCTCTTCTGGATTCATATTCAAGTCATCATCTCCTGAACTTGGTCTAAAAGTTTATTCTAAAAAGCTTGGTGGCTGGATAGTGCCAGAGCTCCCACGTGAAAGAGAGAACGTTATTCAAAGGTTCGTTGACTTTGTTAATGGAAGGAAAGAAGTTCTAGCTTCTGTTGAAGACGGTTACAGAGCGACGGAAATAATTCAAGCAACTTATATCTCTTCAAACTTTGATAGCAGAACAGTTAGTCTTCCTCTTTAAGCTAACTGTTGCTCTTATAGCTTTCAATAAGTTTTAGTGTTCTTTCGGAGAGTTCCGAAATCCTTGAATCTTTGTGCCCTGAAAGGCCAGTTTCCACAGTGTCGTTTAATGGTTCTTTCCATTTGCCTTCGATCTTCTCTTCTCCTACGAGTGCTCCAACTATAGAGCCAACTGTAGCACCGTTGCAATCAGTATCAAGGCCTGCAGTTACAGCAAGGCTAATACTCTTAGAAAAGTTCGATTCCCCATAAAGTAACGAAAGTACTACAATAACTGCATTATTTATTGTGTGTACTGGGTTAAGCTTTCCATATTTCTCCATTAGTTTGTTGTACGCTTCTTCAAAGTTACTTTCCTTCTTCCAAGCTGATATACAACTATCTATTGCTTCGTACAGTCTGCTTGTTCTTGGAATACAAGACCGCCCTGCTTCTATGGCTTCTAATACATTTTCTGAAAAGAAACTTGCTGAAATTGTAGCCGCTACAAACATTTCTCCATATACTCCATTCTTAATGTGAGAAAGCGTAGCATCACGGTAAGCTAGTTCTGCAGCCTTCCATGGTTTCCCAGGAAGAACATACCCAAAAACATCTGCTCTAATTTGTGCTCCTATCCACTCTCGAAATGGATTCCAGAATGATGCAGTTTGTGGAGGCTTAAGACCGATTATTATGTTCCTATAGGCTTCTCTTTCAGCAGTGTAAGTCATCGCATACGGAATCTTACTGATCCATTGTTCCGCAACATCGTAGGTAGTAAAGTTAAAGCCCCTCTCTTCTAGAAGCTCTAAGTTGATTATAGTATAATCTATGTCATCATCTCTTAGTGCACACTTTATTTTTCCTCTCAATCCCCTTTCTATTATGTAATTACTTAGCTTAAATTTCTCATTTTTTTGAACTAATTCTGGAATATAGTCATCTAAAGGATAAGAGTCTGCAGTTTTTAAGTATTCAATAATATCTTCCCTACTCCACCCCTCGACAGGCTTTCCAAGCATGTTACCTGCTACTCTCCCAAGCCACGCCCCTCGTACTTTTTCTTTAATTTCTTCCAACCTAAAATGTTGCTCTTCTTCAGGAAAATTTGAAAGTTTCCTTATTTCATTTAGCTCATTAGGTTCTATGTATTTCCAGTTTTTTCTGTTTTCTCTATTAGTTAACTCTTCGTACAGTTCATCTATTTCTCTCTCGCTCATGTCCTCTACTGTTTTCTTTAACTCTTCAATTTCAGAACTGCTTAAGTTTTTCCCTTCTTCAAATAGCTGGTCCAATTCGTATGGAAATAATTCTCTTTTCTTTTCTAGAGTTATCATACCTTTTCTGTACTTAGGTTAAGGAAGAAATAAAAGGTTTACTTTTTCTTTGCTTTAAATTTAAGC
>JBAMLO010000035.1:0-9405 GCA_039793485.1 Nitrososphaera sp. | reverse complement strand
TGTAGTTTCTCAAAGCTGTAGCCTTACTCAACGTTAGAGTCTTCAATGTCTCTTTGAGCTTTTTAGTGAACTTTAGGGTCGAGCAAGTCTATTGAAGACTCGTAGCTTAGAACTCTCAATATGAAACAGAAATACTTAAATAGTGATGTCGGTAACGATATTGGGGCGATGTCTTTAATCAAAAGCCTTGGTCCGTTTAGAACATTAATGAAGTACATTGCTAGGCAATGGAAATTGTTAGTGCTCTTTGCTTTAATGTCGATAGTGTCTTCAGAAGCATCTGTCCTGGGTCCGTACGTTATCATGAACATAATAGACAAAGGTATGGTTGAAAAAAACTTTAATCAGCTAACATTTTACGTTGCAGCTCTTATTGCTCTAACTATAGTTGGTTCTGCTTCTGATTTCATAATTTCATACTCTACCAGGTACTTCAGCAATAACTTAGCAAAAGATCTTAGGTTTGACTTATTTAAGAGCATCCAGTCAAAGTCTTTTGCATTCTTTGACAGGTCAAGGGTAGGTCAGCTAGTCTCTAGAATGACGAGTGACGTTGATGAAATAAGGGGCTTCTTTGACTTCAACTTAAGGTTCCTTACTTCGAGTATCTTAACATTTGTGTTAGCTCTTGCAACGATGGTTACGCTAAATGTTGAACTAACTTTAGTTACACTAGCTTCTCTTCCAATTATGCTCCTTATAATTTTTCTGTTCAATAGGAAGATTTCTCCTATTTTTTGGGATATAAGAAATAAAGTTGGACAACTTACAGCTACGCTTCAGGAAAGCTTGTCTGGCTATAAGCTAGTGAAGGCAATGGCAACTGAAGATCAAGAAATAAATCGTTTTGACACTGTAAATCGCTCTTTATTACTTTCAAACTATCAGGCTTCTAAAGTACGTTCAATTTACTTACCCTTTACTGGGTTGATTGTTTCTTTAATCTATGCTTTACTCATTTGGTACGGTGGGCTCTTGGTTATAAATCAGAAGATTATGATAGGCGAAGTCGTTGCTTTTGCTACATACATGGGTATGTTTATTGGACCAGTTAGAATGCTAGGATTTATGTATGAAGGCATGAAAAGAGCTTTAGTTGCTATGAAAAGGCTTACCGACATAATGGAAGCTAACGTTGTTATTCCTGAGAAGCCAGATGCAGTTGAGCTTTCTAACGTAAAGGGAAAAATCGAGTTCAGAAATGTGAGTTTCAGCTATAAGGATGAGCCTACGTTAAAAGACGTTTCATTTGTTATAAATCCTGGAGAAAAAGTAGCCGTAGTTGGACCAATTGGTTCAGGTAAGACTACGATACTCAATTTAATACCAAGATTTTATGACGTTACTTCTGGAAACGTGCTTATTGATGACGTTGATGTTAGAGATTTAAAGCTATCATTCTTAAGGAGAGTAGTTGCCATAGTTCCGCAGGAAACCTTTCTTTTTCCAACAACGATAAGGGAAAACATAGCATTTGGTAAAAAAGATGCTTCAATGGAAGAAATAGTAGCTGCAGCAAAGGCCGCTCAAATTCATGACACTATTGAAAAGTTCCCAAATGGATACGAAACACTGGTTGGCGAAAGAGGAATAACTTTGTCCGGAGGACAAAGGCAAAGGATTGCTATAGCAAGAGCTTTACTAGTTAATCCGAGAATTGTTTTACTTGATGATTCAACAAGTAGCGTAGACGTTGAGACAGAAAGTGCTATACAAAAAGCTCTAGATAAATTGCTTGAAGGTAGAACTGCAGTTATTATAACGAATAGGCTTTCAACTGTTCAAAAGGCAGATAAAATTATTCTAATGAACGAGGGTAAAGTTGAGGCTATAGGAAAGTTCAACGAGCTATACGAAAAAAGTGGATTGTTTAGGTCTTTGTTTGCTAAGCAAATTGAAGAGCTTGTTTTCTCTAAAGAGGTGAATTAGAAATGGGTCTTTGGATGGCAAGGATGGGTACAGATGAAGAACTTGAGAGAAAACTTTCAGATAAGGAGCTGCTGACTAGAATAGCTGGATTGCTTTCTCCATTCAAGAAAAAGCTTTTCCTTATTTTCATACTCTTACTAGCGGGAAGTGTAACTTCAATCTTAGGTCCTTACATTACTTCTCAAATCATAGACGTTTATTTGCCAAAAGCAGACGTTGGTGGTCTTTTTCAGATGACTTTACTTTTTGTTTTTGTCTCCATGTTGGATTGGCTCGTAACTTCATATAGAACCTACATTATAACAACTCTTGGGAATGATTTTATATACAACCTTAGAAAAATGCTTTTCAACAAACTGCATTCTCTTTCCATGAGGTTCTTTGTTAACCAGCAAATAGGATGGCTAATTTCAAGAGTGTTAAGCGATGTTGATGTTGTCAACAATGTCTTAGCCACCGGGTTAGTAACTGCTATTAGCGACTTAGTAACTATTGTTGCAATAGCTGCCTTTATGCTCTACCTAGATTATCAGCTAGCTCTAATTTCTTTCGTAATTCTTCCAGTACTTGCAACAGTAACTTATTACTATGGTAAGAAGGCAAGAGAAGCTTTCAGGAAAACGAGAAGAAAAATTTCTGCACTAACTTCTAACGTTGAACAATCTTTAACTGGAGTTAGAGTTATCCAAGCATTTAACAAAGAGAAAGATCAAATAAGTAAGTTCGAACAAGTTAATAAAGAATATGCCTCTTCAGAAATCGAAGCTGCTAGGATAACCGCTGGCTTTATGCCAGTAATAAACGTAATTCAAACGTTTGGGACGATGTTAGTCCTTTACTTTGGAGGTTTAAAAGTAATAAGTGGCACTTCTGAGATTGGCATTGTTTTCGCCTTTGTCCAATATATTACTAGGTTCTTCTTCCCCATAAGAGAGATCGCAATGCTTTACAACAATTTCCAAGTAGCAGCTGCTGGAGCTGAAAGAATTTTCGCCATACTTGAAGCGGAACCAGAAATTGTTGATTCTGAAGATGCAATTGAACTTCCAGAACAAATAAGAGGAGAAATTTCATATGAAAACGTTTCTTTTGCTTATGAGCCGGGAGTCTATGTTTTAAAGAACATTAACCTTACCATAAAGCCAGGAGAGAAGCTTGCGATAGTTGGTGCTACTGGTGCTGGAAAAAGTACCCTTGCTGCATTAACAGTGCGATTCTACGATCCAACCGAAGGCATAATAAGGCTTGATGGAATTGACTTAAGAAAAATAAAACAGAAGAGCTTAAGGAAAAAGGTAATTTTAGTTCCTCAGGAACCATTTGTTTTTTCTGGAACTGTCATGGACAACTTAAAGTACGCAAATCCAGAAGTTCCAGACGAGGAGGTAATTAGGGTTTGTAAGGAAATTGGTTTACATAGTGTAATTGAGAAGTTCCCAAATGGCTACAACACTCAAATTTCCGAAGGAGGAATTGACATTTCCTCTGGACAAAAGCAACTGATAACGATAGCGAGAGCCATTCTTGCAAACCCAAGCGTTGTAATTTTAGACGAGGCAATGTCAAGCGTTGACCCAAATACTGAAGAAGTTGTGCACGAAGCATTAAAGAAGTTAACAAAGAATAGAACTACTATAATCATTGCTCATAGGCTTTCAACGGTTAAAGAATCTGATAGGATAATAGTTATGGCAAATGGTCAAATAGTCCAACAGGGTACGCACGAGCAGCTTCTGAAGGAAGAAGGCATTTACAGGAACTTATGGAAAACATTAATTGGCGCAGAGCAAGAAGTAGAAGTAAGATGATTATCCTAAAAATTTTCTTACTCTGGCTGCTTCAACCACATACCGTCTTGCCTCTTTCTCATCTGTTAACAGAGAAATGAGGAAGTTGTTGGATAGGTTGTAGTGAAGTCTACTACGTAAGCTTCTTGGTCCTACTCTTATGCCTAAGTTTTTTTCTAGGATGTTAAGGTCTTCTATTATCCTCTTTAGCCCGCTCTCAACTTTAAACTTTCTTGTTATGTTCTCATAAAATTCCCTTTCTGAAGTTAAAAGGTTAATGTTCTCATAACAAACATATTCTGCCGCAAACGCAAGGTCTTCCTTTAAGTTTAAGTAAACTCTTTCTAAGGTTTTCAATTCTTCTTCATTAAGTTTTTCTATGGCTGAAATCCCAATTACTTCCGGAGGAATCCCAAGTGAGTAAAGAACTGAAACAAAGCTTATTACTCTTGGTAGCTTTATTCCTCTTATTTCTCTAGAGTATCCAAAAAGTCCAATGTGAAGCTTTCTCGCTCTTCTGTTTGGTACATATTCTGCCAGCAAGTTTATCAAACTAGCAATATTTTCAATAGTTGTTTCATACTCATTTTCAAATTTCTCAATAACTTTAAGTAAAATTTTTTCCTCTTCACTAGAAATGTTTGTTGACTCATCACCATCTTTTTTGTTGTTTATTTTCGCTATCACTTCTTTTACTTCATTAAAAGGATAATCGTACTTTAATGCAGACTGAATTGTAACTGTAAAGTAGTTTTCATATTCCTTTAAGAAGTTGTTTATGTTTTCTGGTCTTAAGTTTCCTCTAAATGGTGGTACTCCAGTTCCAATTATTGAATATATCTTTGTGTTTGTTTCTTTTTCAATCATTTTAAGTCTTCTCGATGCAATTTTGCTTAAAATTACCGCTGGTACAATACCATAGTTTAATGCAGGGTCTGACCTTGCAATAAAAACTCTTAAGTACTTTGGTTTCACTGCTTTTATGTATTCCCCAACTATTCCCTCTATTCTTAGAATACTTTCCTTGTCTTCAATTAGCGGGATTACTTCTATTTCTTTCGGTTTAAATTCTCCAACCCAATCCTTTAGTTCGCATCCATCTTCATCAATTCTTATTTTTTCAGAATCTACAACAAGCTTCCTATAGCTTTGCACAATTCTCGTTAGTTCATAATGCGATCTTGTAAGGGGTAAGATTACTTCAAAAATTGGAACGTTTGCATTTTCTCCATAAAATGTACTAGCAACGTCGTAACTTCTTGGAATTGACTCAAGCACCTCCAACAACCATTTTCTTTCTGTAACTTCAACACTTGGATTTGGTAGTCTATATGTAATAAAAACATCCTTTCCTATTGCTTTCTCTTTAAAGAAATCTGGAAACTTTTGAAGTAGCTTTCTAACCACGTTTGGGTCTACATCTTTGCCCTCCCAATCCCACATTTGTTCATGGCATCCCAATTCTTTAAAGGAGTAATAGGCTTCGTAAATTTCGTCGTCACCTTGAATTATTTCTTGATCCTTTGCCCAAAACGGCATGTTTGCATTGTCTGGATGTTGAGTAGACATAGTTCTCGGTATTTTTCTCATTTTCGTACGAAGACAATCTGGCTTTTAATAAATCTTTTGCTGTTTACATCGTTATTTTCTCGCATTTTTACAATAGTTCTCATCATTTTCTGGCAAAATGATAACAAAAAACATAAATAATTCTCCTCTAACTAACCTTAGACTTAGCCTCCAGACTCCCGCTCAACGAGCTTCGTCGGCCGATGAGTTTGAGCCAAGGCCTGGAGGCAGATAAATTTGAGCCAGAAACTAATTCCTTGGTCAAGAGTTGAAAGCTGGAAGTGCAAGATGTGTGGTAAGTGTTGCTATAATTCGAGGGTGCCGCTCAACTTTGAAGACTATGCTAAAATTGTTTCTAAGTATGGTGAAATTTACGTTATTCAGGATCAGAACTTATTCATTTTAAGACATAAGAAAGATGGTTCATGTGTGTTTTTAAAAATTAAAGAAGGTAAGTACGTGTGCAAAATTCAAGAAGACAAGCCACTAGTTTGCAAACTATTTCCATTTAGAGTTTATTCTTATCCTAAGTTTAACAACGAACACGACTCAGCATTCAGGTATAACGATAAAATTTACTACGTATACCTTGACTTAAATTGTAACGGAATAAAGCTTGGAAATCCTTCAGAAGAATTAGTAAGCAAGGTCATACCTGAGATCATAGACATATACGAAAGAAAACGTAGTTCACAAGAATACTCAACGTGTCCTCTAAGACTTTGTTAGCATTGCATTGAGGTCTAATCTTGAATAAAAGTTAATGTTAATGTACATATAAAGTTTGTTGTCTTTTATTGCTTCGTATAGGGTTTCGATGCATTTGAAGTGCTTAAAGAAATTCTTCTCTTGAAATAACTACACTTCTTCAGCACTTTAAAACTATCAAATATAATTAAGACCTTTCAATTTGGTACTAACTTTTTAATAAGTTTTTCTTAGGTTATTTTTCATATTCCTTGCCTAAGTTTTTCGTATTCTTCAACAGAAATTTCTGCGTCTCTTAATATCTTTCTCAGTAATCCTCTTCCAATAACTCTCCCCGGATGTATGGGCACCGTTACTCTTCTTCCTTTGTTGTCCTCCAATTGGACATGACTTCCCTTTCTTCTTTTTATTACAAAACCTTTTTTTGTAAAGAATTTTCACTAGTTCTTCTCCAGAAACCAAAACAAGCTTCATAAACCATTCAGGAACTCTTAACTTAGTATGGGTGGATTCAATTAAATCTCTATTTTTTGAACTCCTATCAGCTCTTTTCTTGGAAATTCTTTTACTTTTTCAGCCTCTAAACAAAGTTCTATAACTTCTCTAATGTTCTTCATGACTTCTTCCAATGTCTTTCCTTGAGTATAACACCCTTTCAAGTCTGGAACTTCTGCTACATAGTAGCCATCCTCGTCTCTCTCTATGATTACTGTAAACTCCATTTCACAGTGCAATCTCTTTCTCACTATATAAACTTTTTCCTACCGGTGGGCGACTGCTAACTTAAGGCTCTAAAGATCTATGCTCATACAGTTCTATCACCTAACAGTAATGTTCAAAAGTAAGCATAGGCCAGCTTTACTTATTTTTCTCAAATAAAAAATCTTTTCTAGAGAAAGAGTTGACATGTATGTAAAGGCGATCCAGTTTAAACCTCATACTCCAAGCTTAAAAAGAATTAGTAAGCAAGGTCATACCTGAGATCATAGACATATACGAAAGAAAACGTAGTTCACAAGAATACTCAACCTGCTTCTATGCTACTAAAAAGGTTTTAGATTACCGAATCTTAAATTCCTTTACTAGGTTTACAAAAAACTTGTAGTTCTCAAGGCTAACGTCTGGAGGAACAGAATGGTCAGTACTAACTATGTACCTTCCTCCCTCTTGTATTACTCTAACTTTTTCATAAAATTCTTTCTTTATTTCTTCTCTACTTCTAGATAAGACTCTTGCGTCAATGTTTCCGATAAATGCAAGCTTGTCTCCATATAACTTGTTTAGCTCAACAACGTTCATTCCCGCTTTTACTTCTAACGGCTGAAGAACAGTAAAACCAGCTTCTATTATCTTTGGCAATAGTCTTGTAACGTTACCATCTGTATGTAAAACAACATTTAATTTTGGTCTTGCGCTTGATGTAATTTTCTTATGAGCTTTGAAAACATAGCGTTCGTAAGCTAGTGGAGAAAAGAATGGACCATTTTTGTATGCAATATCGTCCCAAACCCATATTCCATCTACTCCAAAGTTTACTAATGCTGTCGCCATTTTTCCAAGGAAGTCTCCAAGTTTTTCAAAGATATACTCTACAAGTTTTGGATCTTTATACATGTAAACTAGTATTTTATCAACGCTTTCCCCAAGAATATGTCTAGCATACTCAAAGGGTCCTAACAAAGATCCGAACACAAAAAATTTTTCTTGGTAGCCTCTTATTGCTCTCTCAATTTCGTACTTAAATGGGTACTTACTACTTGTGATCCTAATTGGCAACTCTGGGTCGAGAAGAGGCTCTATTCTCTCTTTAAATTCTTCAACATTACTAACTACTCCTTCTATTGGATGCGGAGTTCCACTTCTTCCTCTCCAAACTTTCATTTTTACCCCAAATGAATCTCTTACAACATCAAATCTTTCGTTCCTTTCTATCAGTATTCCTTCATACTTTGGTGAAACGTCGCATCCAAACAAGAAGATATCCATTCCAAAGTAGTCTTCTAGGTAAACATTGTCTGGCATGCCCTCTTTTTTCCATCTGTCAACGGTTTCTGGCCAAGGAAAGTCTACATAAGCTGGTCTGTCTACTCTTTCTCCATTTAGTGTTGCGTACACTCTTTCTCTCGAGTTCATTTTTTTCTAGTAGTACAACATGATACGAGTTTATAATTCTTATTGTTGAATTGTTCTTTTAGAAGCGCACATGCAAAGGTACTTAAGAATAAGAGTCAGAATCCTTTCCTAAACTTATTTGCTGCATCGTACAACGTAACGATGTTTTCAATTGGTGTGCCTCTAAGAATTGTGTGGCTCGGCCTTAAAGTATAACCTGTTGGTCCAAGCGTTTCTATGGCTTTTCTTACTTCCTCTTCAACTCCTTCTTTACTCTTAAAGGGAAGCCTTTGTACGCTTATTCCTCCCTCAAAACTTATCTTGTCTCCAAATTTTTCTTTTAACGTTTTTATGTTCATAGTTTCAGGCTGAATTGGCTCAAGAACGTCTACACCTACTTCGATTAAGTCTGGAATTATTGGTTCAATCCATCCGTCGCTATGAAAGTGGAAGAAAGCTCCTCCTTTGTGTATTATCTTAGCAAGCTTTTCGTACCTTGGTTTCAAAAACCTTCTCCACTGCATAGGGGAAATAAGCATCGTTGTTTGTGCTCCAGCATCGTCTCCATTGTAAACTTGGTCTACACCAGCCTCAACTAAAAGCTCTGCTTGTTTGTAAGTTATCTCAAAAAGCTTGTCCAAAACGAATTCAACTTTTCTAGGTTCTAAAACCATTAGCTTAAATATTTCGTTATAGCCAAACAACGCGCACGCTGTTTCAAAGGCTTGCAAAGTTCCTCCTATTACACAGTAGTTCTCATACTTCTTTCTAAATTTTTCAACATAACTAAAGTCTTCTTCTTTTACTTCCGGAAACTGATAGCTTTCTACCTCTACGTGTTGCAATGGATGATCAACATACATACTTGTTAATCCATCAAGCGAAGTGGCTGAAACTATTCCAAACATATCCTTATGCAGTCTTCTTCCGCTTGAATCTACGTACGTTTCTTCCTTATAACCCCCTTTCAATCCTATACCTAGCCAAGATATACCTGGCAGAAAGCCTCTAAAGTCTATCTTAAAGTGTTCAAGTAGTGCTTCATTGTTTCTAAAACTAAAGTAATTTAACAAGCTTTTCAGTGGTTCTGGAGAATCGATCCATAAATTTATTGGAATTAAGTCAACTTCCTCTCTTTTTACTGCTCTACAGCACCTTTCTCGTGGAGTAAGCAAAGCACTTTCACTTAAACATTCATGGTATTTAAGTATTGTTCTTTATCCCAGTTTAAAACTTTCAACTCTTCTTTTAGCATTATTTCTCCTTATATCTGAAACTTCTTCATACAAACAGGTTCTTC
>JBAMLO010000034.1:0-5522 GCA_039793485.1 Nitrososphaera sp. | reverse complement strand
CGTCGAGCAAATTAACAGAATTTTAAAGAATTTTGGAGAAAAGTTGGATTGGGTAAGCAAAAGCTTGTACTCTGAAGAAGCTAAGAAAACTGAGCAGCCCATTGTTGAAAAGGATTCTTTTCTAAGTGCTCTAAGATTAACCTATTTTGACCTTGTTCAAAGAAGTCCAGTTGCTCCACTAGTTAAAGTTTCTGACTTAAGAAATGCAGTTATGAAACAGCTAAACATAACCAGAGAAACTTTTGACAAGCTTCTAGTTACTTTAAACGAGGAAGACCCATACAAAGTTCAACTTTATACGGGTAGCGGTAGCGAAGAAGAAGGTGTAAAAACAAAGAGGGGTATGTTTCACCTTGTACTCATCAAGTCAGAGTAAGTACGAGAGCATTGGTTTAGAAACAAACCCGTTTCCATTTTCTCCTACTCCAAGCAGGCCTTGGTTGATTGCAGGAAAGTCTAGAGTAGAAGCATATGAGTTAATAAAAAAGGAAATCGAGCTATCTAAGGAGTTCAATCAGCCAAAAGTTAACGTTATAGAAGGAGACTACGGAAGTGGAAAGACTCACCTTGCGCTATACTTAGTAAACTATGGTCTTGAGAACTTGAAGTACAAGATTTACTTAGCTACTGTGCAAGATGCTTTAAGAAAGCCAACCTTGGCCTTAATCTCTATTAAGCTTGTAAATTCTTTGGGTGGAGAGGAATTTCTTAGAGCTTTTGCTCTTAATTTTTTATCGAAAATAATTCTTGAGAACAAGGAAAAGCTAGAAGATGAAAGAGTAATGAACTTTGGGTTCAAAGAGAAAGTTGCTTCTTTGTTTGAAAGCAGATACAAAGAACAGAAAATTAGGGCAATAGTTGAGGAAGTTGAAGAAGAACCCGAGAAGATAGTTGAGTTCATTAACGAAGGTAATCTTAACGACGAAGCTTTACTTAACTTGGCAATTAAGGAAGTTAAGGAAAAGTTTGAGACAAACAAAAGAAGTTTAATCCTTAGAAACTTCGTTGACGTTGACATTCTTAGAGAAATTTTGCTTCTTCCTTTTTCAGAGCACTGGAAGTACTACAGTAAAAGAAGGTATGAGTCAATGATTAAATTTATAGAAGGCTCCGAAGACAATGCTCTTTTGTTCTTAGCAACTTTAGTTAACTTAATGAAGTACGTTGGCAAAAGCCCTGTAGTTTTAGTTATAGATGAAGTTGACGCTATTACTCCAGAAGAGAACGTTCAACTCTTCTTCCATAGCCTAAGAACTTTAATAGACAGGGGACCCGGAAATTTCTTCATAATTCTGCTGTGCACTTCAAGAGCTTGGAATAGCTATCAGCAACTTGGAAACGTAAGAGCTTTAACGAGCAGAATGGGCATGCGTCCCATCTTACTGGAACAAATTAGTTTAGCAGAAGCAAAAGAGATAATTAACGAGTATCTAAAAGCTGTCTCAATAAGAAAGGAGGTAAAAACTTACGAAAATTTGTTCGAACCAAACGTTATCGAACTTTTGTGGAAAAATTCTGGAGGAAACATAAGGCAACTCTTAATTTCTTGCTTTTATTGCTTAGAATTAACTGTTCAAAGTAAGTTAAACAAAGTTAGCTATAATATAGCTCAAGAAGCTTTAAGTAAACTTACAGGCGTTCCTTTGGAAAAGCCCTTACTTCCTTTAATGCCAGACTCAGATGTTGCTAAGCAAATAGTTTCAAAATTTTATTCTATAGAAAAGCCTGGAGAAAGAGGAAAGATACTTGAAGATTCAATAAAAAGTTTAATTAGCCTAGTATTTGGGGAAGAAAAAGTAGTTGGAAAAAAGAGGGAGAAAATCAGTAAGACAAAATCAAGAGAAATAGATATACTATTCTATGACTACAGCGGTAAGCTAAATGGTGTTGAAGTTAAGGCCTATGACCCAAGAAAGGAGCGACTAGTTAAAGTTAAAGACATCGAAGGCTTTATTGAGCTTGCGAAGCACAAGAAGTTTGATCGTTTTTTGTTAATAACAACCTCAAGATTAGATTTTGCTTCCCAGCAAGAATTAAGCAAACTTAGCAACGTTAAAGTCCACGTAATGCAAGAGGAACAAGTTGCAAAAGTTCTTTATGTTACTGATGCTATTAAAGATTTAGGAAGACAGGAAAAACTAAGTAAAGAAGAAGCTCAAGACATACTACTTGAGTTAGAAATTCTGGAGAAGCACTAATTGCCAGCACGAAATATAAAGCTAAAAGGTTAAGTAAAACTTGTCCTCTTTTCTGTGTAAGTTCAGAATAACTTTTCCCTTTCCTCCAGTTACTATTTCTGAAGAGTTAATCAGAGCAACTCCAACAGCTATTAATGTAAGCTCCTTAGAAAAAATTGCTACAGCATCGTCTTTTTTAAAGTTGTTGAACTTAACTATGCCCGGCATCATTACGTCTGCACCATTCAGTATTGGGTTTACAGCATTCTCGTCTACCATTACAGCTGGACACTTTGTTGTTTTTCCTAAGCTAAGCATGTGAGGAACTATTTTCCCATCGTTAAATATAATTAAAGTTGGAGTTGCATCTATAAGCAAAAGTTTTTCTTCTTTTAGCTCAACGATTTCAGCTAGATTGAACTTCTCAAAGCTAAAAGTAATTCCTCTTAGTTTTGCATCTTCTAGAATCTTCTTTGCCTCTTTTCTTCTGATTGGTGTTCTTTTTATCTTCATGCCGACTTAATTATTTCTTCTAGAGCTAAGCAGTTTTCCTTAGCTTTCCTAAGAGCTACTTCTAAAGTTACCTCCTTAACTTCAGGGTCAAACTCTGGAGAGCACTCAAGCGTCAAGAATCCATTGAAGCCTGCATCCTTTAGAAGCTTTGCAATCTTCTTCCAGTCTACGCTTCCCTTCAGCAGGTGCCTAAAGCCTGTTATGTTTCCAACGTTTACGTCAAAATCTTTTGCGTGAACGTTTGAAATCATTCCCTTTAGCGTGTGGATCCAATTTTCAGGGTATGCTATCGCCATTAGGTTTGCTACGTCAAGGTAAACCTTTACGTTCTCAAGCCCTACTTCCTGTATAAACCTTTTGAATTCCATTGGCGAGTACAAGAACTTGTTCCAAACGTTCTCTACAGCTACTGTTACTCCAAAATCTTTTGCATATGCGCCAAGCTCCTTTATTGACCTTACCGAATTTTCATAAACTTTTTCATAAGGAATGTCTGGAGAAGCTACTGCTGGAACAACAAGTATGGACTTAGCTCCAGCGGCGTTGGCCATTCTAATTCCTGCCTTCCCATATTCGATACCTTTTCTTCTTATGCTTTCATCGTTAGAGCCTAAGTTATACTTCCAGAATACACCTGTTGCAACACTTGGTATCTCAAGCCCCTGTAGCACAAAGTTATCAGCAAACTCTTTTACTTCTTCTCTACTTTTTTTCGTTGGATCAAAGTACTTATCGTCAAACACAAGCTCAACTCCATCATAACCAATTTCCTTTATCTTGGATGCAAGTTCCTTGTTTGAAAGTTCCTTTGTTAAGTTTGGCCAGTTTAAGCTCCATAAGTTTATTCCCTTTTTCATGCTTTTATTATTTATGAGTAAACTATTTAAGTTTTTTTAAACACTAAAAGTTTATGGTATGTAAGGTTGGGCTAGCATATGGGCAAGAACTCCTCCTTTACTCTTTTCCTGGAAATCATCCAATGAACAGCAAAAGAATAGCAACCTTTTACGAAAAACTTAAGAGCGAAGGTTTCTTGGAGAGAAAGAACGTTGTAACAGTAAAGCCAGAGTTTGCAAGTGAGGAAGATCTAATGCTCTTTCACACTAGAGACTACGTTTCATTTGTGAAGGAGAAGTCTGTTGAAGGAAGAGGTTTGCTCGACGACGAAGACACTCCCGCATTTAAGGGCGTATTCGAGGCAGCCTCTTACGTAGTTGGAACCACGTTAAAGCTTGTTGAAATGATAATGGAAAGGAAAATAGACCATGGATTCAATCCAATGGGGGGCTTACACCACGCGCAAAGGAACTCTGCCGCTGGTTTTTGCGTGTTCAACGATGCTGCAGTTGCACTACTGAAGCTTAGAACTTACTACAAGTTAAGCAGAATTCTTTACTTTGATATAGATGCTCATCATAGTGATGGAGTCTACTATCCTTTTGAGCAGGACGGATGGCTTTACTACGTTGACATTCATGAGGATGGAAGATACCTTTACCCTGGCACTGGAAGCAAAGAAGAAAAGGGCAAAGGAGAAGGGTATGGAAAGAAGATCAACATTCCCTTAAGGCCAAACTCTGGCGATAGGGAGTTCTTGTCTGCTCTTAACAGCGTAGAGTCTTTCTTACAGGAAGCTAAGCCTGAATTTATAATTCTTCAGGCTGGAGGAGATGGGCTTGAAGGCGACCCTATTACTGACTTAAGATACTCCAAGAAAGCTCACGAAGAAACCACTCGCCTACTGCACGAGGCTGCTCATAGATTTTCAGATGGAAGACTTCTTGTTCTTGGAGGAGGTGGTTATAATGTTGAGAATACTTCGAGCGCATGGGTTTCTGTTCTTAAAGTCCTTCTTGGAGAAAGCTAACTTAAGTTGGCAAGAACTTTTACTTAAGTACAAACACATTTTCCTTGGGTCGTCTTTGCGTTGTCCAGAACTTTAACAACTTCTTTTGGAGTAGCATGTTTAAATGGTGTCAGGCTTAATGCGTGTTAGGCCTGGTACTCTATCATACGCTTGGTCAAATGAAATAATTTTTCCATCTAGGTTTAGCGCAGTTGCGGCATAATGTGAATCGAAGAATGTTAGGTTGAGGGTTTGCCTTAGATATACACTTGCAACAGCTATGTCGGGTGTTAATGCGACGTATTTTACGTGCGGTAGTGCTGCTATGGCTGCTAGGTCTTTTAAAAGCTTATCCTCCATTTTTTCGCTTCTGTAAATTAGCTCCATCTCGAGTAGGCTAACACTTGAAATTTCTACGTTGATTTCTCCATCTTTGAGTTTTTGGAAAATTCTTTCGACGATCGTATGGTTAGAATCATACTCGTTTAAGTATGCAAAAATTACGTCGTTTTCTAGCAGGGGCATTGGCTATTCCCTCTCCTTTCTCGCTTCGTTTTCGGCTATGAGCTCTGCTTGTTTTCTCAACTCTTTGAATGATTTTTTAACGTTAAATGCACCATGGAGAACTTGGAAAGGATTAGACGGTAACGGGATTACTTTGAGGTGGTCTCCAGCATTTATAACTAGAACTTTTCTCTCGATATTAAGGGATTCTCGAATCTTTTTTGGTAGTGTAAGCCTTCCTTTGCTGTCCAATTCTAGAATACTCATTTTCCCACCTAAGTTATTTTTTTCTTTTCAGTGGGATTTAAACTTTATTATGTTTTAAGTAGTACTCGTTAACCCAACTTTCAAGAGACATACCCGGTAGAAAACTGGATTCTTTACTTTTCTAGGGTCTTGAGTTAGCTGATTTAGAAGGTTGACTTTTGACAAACAAAGGACAAGCCTCGCCCCTAGAAGGGGCGGGGTAAAGTTTTTGAGCT
>JBAMLO010000033.1:27095-37153 GCA_039793485.1 Nitrososphaera sp. | reverse complement strand
AAAACTACTTACTGATAACTCTAACTTTTAGCAACTTTTGAATGTCTTCTGACTTATTGGCAATGGTTTCATCAAACGTTGCAAAAAATTCTACATTAATTTCAGCACAAATTATGAGATGAAGTAAATCTAGGGTCCTAAGTTTGAGTTCTTGGGCTAGTTTTGGGGCTTTAGTTATTATGTTATTAAAGTCTACGTCTACAACTTTAGCTCCAGATTGTTCAATTGAATAAAGAGCGAAAACCACAGGATTACCCAAGTTAGCTCTAAAAAAGACAGATGTTAGTTCTGCAAGAGTAAGCTTACTTACAACTCTGTTGCTCTCAAGTACGTTAAAAAGCTTTTTTGCATTTTCGTGCTTTGAGTCTAGCTCGTCAATGTAAGAAATGATAACATTCGTATCCAAGTAGATCATTTGGATCTGTCTTCTTCGAGTAACTTGTTAGGATTGCCATTCCTGATCCTAAAGTTCATCTTCTTTAGTTCTTCAACTTTTTCATGAATCGAATCCCAGAATTTTATTTCTTCTGAAACTTTACTGAGCCCATTTTCGATCATTATGTTAAATGCTTGAGACCTACTTTTGGCAATACCATACTTAACCATCTTATCAGCTAGTTCTAGGAGCTCTTTTCGAACTTTTATTGAAACAGTAACCGATACCATGGTATACTATAAGTGGATTATAAAACCATTTTCTTCTCTTCAAGGTTGCTCTGCTAACTTAAGCTCCATGGAAGCATTACAATAAGACCCAGGTTCTTATATAGAGCCCTCCAGGCTGATTTTCATGCTTTTATTCAAGTCCAAGAATTCCAGGTTTTCGCTAATTTTTTGCACTCTCTTCCATATGCAAGTGGTGAAGAAGCAGAGGTTGAAGAGTCTCCTGACTCTAGACGTGAAGAGTGCCAAATTGCAAACGTTTACTTAATTACTCTATTGCTTGAACTGTTTTGATATTACTTTTTATTGACTTTATTGAAAACATGCAAAAGTTTACTTTAAACGCTTAAATATTTGCCTTTTTGAAAACAAAGTTAAGATGCCCTTTCATATTTCAACAAAGAACCCAAAAAGAAGAAAGAAAGCTCTGGCCATTTCTGCAGCTCAAGCTCTCTTTAGGTTGGGTTTCAAGTTTAGAGACTTTCGTAATGTAGAAGACGTCGTCTCTGTTTTAAAAGGTAAAGAAGAAGTAATCAATACACCATACGGAAAAATAAAGTGTGATGAAATAGCAAGTTTAATCTCAAAAGAGGGCTTAGATATGCAAGAGGTTTCTGTAAGACTTGCGATGTATGAATCAAAAAGAGCTTTGCGGATGAAGAAAATAGAAAAAGAGATGGTAGAAGACCTTAGCGATTTTGTTTCTGAATTAATAGATGCACATGCAGTAAGCAACATAGATGAGGTAATTTCAAAGCTTAATGAGGTTGATTTTGCACCAACAAGTATATACTTAGGAGGAAGTGGAGGTCGTTTTGAGATTGACAAAGAGGGAGCCATTGACACTCTAAGAGCTTTAGAAAATAAGGAGGAATTTATTGAACTTGTTAACAAGAAGCTCAAAAAGAAGCATCGCAACCTTTTGCTCGCAAGAAAACTGGAAGAATACTTAAACGAAATTGGAAAAAGGTTTGGCATTGAGTCAACTGTTATTGAATTTGAAGAAGTAGATAAAAACTTCTTTGGGATCAAGGTTGAAATAGGGGATGAAGTTTACTTAGACTGGTTTGAAGGCTCATTTGAAGAATTGAAAGAAGCGCTTTCGAACATTGTATTAGAAAAGGAATTAGAGAAAAGAAAACTTCGATAACTTGTTAACACCATCCATGACTAAAGTTAGGAGATTCTTATATCTAAGATGTTCATCGTTCTATGCTCACTTTACTTTTATCTAATTCATTCCATCTTAGAAGAAAATGGAACTTTAAGGAAACTTGCCAATAGTTATACTAAGCTTCGGAAACGAGACGAAAAAGTAAAAACCAGGTGAACAGAGAAAAGCATAAAACGTTTTAGAAATAAGAGAAAAAGATTCAAAATCTAAGGTATTGTATTTCCCCTTAGCGCATTTTGCTAAAAGTCCATTGAACTGACTATTTCATCAGGCAATTCAGGACAATTCTTTCTAAGCCAATATTTACTTTCTTCAATTTCAGCCTTTAGAAGTTCCTTAAACTCATTCATGGTAAGATAGGAAGTTGGGTCGAGTTCCATTAATCGCTCTCTTTTCAGACCAGGAACGTTAGAAGGAACAAGAACTTTTTCTCCCCAAATAGGATGAGGCTTATATTCTACAGCTCCTCTGGCTGACTGAAGTATAAAGAGTTCGTCCTCCTCAATGGAAGGCTTTGTACCACCATTTGGTACAGGTAGTCCATTGTTTTCTGCTAAGATTGGCTCTGGAACTTGAATTACCTTATCACCAAGCTTTTTCTCAACCCACCTATACTTAGCTCCAATTCTTCCAGTCGATACGAATACGAAAACCTCTATTGGATCCTTCTTAGATCTTTTCTTTAGGAATTCGTAAAACCTCATAAGATGCGCATAATCTTTTACTCCAACTGTGAACTCGGAAAACCTTGGTACATATCTTATCTGCCCAACTAAATCTTTCGATTGCGCTGGATGACCAATAGTTTTTCCATCAGCAAGAACTTTAACAGCAAAAGCAGGGTCAACTATCTTCATCCATGCATAAGAAGTGAAGTAGCTAGGAGATATAAAAATAGCTGTGGTCAGAGGACCGCTAGAAACTATATCTCCATCAAAGTAACCAGTATCTTCAAGAGGTATAACGCTCCTAGAGTTTCTATTAGGTCTCCCAAAGTACTGAAATATCTCTCCTTTAAAGCTAGGATTTCCATTCTCGTCAAACTCTGTTATTTCATGAAGAGCTTTAGGACTCATAGCACCTTTCCACATTGCAATTTGATCAGGTGTAAGATTTTCAGTCTTTGTCCATGAACTTTTCTCCGAACCGTAAACTCTGTCTTCTGCTATTGCTATTATATCGTCGTTTTTTATAACCTGATCTTTCACGTACTCAAGTGGATTTATTCCAAATTTTTCTACGAAAATCTTTGAGTTCTCTTCGTTCCACATATAAAAGCTGTGCGTGGACTTCCCACTTCCAGTGAGGCCCCATATCGCCATAACTATTCTCTTCCAAGAACCATCAACTTTTTTAACAGTGAACTCTTTTAAGGCAGCATGCTCTCCAGTACAACCTTTCTTGTAAACGTAATGAATCCAGTGAGTTAAAACAGACTTCTTCACTTCCCCCTGGTATGAAGACAAAGTTATTACTGTAAAGTTATGGTTTGGAAATCTTACAACAGCCATTAACTTATCAGTACCAGGAATTTTTGGGTTTCCCAGGTAATGAGGTATGACGAAGACTTCTACATCTGGCTCCTCCTCTGGAGGTGCAGGATAAACCAGCTGTAACCATCTATAAGCTATATCAGGAAATTGAGGATCAACGTAAACTCTAGCATGCATCTGAACGATTGTCCCGGGCTTCCCTACGTAGCCATCTACCTTTATCAGGGGTCCTTGAGCTAGAATGTGTTCAAGAACTCTTAACAAAAAAATTTTGTGCTCTTCTTTTAAGTCTTCTTCTCTCTCTACGACAACAGTATTTGCTGCAGACCTGCTCCATATGTTTGAGGCCCATCCCCAAGAACCATTCTTAAAATTTGTTCCGTAAAGCTTCGCTCTTTCGAACAGATCCTTGGGGTTATCCAGAATAGCGGTTAGGCCAGCCCTCCTCTTCGCTTCGATGATTCTCTTAAAAGTCAGCTTAAAATTTTCTATAGTTATCTGTTCTGGAGGAGGGATTAGCCTTTCTAACACCATTCTCTTCTCATCCAAGTCTTGGGACCATTAAAAAGCATTACTCAAAAAAATATAGCAAAAAGCCAACGTTCGTGAGCAGTTTTTTTGAATAGACAACTAACGTATTAATGGCCAAAATTACAACATATTCACCCTCATAAAGATTTTTCATATATATAGAGTAGAATTTTTGAAAGAATGTCTTAACCTCATTTTTAGATGAAGTGGAAAGCTTACTCGCATGATAAAAAGATTTTCACTTTCAGAAATCTTTGAGCTTCTTTTTCTCATACGTTGAATGGAGAAGGATTCAGAAACTCTAAAAGTAAGACATTTTGTTATCTATTTTTACTTATATTTAATAGTGACAAAGGCAATAGACGTACATCCTTTCAAGAACTCCAGAAAGGCTAAAGTTGAAGCTTTAGGGTGAATTGTCGAAAGGTTTATAATTAAAAACTAGAGTGTAAAGCTATGAGTAAAATAAAGATCGTAGAAAACGGAAAGAGTAACTATAGCATCGTAGTTGCAAAAGAAGCTATTCCTTCGGAGCGTTATGCGGCTGAAGAATTGCAACTATACTTAGAGCGCATTAGCGACGCAAAACTGCCTATTACTACAGATGATGAGAAAATTAAAGAGCATGAAATTATCTTAGGTGATAACGCACACCTAAGAAAACTGGACTTAGGTATTGATTTTTCTAAGCTAGGGGATGAGGGGTTCGTACTAAGAACATATAAGAGCTACCTTATTATTGCAGGTGGAAAGCCCAGGGGGACTCTGTACGGTGTTTACACACTCCTTGAAGAGAAACTTGGCGTTCGATGGTTTACTCCGGAAGTAGAACGTGTTCCAAAGAGAAGCACTATAGAAATACAAGAACTAAACGAAACTCAGCTACCCACATTTGAGTATAGAGAAGTTTTCTGGACAGAAATGCTACGCGATGCAAACTTTGCAGCAAGACATAGACTTAACGGAAACCACTACAACCTAACAGAAAAGCATGGAGGAAAAGCAGTTTCTTTCTACCCATTTGTTCATAGCATGGACTTACTTATTCCTCGAGAACTTTACAAAGATCATCCCGAATACTTTCCAATGATAAATGGAAAAAGAGTCGATGGCTACGTTCAACGCTGCCTCTCCAATCCGGAAGTTGTAAAGCTAGCTACGGAAAGAGTTAAACAGTGGATAAAAGAGCATCCTGAAGCAACCATAATTGATGTTTCTCAAAACGATACCGGCTATTGGTGCCAATGTCCAAACTGTAAAGCTTTAGATGAGGCTGAAGGTTCTCCATCAGCTTCGATTATAAAGTTTGTTAACGCTATAGCTGAAGCTATAGAAAAGGAATATCCAAACATAAGAATAGAAACCTTAGCATACCAGTACAGCAGAAAACCACCAAAAACATTGAGACCTCGTCACAATGTAATCATTAGGCTTTGTTCAATTGAATGTTGTTTTGCTCATCCACTAGCTTCTTGCTCCTCAGAAGAGAATAGCCATTTTAGGGAGGATATTGTGGCATGGCAACCAATTGCACCCTTGCTTTATGTATGGGATTATACAACTAACTTTGCTCACTACTTACAACCGTTTCCAAACTTCAATGTACTGCAAGAAAATGTTAAGTTTTTTGCTAAGCATGGCGTTAAAGGTTTATTCGAACAAGGTAACTACTCACCAGGAGGAAACGGCGAGATGGCTCCGCTTAGAGCTTACGTACTTGCAAAGTTACTTTGGAACCCAGAAACCAACGTAGAGCAGCACATAAAAGACTTCATGAATGGTTACTATGGAAAAGCGGCAGAACCAATTTACTCTTACTTAAAGCTTCTTCATTCTCAGGTGGAAGAAGAAAATGTTCATGCACATATTTTTGATCCACCTACAGCACCTTACTTAAGTGACGAATTTCTAGAGAAAGCAGAAAAGCTTTTCGATGAGGCTGAAAGGTTAGCGGAAAGTGAAGAAGTAAGACTTCGTGTTCAAGTAGCACGTTTGCCAATTTGGTACGTTAAATTAGCTACCAATAGAGTTACCGGTGAAGCTCGAAGAGAATTGCTGAAGAAGTTTATCAGTATTGCTAAGAAAGCTGGAATAACAAACATCAGCGAAGGCAAGAAGTTAGAAGATTGGGAAAGAGAAATGAGTACTTAGCAGCATCTGAAAATTCCGCAAAATTCGCGAGTTTTGAAACTGCTTTGTCGATGTTATTAGTTCCAGTTTTACTTAGTGCTAGATTGTTTCTTGGAGTGGCGCTTTTACGAAAAACAAATAATTAAAGTCTTGTCATCGCTTTTGAACTCAAGCATGCCCTCTGAAGTCTTGTATGTATGGAGCATACTTAAGTTTTCATCGTAGTTGTATTTTCCAGAGCTTCCTGCAACAGCTTTAACTTTTCTGTTTCCTACGAAGATCTTAAAAGTTCCACTATCCTCCAACCTTAGTATAAGCGAATTTTCTACTCGTTCTAAGCGTGAAATTCCCTTAGGAGAAACGAAAACATCTACTAATCCAACTATTCCTATGCTTTCATTTAAAGGAGAAATTATGTACAACTTCCAATCTAACTCACTTAATTTTCCTTTTATTGCATCCTTCAATTTGCAGATTAAAGCATTGTTTGCTCGCCAGTCATAAACTAAATATTCTCCTTCTTCATTAAACAAATCTGAAGGTGAAATAAGATAGTCTTCTGTTTCACCGTTTTTGTTTATGTTAGCTACAACAACTAATCCTACTCTTCCGAATCCTTCGACATTTACAAAAGACCTAGCCTTTACTGGAATTCTTGTGTTGTAGACATCTTCAAAAATTACATCTTTCGTTGGAAGCGCTGGTTCATCGGGCTTTGGAATTCTTCCGTCAGAAAGAGCTAGCTTTTTTATTAATTCTAAATTTGAAGCCTTATCGTAACGATCGGTAAAGTAAACCGGGCCTCCACTTATTGCTCTAAACACTGCATGTATCCAAGCGTATGGATCGTAAGTTGTAAACATATCGAAGTCGGGCCAAGCAAAGCTTGAGTACCAAAGAGAGTTGTATACGCAGAAGAAAATATGAAACTTCGTCCCATTCTTCCATCCTGGGATATAGTCACTACTTGCCCTAGCTACGTTAGACCTTATCCAGTTGAAATAATTTTCAGGACCCATGCACATACAGTTAAGTATTTCCATTCCAGCCCCATATGCTGCAGCTTGCAAAGAATGCTGCAAGTTTTTTGCCCCCTCCTGATTTGGGATATTATTTAAAAAGTATGTAGGCTGGTCGTTCTGATTATCAACTTTTACAAAGCTTATTCCTTCTTTACTAAGGTAGCTATACCAATCATGAAAGAATCTAAATCCTCTAAGCTTCTCAGGAGAGGGTAGGTAGCGCTCTAGCTTTAGTTGATCCCTCATTAGACTTTCTTTATATTCTGAGAAACTTTCTGCGTCTATGCCTCCCCAGTAGCCTTGTAGCGTATGCCAAACACCAACAAACTTTATTCCATTGTTTTTCGCAATTTGAACTATCTTCTTGAACCCATTTGGAAATTTTTCCTTGTCAGGATAAAATGAAGTGAGTTTTCCATCTCTTACCGAAAGCCAACCATCATCTATTATGATAAATCCAACAGGAATTTTGTTTCTTGAAAATGAGTATATACTATTTAAGATCTTTTCTTCGCTAACGGAATGAAGGTAGGAATTCCAACTACACCAGCCTAAGTAGTTAAAAACATCTGGGAACTTCTTTTCATTTCTTAAAACTACTCTTACGCTTGAACTTTCTCTTAAGCACTGCACTGAAGCTGCTATAGCTTCGTAAGGATCTTCATTAAAGGCAATACTTAGCAAAGGAATTTTTTCACTAAAGTTGTTTGCAGTAAAATTTCTGGACTTTACTTTAATTCTTAGGTCTTCAGCTTTCCCGTTTACTCTTATCAGAGATTTGTAGCCATAGTCGCTACTTGGTAAAAAGCTAGCGCTTATGTTTTCTAAGGTCTTAACTAACATAAATACTATTGGAACGTTTTCACTTAAGTACGAAATATCCTTGAGCAGTATTGGAAAAGAAAAAGCATCCTGAGAAAATTCATTCTTTTGTTCAACCTCCTCTATTTTCGGAGGGTAGTCTACGGGTTCAGAGGGTGGTTCAGAAGTTGTCTTTAATCCTGCTTCTCTTGGAGTGTAGTACCCAAAGGCTTTATTGTATGCTATTGGGTGCTTACCGAGATGATAAACAAGCATTTTATCAAGCCTAAGGATATCAAACTCGAAAAAACCTATACTCTCATTTTTTCCATCTCCTTTTGGAACTTTATCATAGTACAAGTATATTGCATTACTTCCATAACTTTTTATAACCAATGATGCTTTAAAGCCTTCTTGATGTAACAAAAATTCAATTCCGTCTTTATGTTCGTTTGCCTCTAGTTTAAAGTTGCTGTAAACTTTACCATTCCACTCAACGAGAGGTTTTCCTTTTATTATCGTATTCTTACCATAAAGTATGAGCAAAAGATTACGTTCTTCATCAACTTCTAAAGAAATTGCATTCGTCAGGTTGTATCTCATTTTGCTTCTCAGCATAAGTAACTTTTTCTACATTTAAAATTTTACTTGTGAACTTGGTGCACTTCTAAGAGAAGAGCTATTGAACTTCGCCTACACTTTGAATTTTTCTTCTTTCTTCACGAAATGCTAAGATGTCAGCTAATATACTAAGTGCTAGTGAGAACGCAAGCAACAATACAATAAAGCTAAAGTTAAATTTAACTATTATAGCTTCACTTATGGGTGCAGAAGGAGACACCTTAACGTAAAATGTGCTTATGCCAATAAGGCCTTCTCCAAATTGTCCAAAAGATATGATAAAGCTTAGCAGTAAGAACCAGAGAAAAGACACCCCTAGGGAAGAAAGTAAGTTGATAAAACTCGCTTTGTTTGAAAAACTCTTGACTATAGATAAGATTGTTATCATTATTCCAATTACGGTAGTAAACATAAAAGAATTTTGAATTCTTATGTTCGTTAAGACTTCTAGTTGCTCCAGTAGCGTTCCATAGTTTGAAGTTACGTAATAGTTTAAAGCTAATGGTAAGACTACTAGTACAACAAGGTTAAGAATTGGATGTAACAGCTTTCTTAGCGTCAAGCTTTGTTTAACCTCCTGTTGGAAAGGTAGATTCGTTTATGCTACCTAAGCTAATTGGTACAGACATGCTCATACTAACTAGGTCAAAGAATGTTCTTACTTCAAAAGAAAAAATAGTTTTTATTTTCTCGTTAGGATTTTCTGCAAGCTTTTTGAAGTTCTCACCCTCTATTTGTGCTGTTAAACTCATTGCTTTTGATTCTCCCGGAGAAATAACCTTAGTATCCTCAGCAGTTCCCAAAACGCTTCCGTTTGAAAATAAAACTTCTGATTTTGCACTTAGCCTTAAGGGCAAGAATCCAGCGTTCTTTGTTGGAATCTCAACCTTTAAAGAAACGTTGTTATGCAAATAGTCAGCACTAAAAGAAATTTTAGCATTTGGGATTTCGTTCTTTAGATCTAGAAAAAACAAGGAAATGTTTAGTAATGATGCAACCATTATAGCTGAAGCAAAGATCAGAAGCAGGATACTTCCAATTTTTAGGAACACTACAGCTCTTTTACTCAAACCTTTCACTCAATGTAGTAGTCATTCTTTAAGCCTTATAAGTTTTTATTAAAAATTTTCGAAAGAAGAAAACACTAATTTTTGAAGGAAGACCTCTAAAGCTTATCCATAAACGTTTTTCTCTGCGATGTCTCCAACTATAGGCAGCTTAAATTTTTCTCCTTGGTACGCTTTAATTATGCAAACGATCCATACAACGATTCCGGCTATGGATATAAGTGATCTGAATGCCCATCCTATTAAGGGAATTACTCCAATGAAGATGGCAATGACGTGGAACGCTAAGAAGGTGATTAATGATTGTAGAGCATGGAATCTCACGAATTTGTCATCTTTCTCGAGCAAAAAGAAAATTAGCCCAGTCACCCATCCAAGCACATAGGACAATGCAGCTTCTAAGTTTTCATCCAAGCCCAAAGACGTTTTTGTCTTTCTATCTCCTGAACCCAATCTTTTTCACTGGAGACTTATTATGATTTTATACTTTATAAATTTTGCTTCTAGAAAAGTAGATTTTTCTGAAGATTTCCAAACAGAACAGATGGGCCAAGTT
>JBAMLO010000033.1:0-26995 GCA_039793485.1 Nitrososphaera sp. | reverse complement strand
AAAACCATGAATTGGAGTTATACTGATAAGTTTCAGCTTACTTTAAACTTATAAATAATTTTGGTGGACTCCTCTGGAAAGTAAAAAGTAAGATTTATTAACTCGAAAAGCATTACTTTATTCGGTGTGCCTGATAAATGGAAAAAAGTCGAGTTGGCTCGAAGGGAGAACTGTTTATCCCCAAGAAAATCAGAGAGAAGCTGGGCCTAAAAGCTAATATGAAGGTTATCTACAGAGTTGAGGAGGGGAGGCTAATCGTAGAACCAGTTCCAAGCCTTGAAGAAGTGCTAGCTGAAAAACCTCTAGTTGAAATAACATTAGAAGAATTCCATAAGTTTAGGAAGGAGCTCTCTCGGAACGCAGAAGAATGAAAGTACTATTAGATACAACCTATCTTTTACCTGCGATAGGAATTTCTATAAAGGGCATACCGAGTGAAGCTCTAATTAAGCTAACAAAAAAGGAATATAGTCTTTGCATAAGCGAAATAAGCATCTTTGAGTTATCAGCAAAGGGTGCGAAATATACTCATGAAGGAAAGCTCCCTCCGGAAAGAGTAAGCAAAGGCATAAGAGCCATAGTAAACGATGAAAATATAACAAAGATTCCAGTTTACGATACAACAGTTTTGCATTTAGCTTTTAAGCTTAAGTCGTTTCTTAACGATTTCATAGATTGTCTTATATTGGCTTCAGCTATAACTCATTCTGACATTTTGGTAACAGAAGACAGCGATATTAAAAGCTTAGTAAGAAATGAAGAATTTTATAAGCTTCTTAATATATCGAGCCATAAACTTAAAGTAAAAACTTTACTTGACATTATCTAATGTCTATAACTTAATTTTAAGCAAAACAGATTAAGTTGAAAAATAAATGTTTTTAGCAAACATTTCTATAACTTAACAGTAATGTGCTACTGAATAGTTAAAAAGAAATTTACAACACATTAGAAATCTATTGTTCTTGAACTTTAACGAATGTACATTTGTTGAAGAAACGTCGTGTTATTTTTTCTTGTGTTCCACAGGAGCTATGTTTCAAGAAGGAACCACTCTTTCTTACTCTATGCTCCCTACTAAAAAGTTAAAGACCAATCTTTGAACTAAATCTTAGCTTTCTTACTTGTTTTGAGTTTCTAAAACGATACAAGAGCAAACAAGAAGGCTAGAAGAAAATACTTGTAATTATCACTACAACTATTAGCGAAGGAAGCATATTCGCAACTTTTATTTTCTTCAAATTTAGTATGTTTACACCTAAGCCTAAAAGCAACAAGCCACCTGTTGCTGTAAAGTCTCCAATGATTTTTTCCGTAAAGAAAGTCTTTAAGTAAAACGAAAGAAAAGCTACTGAACCTTGATAAACAAGAACAGGTATGAAACTAAACAAGACTCCTACGCCTAGAGAAGAAGAGTAAACTACAGACATAAGGCCATCTAGCAACGCCTTAGTTATAAGAATGTTTGGATCTCCCATCCCATCCATTATTGATCCAAGAATTGCCATTGGACCAACGCAAAACGTAACTGAAGATACTACAAACCCTTCTACAAACTTGCTATCCCCTCTAAATTTGTTTCTTAATCTTTCTGCAAACTTGTTAAGATGTTCTTCAACCGCGAGGATTTCTCCAAGCAAAGATCCAAGTAAAATACTTACTACAACAGAAACCATGTTCTTTTCGCTTTGTATCATAACGATTCCTAAGGACAACGTGAAGATACCAACAGCGTCTATGAAGATTTCCTCTTTCCCTTTTGGAATTTGTTTTCTTAGCAATATTCCTACTAGGCTTCCAAGAACGACTGTAACAACATTTACAAGTACTCCAAGCATAGGACTTCGAGAGTTAGAACCATATTTAAAACTTAAGATAGCAGAGAAAAACTAACTAAGAAACTTTTTGAAAAAGCTGAAAGCTAACCTTCCAGAAAAAGAGTGTTCTCCTGGAAAGATTTCAATCCAAAGATTTTCAGGAGCTCCAGCAACTTCATAGGCTTTCTTTACTGTTTCATGTGCTTTAAGTGCAGAGTGTATCCAGAAGCAAGTATCTGAAGCTCCACTTTCTATCAGTAAAGGCTTTGGAGCAATTGCTGCAATTACATCTGGAACGTCTGCATACTTATACAAGTGTGGCACAATCTGCGAACCACAGAAATTTGGTCGAGAAATAGCATAGTGTTCTGTAGTAGTTGCATAGCATATAATGTCAGCAGCTTTTATTCTATCATCGAGCAAAGCTAAGTAAGTTGTCATTGTACCTCCAAAGGACAAACCCATACAACCGATTCTTGAAGGGTCTACTTCTTCTCGTGTTAGTAAGAAATCTATTACTCGCATTCCGTCGAAAATATTTGCACCAAGTAGGGTTCTTCCTAGAAGGAGATGCTGAAGGAAATGAATATTGCAAATGTCTCTTCCTGGGTAAGGATTTTGATAACCAATTCTTTCTCCAAAGCTTCTCCAATCTGGCACGATTGTTACGAATCCTGCAATAGCCATTTGCTCGCCATAGTTGTAGTTTAGTCTTTGAATTTCGGACTTTCTAGCAGGATCGTTGAAGTGAACACCGGCTACTGAATCTTTTCCATAGGAACCATGGCCATGCGCACAGAGAATTGCAGGAAGCTTTCCCTTTCTATTCTTTGGGATAAGTAAGTAAAGCGGGATCCAACAGTCTTCCTCTGATTGAATTAACCACTTTTCTCTTGTGAAATGTTCAGTATCTTCTTTTGATAGTAGCTGGGGATTGAGCGGTGCAGGCTCAGGAAAATCTCCAAGAAGTTCCTTTATTTTATTTTTTAGCTTCTCTCTCCATTCGAAGAATTCTTCTTTACTCTTTGCCTTAAAAGCTAAAGAAGGCTTTGTTCTTTCGTAAAGTTTTCTCAGGAAATTATCAGTTATCTGAGGAGCATCTATCATCTCGACCATGTTCCAGCAATCTTCAATAGAAAGAGAATATTAATGTTTTTTGGATGAAGTAAAAGTGTACTAAGTGAGTCAATTTTTTAATGCAAAAAATTATTCAAATTTATTCATTTTTGCTCTTTCTTCAAAATAGATGGTTCCTGACTTAAGTACAATGAAGGATCAATGGTTTTTCGTGGCCTATAGGCTACAATGTAGCCATTCATCTTAGAACTTGCACTCTGTATGAAGTCTACATCATAAAAGAACATCCAAGCCATAGCTGCTGAACTAGCAATGTCCCAAAAGTATAGCTTCATTGGACTTATTTCTCTTGTGATTAAATCAACTGCGATTCTTTCTGTAAAACCAGTTACAACGTCATGGCTACTATGAATTGTTACCACAAAATGATCCTTTGAATAGTATTCTCCAAGTATGTCTCTATAGCCTGTAGAGAGAATTCCTCCAAATCGATCACTCTCTTCAACAACAAGAACTCCTTCGCAATTCATTAGTTTTGATAAGCTAGAATATACTTTTATTAAATCCCATGGATTAAAGTGGGGGGTAGTAAAGCCCCAAAGTAAAACTAAGTCAGCAACTATATTAAGCTCAGAAAGTTTTCTGGCGTCTTGAGAAATAACATTGGGCTCAGCATTAAGTACAAGTTTGCCAAATTCTTTTGCTTTTTCTAGAGCACTTTTCCTTAAGTCAACGATCGTTAGCTCTGTATTCTTCCCAATTTCTTTAAGTTTCTTTGAGAAGGCAATTCCAGCTATACCTGTTCCGCCGCATAAGTCAAGTACGCTGAGTCTATTCTTTGAATTAACTAAGTTTTGAATCCACTTGTGTTCAAGTACCTTGCTAATTTCATTATAAACCTTAGCATACCGGGCTTTTCCTTTCTCGTCAAATAAGTCTTCATTCCACTTGAAGACTTCGTAAAGTTTTTCAAGCTCATCTCCTAACATTTTGTTGTAGAGTATTTCGCATTAACTAATAAGCTTTGCTTCTAACAACTACTTCATTTTAATCTACCGTTAAACTGTAAATTTCTAAAAAGATTTTAATGAGCTACGCAGTCTCCAAAACTATAACTGTATCTACTGGATCTAGCGGCTTTTCTGGAACGCTTAGGATAAGAGAATTATCTATTCTTCTGAAATTAATTTCTTCCTTATCTACCAGAAAGTAGGCCTTAGTTACCTTCTGACTTTCTTCTAAGCCTAAGATTTTAAGCTCGCCATCATGGGGCCAACCAAATACATGTAAGTAAAGTTTTCTGTCTTTTTTTGTTACTCGATAAGGCGCATCTTGAGCTACGTATATTGGACTAGCTTTAGTTCCATAAATGCTTTCACCATTTACTTTCATCCACCTTCCAACTTCTTCTAAAACTTTTACAGATGGCTCTGGAATTTCACCTTCAGCTGTTGGACCAACGTTAAGCAAGTAATTTCCACCCTTACTAACGATGTCTACTAAAAGCTGGATTACTCTTCCAGGAGATTTCCAGTTATGATCGTAGCTTTTATAACCCCAAGTGTCGTTTAGAGTAGCTGGGGTTTCCCAGTCCTCTTCAATTTTTGCCTCTGGAATTTGATTGTCCCCAAGTTCTACGTAGTCGCCAAACCCTCTTAAGAACAATCCGTGATGAATAAGCGGAGGATTTATGCGGCCACTTATTATAGTACTTGGAGATATACTACGCACCCATTCTTTAAGCTCTCGAGCAAGCTCAGGAGTGGGAGTAAAAATATCAAACCAAATAACTGCAACTTGACCATAGTTCGTTAATAACTCCTTAAGTTGAGGCTTTACATATTCTCTTATGTATTGAGTGAAATCCTTCTTTCTAACGTCGTAGTCCCACTCATTACCCATTCCATTTGGGTGATGCCAATCAATGGTTTGTGAGTAATAAAATCCAAGCCTAATGCCTTCTTCTTTGCAAGCCTCTGATAACTCTTTAAGAGGATCTCTCTTGAATGGGGTGGCTTTAACTATGTTATAATCAGTATATTTGCTATCGAACATGCAAAAACCATCGTGATGCTTAGCAGTAATTACAATATATTTCATTCCTGCATCTTTAGCTACTTTAACCCATTTTCTTGCATTAAATTTAACTGGATTAAAGTTTTTAGCAAGTTGCTCATACTCTTTCACGGGAATTTTAGCATTATACATGATCCATTCTCCTATTCCCGAAATAGCTTTTCCTTTCCAGACACCAGCAAGAAGAGAATATAAACCCCAGTGAATAAACATTCCGAATCTTGCTTCCCTCCACCAAGACATCCTTTGATTATGCTCTTCTTCAGATTCTTCGTTTAAGGTACCCATTTCACTCACCTATTCTTTCTAAAAAAGGCACGTGAGTATATTTAAGTTTTCATTTGACTTATAAAAACGAGTAAAGGATTTTCCTTAAAAAAGGTACGTTAGAACCCAATACTTTAAGAACTACAATAGTTTTACTGTTTTAACGATTCAAACGTTATTTTGGATTTCGAGTTTTAGTACAGCTTGAATTAGTAAAGCTTAAATACAGTTATTAGAATTGTGGCTCAATGAAGAGAAGGTCAATCGCTAAAAAACTTCCAAGTTACCTTCTCTTCAGCCTTCTAATTTTAGTTTATGCTTTATATCTTGTGATTCTGCCATCCTCAACACTTGTAATAAACGGAGCAGGTTCCACGTTTGTTTACCCTTTAATTTCTAAGTGGAGTAGCGAATACAGAAAAGCTAACCCCTCTATGATAATCAACTATCAATCGATAGGAAGTGGAGGTGGAATAAGGCTGTTTATAAATAAAACGATTGACTTTGGAGCAAGTGATGCTCCACTGAACAAGCAACAGATGGAAGTTGCAAAGGGAGTTATTCATATACCTGAAACTTTGGGAGCAGTAGTAATGTCCTACAATCTACCAAATGTAGATTTAATAATTAACTTAACAGGGGAGGTCATAGCTGATATATACTTAGGAAAAATTACAAGATGGTCGGATAAAAGAATAACAGAGCTAAATCCAGGTGTTAAGATGCCAAACGAAAAAATTGTTGTTATACATAGAGCTGAAGGTTCAGGAACAACTTACGTATTTACTGATTACTTATCAAAAGTAAGCAATGAGTGGAGGTCATTGGTTGGACGAGGAACTTCTGTTCAATGGCCTACTGGACTAGGAGCTGTTGGAAGTGAAGGCGTGGCAAGTCTAATAAATCAAATTAAGTTTTCCATTGGCTACATCGAGCTATCCTATGCTTTGCAAACAAACATGACCTATGCTGCAATAAAAAATCAATATGGGAAGTTTGTTGTTCCAACTCCAGAAAATGTTGAGCAAGCAGCTTCTAATTTAGCGAAAAGCCTTCCAAAGGGTAACGAAAGTTGGGAAAATGTGTCCTTAGTTGATGCTCCTGGCGAGAGCGCATATCCAATCGTTAGTTTTAGTTATATTCTTGTGTACGAAGAGCTTAGCGTATTGCCTGGGATGAGCGAAAAGAAAGCAAAGGACCTTGTAAACTTTCTTTGGTGGTGTATTCACGAAGGACAAAACTACTCCTTAAGTTTAGGATATGTTCCACTGCCTCCTGAGGTTGTAAAGATCAACGAAGAAAGTATAAGAACGATAAAGTTTAAAGGAGTCAGCTTGATAGGTGGCGATTAGAATGAACGAAGATGAAATTTTTTATTTATTTTCTTTAGCAGTTGCTTCAATATCATTATTACTCTTAGCTTTAATATTTGTTGTTCTTGTTCAGTACACGCTTCCAGTAATCAGGGAAATGGGCTTTGACTACTTTATAACTTCTAGTTGGAATCCTGTTTTCGGGCGAGAAAAATATGGAATACTTCCTTATTTTCTAGGAACAGTTTTGACATCTCTTATCGCAGTACTTGTGGGAGTCCCAATAAGCTTTGGGATTGCCTTATTCTTAACGGAATACTCGAGCAAAACTTTAAAAAAGTACTTAAGCACAACGATTGATTTACTGGCTGCAATTCCAAGTGTAATATATGGCCTATGGGGTTTCTTTGTATTCAGGAACTTTATTTTAGATTACGTAGAAAAACCTCTTCACTATTACTTTGGAAAAATAAGCATTTTTTCTACAACGCCAACAGGCTTAGACTTCTTGAACGGTGGCCTTATACTTGCAATCATGATAATCCCTATTGTTTCTTCTATCACTAGAGAAGTTCTTGAGCAAGTTCCAACTGAAATAAAAGAGGGAATTTATGCAATTGGTGGAAATAGGTATGACGTAATCGTTTACGGTTCGATACGTTACTCAAAGAATGGGATACTTGGAGCTATACTTCTTGGACTTGGGAGAGCAATAGGTGAAACCATGGCTGTCAGCATGGTAATAGGCAACGCAACTGGAGAAAATGCTTTGCCAAGAAGCTTATTTTCCGCTGGCCAAACGCTATCTAGTTTAATTGCAAACGAATTTAACGAAGCTAATCCAACTTCACTGCACCCTAACGCACTAATTGGAGCTGGCTTAGTGCTACTTCTAATGGCAATTGTAGTTAATTTGGGAGCTAGGGCAATAGTTAGCAAGTACAAGAGGTGATTCAACATGATAAGTCTTAGAGTTAAGAAAAAGATTCAAAATACTTTTTTGTTTTTGTTTGCTTTTCTATCAACAGTTATAGCGATTATTCCTCTCTTCAGTATTATATTTGAAGTTGTAAAGAATGGAATTGAAGCAATAAACTTGGACTTCTTTATTCAACTTCCAGGTCCAGTAGGGGAGCCTATTGGAGGTATAGCAAATGCTATTCAGGGAACTTTAATTTTGGTTACGCTGGCGAGCATCATTGGGGTACCAATTGGAGTAATAACTGGAATATATTTGTACGAATATGGAAAGGAAAAAAAGAGCACCTTAATCAGTTTTTCTGTTGACCTATTGTACGACTTACCTTCGATAGTAGTTGGAATATTTGTTTACATAATAGTGGTATCACCAATGCGTTCCTTTTCTACTCTTGCTGGCGCTTTAGCTTTAGCAATAGTTATGATACCAATAATTGCAAAAACAACTGAAGAGTCGCTTACGCTTGTACCTCCAACTATTTCAGAAGCAGGAATAGCTCTTGGAATTCCCAAATGGAAAAATATAGTCTTCATAGTTTTAAACTCTGCAAAAAATGGTGTGCTGAACGGAATTGTTCTTGCGGTTGCCAGGATAACGGGGGAGACAGCTCCACTGATAATGACTTGCCTCGGAAGCAACTTTTGGTTCTCAGGAATAGATAAACCAATAAATTCACTAACCTTACTTATTTGGAGGTATGCTATGCAACCTTATCCTTCAGCAGTTAAGAAGGCGTGGGGCGCTGCCTTTTTGCTATTACTTGTAGCGTTAGCTTTAAACCTTCTCGTAAAGTCAGGTGGTGAACGTAAATGAAAACAAAAATAGAGATAAGAAACCTGAATGTTTGGTTCAATAAAAGGCAAGTAATATACGACGTTAACTTAAAAGTGCCCGAGCAGGCTATAACGGCTGTAATTGGACCTTCTGGATGCGGAAAATCTACGCTTCTAAGGGCAATAAATAGGCTCCACGACCTAATTCCAGAAGCTAAAGTAAAAGGCGAAGTACTGCTCGATGGAAAAGATGTTTACAAAGAAGATCCTTTAGTTGTTAGAAGAAAAATTGGAATGGTCTTTCAAAAACCAGTTCCCTTTCCATCTATGAGCATCTTTGAGAATGTTGCCATAGGAGTTAAGCTTAACGACCTGGCAAAGAAGGAAAGACTTGAAAAGATAGTTGAAAGAAGCTTAAGAATGGCAGCCCTATGGGAAGAAGTAAAAGACATTCTAGAATCTCCAGCAACAAGTCTTTCAGTTGGTCAGCAACAAAGACTAACCATAGCTAGGACTTTAGCTTTAGAGCCAGAGGTTTTATTAATGGATGAGCCAACTTCTGCTCTTGACCCAGTTTCCATGAAGAAAATAGAAGAACTAATAGTAAATTTAAAAAATGACTATACGATTGTTATAGTGACGCATGACATGAGACAAGCAGCGAGAATTTCAGACTTTACTGCATTCATGTACGAAGGTAAAATAATTGAGTTCAACGAAACTTCAGAACTTTTTAGGAATCCAAAAGAAGAAATAACCGAGAAGTATATAACAGGGAGGATTAGTTAAAAATGCCAAGGCTTCTAGACATTGGATTAAATGAGCTTGTAAGTATGACGAAGCGGATGAGTGATGCTGCAGAAGAAGCAATTTCTATAGCTGTTAATGCCTATCTCGAAGGAAAAAACGTAAGAGACGATGTTTATGAAAAAAGCATGAAGCTAAAAGAACTGAAGGATGATGTAAAAGATTTAGCCTTAGAGTTAATAATGAGGTACCAACCAGTAGCTATTGACTTAAGAACAATTGAGTCGATGCTCGATGCATCGTATGGCTTTTCAAGGTTTAGCAGGTACGCTTTAGATATAGCAGACTTAACAAACAAATTAGGAAATTTAACAGAGTGCGACCATACAAAAATCAGGCATGCATTAAGCATAGTTCAGTGGATGGTTTCAAAGAGTATTGAGGCCTTTGAAACAAAGAACGTTGAACTAGCAAAAGAAGTAATAAAAAAGGACGACGAAATAGATGAAATTTACAATGAAAGTTTAACCAATGCTGCTCAGATGGGAAAAGTTAAAGACATTAGGTGTGTGATTGCAGATATTCTTGTTATTAGATATCTAGAAAGAATAGGAGACCACGCGTGCCAAATAGCTTCTGCTGTTGGGTATGTAGTAGAAGGAAAGTACTTACCAACTTAGAATTAGAGCTAGCAAATTTATATTTCTACTGATAAAAAATGAAGATCTTCGATGAATATGCACGAAAGTACGACAACTGGTATGAAAAACCATTTGGAAAATCTGCTTTTAACCTAGAACTTAAGTGTCTTAGCGAAATATTGCCGAAAACTTATTCGGAGAAAAGCATAGAGGTTGGTGTTGGAACTGGAAGATTTGCCTCAGCTTTGGGCATAAATCTTGGACTAGATACATCTAACGAGGAACTAAAAATAGCAGCAAAAAGAGGCATCGAAGTAGTACTTGGAGATGCTCATAACATGCCTTTAAGAGACAACGCGTTCGACTTAGTGTTGGTTGTTGTGTCCATCTGCTTTTTTAAAGAACCAGTAAGAGTTTTGAAAGAAATCGGAAGAGTACTGAAAGAAGAAGGAGTGCTAATCCTAGGGCTAATCCTTCTAGAAAGCCCATGGGCCGAATTCTACATGAAAAAGGCTAAGAAAGGGCATCCTTTGTACTCGCATGCAAAATTTTATTCTTACAAAGAAATAAGCACGATGCTAAAGAACGCTAACTTTTCCATAGAAAGAATACTTTCAACTCTTTTTGAGAAACCTCAAGAGGAGGTGCCAGTTGTAAATAAGGAAGTTAAGGAAGGATTTCATGTTAATGGAGGTTTTTTCTGCATAAAGGCGAGAAAGGCTTCGATTACTGAGCAGTAGTACAAATAGAAAAACTTTTATTCCATTAGCAAACTGCAATGTAGGTAGACCAATGATGAAGTACTAAACCAAAGAAGCTCATGACTTGCCTTGGGGTGCCTGAGGTCTATACTTTTGCACCAAGATGTTATCCTTTCGAGAACAGAAAAACTTTAAAAACTAAATGTCTACAGCCTAATGTAATGAGAAAAATTCTCCTAACGAACGATGATGGAATACACTCTCCAGCCTTAAAAAGTTTGTGGAACAGCTTAATTAAACTTAGTAACGTTGAAGTTGTTACTGTTGTTCCAGAGCATGAGATGAGTGCTGCAGGCAAGTCGATTACGCTTCATAAACCTCTCAGAATAAACAAAGTTGTAAGCAAACTTCAGAAAGGAAAGTATCATAGTGCTTATTTGGTGTCTGGAACACCAGCTGATGCTGTAGTTGTAGCTTTTAAATTCATAATTGGAGAAAAGCCTTTAATTACTGTTAGTGGAATAAATCTAGGAGACAACATAACAATAGATAACATATTTACAAGTGGAACAGTTGCAGCGGCCATACAGTCAGCACTTCAAGGAGTGAAAGCGATATCAATAAGCAGTGCAGTACCCAGTGACTTCAGGATTCATCCAAGGCCCCTTTCTCACTTTTTAGCTCATGGAGCAATATCTGCAAAAATCGTTGATTTTCTGTTGAACAATGGCTTTCCTTCTGAAGTGGACTTGATTAACATTAATTTTCCATTCAGCTTATCTTCTCAGACTCCAGTTAGAATTACAAGCCTTGGGAGAACAAAATTTGAAAACTTCATTCTTGAAAGGATGGATCCAAGAGGTACCACTTACTATTGGATTGGGGGAAACCAAATAAATATAGATCAGAGTTATCTTGGTACTGACCTTTATGCATTAGTAGTTGAAAATGCAATCTCAGTAACGCCAATAAAGCTAGACCTTACTGCAAACTTAGAATTAACAGAAGAAAGCATTGAAAGAGAGAAAAGAGCTGCAGAAGAAACGAAAGCAAAAATGCAGGCTCTCAAAGAAGCTATAGAGCAAGAAATAAAGAAGTTGTAGTGAGGTGCTTTAGTTTTTGACGTTCATTACCACAAGATTTACCAATGGTCTATTGGCCATATGTGCCAAATCATCTGTGGAAACATTATATCTAGAGTATTAACTATTTGTTGTATGTTTTCCGCACCTTTAACTTTTGCTTTTTTGCTTGCTATTGCTTCTGAAAAAGTTTCTATGCCAAATACCATTCTTGTAAAGTTATGATAATTAATCTCTACTTCAGTTCCACTACTTTTTTCTTCTTTAACCTGAACTTCTCCTCCCTTTATTCTTATAGGAACAGAGCCATATAGAGTTTTTAGGTTGAAACTTACGTTAGAAGTTACACCTTCTATATCCGATGAAAGTCTGTCGTTAAATTCCTCTATCATGGAATTGATCAATAGATTTATGTTCGTTATGTTTGTCATAAATATGCCTTCTGTTACAAAAACCTTAAAGTCATCGAACAAAGTTAAATAGTCTCGATCAAACGGAACAGATAAGTTTAACGTTTTTACACCTTCAGACAACATTCTGTTGATGCTTTCGTTTACGAGCTTTAGAAAAGTCTTATAGCAACCTGGCTTAAAGACGATTTCTCTTATTGAACCATTTTCCTTTGACTGAAAAGGTTTTTCTTTTCTTTTCCAAAATGTTAGATAAGAATAACCCGTTACTTCGCCGTTCTCTTCAGCAACCATAACTTCATAGGGATCAAACTTCTCAAAGAAGAAGGAATGGGTTGAGCTTCTTTCAGTTAGTTTCTTTCTCCAGTACTTTTTTGTTCTCTTGACAACTCCAGTGTAGTATGTTGAGCTAAGTTCGTAAACATCTAAAAGTTTCTCTTCGTCACCATCTTTAAATTCTCTTATTTTTACTCCTTCAATATCTCTTGTTCGATCCTGTAGTAGTTTCATTTCCTCAACCGACCCAACCAAGTATGGAGGAAAGAAAGTGTCAGCGTAGCCTACGCTTCTGTAAACTCGGTGAGCAACGCCTCCATAACCAGTAAACAATGTACTCACAGGATAACCATTTTCTTTCGATATTTCTACTGCTAATTTCATGAGACCGGTGCTCACCCCTTTTCCCCTTGCCTCAGGAAGAGTGCAAACGTTAGCAATGCCGCCATTTTTCACAAATGTCCTTTCCCCTACCTTTAAGTCTCTTTCAACAAGCTGAACATGACCTACTATTTTATGCTCTAGTTCTGCTACAAGAGCATTCTCTAACTTAAAGCCTTCGTCTATTTCTGCATAGCTTTTCCATACCTCAGGAGTTAGCCCAAAATTTTTAAACGTTGAGAACGCTTCATTCATAACTTTTACGATTCCTTCCTCGTCTCCAGAAGAATATCTCCTAAACGTAACTTGTGACATGCTCTTCCTTTGTAGCGCTTCAAGTATATAAAGCTTATTCTTTTTGTATAGCGAAGTACTAACTATCGTGGTAATAAGTGTTTAAAAGAAGAGCCCTTAGCACTTAAAGCTCATAGCGAGGTTCTCCATGTAAGACTAATTTCCATACCAAGAAAGAGAAAGAAACTATAACCAAGAATATGAAGACTGCTGTTATTATAAGTGTAATTGAAGGCAGTATCGTTAAGGTTATAGGTAGACTTTTAGAAGTATTTCCAACTTTATCTTCAGCTTCTATATAGAAAGACAATTTCGAAAGAAACTTTTGTGACGGGATTACTGCTTCATAAGTTGTACTCGAAGAAGGATTCATATTGACTTCTTTCCAGATGTCTTTCTCGTTAGTAGTATAAAATAATCTGACTATTTCTACTCCGGACTTTTCATCAACTACGCTTGCTGTAACTTTTATGCTGTCACCTTCAAATGGAAAGTGTGGCTCAAAATTTAGCCCTAATACTTTAGGAGGTTCTTCATCAAAGAGTAACGTGAAGTTAAAAATTTTTGAAGTTGAAGTGTTGTTTAGTTCATCCTTAGCTACTACAAACCACGTGTAGTTACCTTCCGTTAAATTTAAGATTGTCGAATACAGTACATTATTTTTACTTTCCATACCGTAAGTTCTATTATTGATGTTTAGCAACACTTTGCTTATGCCCACTCCAATTTCAGTTACGTTAACAAGAAATAAAACGCCGTTTGATTCTTTTCTAGTAAAAATTCTGCCGCTTAGAATGCTCAAAGGGTAAGTAGCGGGTGGTAGATTATCGATAAAAATTTTGACCTTTCTTACTGGCTCAACATTGTTGCTTACATCAACGCTATAAAAAACAAAGTCATGCTCATTGCTAGGAAGATCTTTACTGCTGATTGGGCGCTCATACTGTTGCCAGCTTCTATTATCAATACTAAAGTATGTTGATTTTACTGCGCTCCTCTTGTCTGTAGCTGCCAAGTAAAGCTTAGAATTGTTCCCAAGGTACACAACTGAATTTTTTATAACAAAAGGCCCTTCTACTGCAAGACTTGTTTCGGGAGCCTCAGCATCAACAACTAAAGGAAGGTAATCCCCAGGTCCATAAGGTATGTTTGTGTCACCAATACCATCACCATCTAAATCTTTGCCGTTGTAATCACTCCAGAAGTTTCCTCCCACATAACTTCCTCCTACGATATTTCTTTGACTTGTTTTGCTGATATTCCATGAACTTGTACTCTCGTAAGTTAAGTAATTTACGCTATTTCTAAAGAAGTTGTTAAAGATAACGTTGTTGCTTGATCCAGTTATGTAGATTCCATAACCGTTATTCGAAACATTGTTCTCAGAGACTAATACATTACTACTGAATGTAAATATCCTTATTCCAGATTCCACGTTTTCTACTACTTTGTTTCCTTGAATTTTCATGCTTCTTGAGTAGTATATGGCAATTCCATCTTTTTTGCTTTTTTGAATAAGGTTATTGTTCAAAGAGCAATCACTTGATAGTCCAATCCAAGTACCATAATCGTTGTTAATTATTTTGTTCTCTTCAACGTTTACTTCTTTAGAAAGATACAAAAAGATTCCATCTTTGTTATTTTCTATTTCTCTTTCTTTGACGATTTTATTACCACGAACAACAATGCTGCTAGAGTTGAACAAGTATATTCCGTAGTCATTATCTGTGAAATTGTTGTTATTTATTGTGATATCCTTTGAGTTTTCTATCTTAACTCCAGCAGAATTGTTGAAGATTATGTTATTTTGAATTGTAATATTACTGGCATTTCTAATCAATATAGCAGAGTTGTTTCTTTTTCCCTCTATATAGTTGTTTCTTATAATGCAATATTTTGTAGTGTTTACTATGTAAATGGCTACAGTATCGTAAGATAGAATTCTTTTTCCTTCGATAACGAAGGGATCACTTATAGTTCCACTTCCTCCCGAAACCCCATTTTCAAACGTAAATTGAGTATCATCACGAATCACTATAGGATTGTGGTAAAGGAATTGCTGTGAAGCAACTTGAAAAGAGTTGTAGTAAGCTAAGCTTGAGACTAAAGTACACAAGAGAACAAAAAACAAATGAGTTTTCAGCGACGCCATTTCTTAAGCTTTGAAGCCATCTGCTAAAATTTAAATGTTGACTCTTCTGCATTAATTTTAAACATGCGCTAGCAACTTCAGCTTTGACATCTCAAGCTTCATAAAAGAGCAACCAGTAGAGCTATGCTACTGGAGTTATTTACATGTTCTTGTAAATTTTGAGCTATTTATGACTCAAACGCTTAATAAGAGGTTATAACTTTTGTCCTTCATGGACGAAAGAATTAAAAATAAAAAGGGTTATAGTACGTTAACTATAGCTCTTGCGGCCGGAATAATAGTAGCCCTAGTTGCAGGTTACTTTTTGGGAGGATTGGGAAAAGTACCAGAAAGCAGCTACAAGAGTCTTCAGCAACAATATCAAAACTTAACGTTATTAGTTCAAAACTTAACAGCTTCAGTACAAGCACAGAAGATAAGGGCAGCATTCATTTATGTTGGGCCTATTGGCGACTATGGATGGTCACATGCACACGAAGTTGGTAGAAGGTACGTTCAGAGCCTATTTCCTTGGCTAGAAACATTTTACGTTGAAAGTGTTTCTGCTGCTGATGCTCCTGCAGTTATAGATAGCCTAATAACTCAAAAGAAAGTGAATGTTGTTTTTACGACAAGTTTTGACTTCATGGATCCAACCGTAGAAGAAGCTAAAAAGTACCCAAATGTAATATTCTTCCATTGTAGTGGTTTTAAGAGAGAAAAGAACTTAGGAACATATTTTGCAGAATTTTACCAGTTGTATTACCTTAACGGCCTCATGGCTGGTGCTCTGACGAAGACAAACAAAATTGGTTATGTTGGAGCCTATCCTATTCCTGAAGTAATAAGACACATAAATGCTTTCGCTCTCGGAGTAAAAGCTGTTAACCCTAACGCTAAGGTTTATGTAAGGTGGCTTATGGCATGGTACAATCCAGATGGAGCGAGGCAGGCTGCACAGGCATTAGTTAGCGAAGGTATTGACGTTATAGCTTACACTGAAGATTCTCCAGCGATAATTCAGTTTGCTGAAGAACAATACAAAACTACTGGAAAAACAATCTACGTATTCAGCCACTATAGCCCAATGTACGACTATGGACCCGACGTGGTAGTTAGTGGACAATTAGTTAACTGGGGCATAATCTATGCAGACATTCTAATGAAAATAAAAGAGGGCATCTACAATAACACAAACTTGAAAAACGTTGACTACTGGTGGATGCTAAAGGAAGGAGCTGTTGAGCTGGGAGCAAAGTTTGGAATGCCAATAAATCCAAAGTTTTCAGACGCTTTAAAAAGCAAGTTTGTCCAAGATCCAATTTTAGGAAACATTAGTGTGTACGACTTAGTCTTTACAAGGCTAAAACAAATGAGTGAAGAAAACGTCCCATTTGACCCATTCACAGGCCCAATAAGAGCTCAGAACGGAACGGTAATGATTCCTGAAGGTGCGAGAGCAGATCACGACACCTTGTGGAACATAAACTGGTTTGTTGATAACGTTGTTGGGTCTCCAACAGGTTAATCTTCTTATTTTTATTTTTTTTATATTTTTGTCTGATATCTGGTGATTACCAAAATGATTGAGCCTATAATTCGAATGGAAAAAATTTCGAAAAGGTTTCCAAATGTTGTTGCTCTTGACAATGTCGACTTTAGCTTAATGAAAGGAGAAATTCATGCTCTACTTGGAGAGAATGGAGCTGGAAAAACTACTTTAATGAAAATTCTCTTTGGGATGCTTAAGCCGGACACAGGTACAATATATATTAATGGAAAGAAAGCTAAGATTAAATCTCCGAAAGACGCGATGCAACATAAGATTGGAATGGTACACCAGCACTTTATGTTAGTTGACTCTCTAACTGTTCTTGAAAACATTGCCTTAAGCTATGAAAAAAAACTTTTAATTGATTACGGTAAAATTGAAAGAAGAATTAAAGAGATTTCAGAGCGCTATAACTTCTCTGTGGACCCAAGAAGCAAAATTTGGCAGCTTTCTGCTGGAGAACAGCAAAAAGTTGAAATAATTAAAGCGCTTTATGGTGATGTAGACGTCTTAATTTTGGATGAACCTACATCAGTATTAACTCCGATTGAAACCGAAGAACTTTTTAAAGCGTTGAATGTAATGAGAAACCAGGGAAAATCGATCATTTTCATAACTCATAAGTTAGACGAGGCAATTAGCATAAGTGATAGAATAACAGTTCTTAGAAAGGGGAAAGTTGTAGGTGTTGTAAAGCCAAGCGAGATCACAAAAACAGACCTAGTAAAGATGATGGTTGGAAGAGAAGTAATCGAGGCAGCAAACAAAGATAAGCTTATGAGTAACTTAAATGGTGTACCATTAGCAGAAGTTGAAAACTTAGTTGTTTTCAACGACAGGGGACTAGTTGCTGTAAATGGAGTTTCTTTCGTACTTTATCCAGGCGAGATACTTGGCATTGCAGGCGTAGCTGGAAATGGACAAAGAGAGCTTGCAGAAGCATTGATTGGAGCGAGAAAGGTTAGCCATGGAAAAATAAAGATTCTTGGAATAGATACAACGAATAAAAAGACGAAAGACATAATAAAGCTTGGAGTTTCGTACATTCCAGAAGATAGAATAAGGTTTGGGATTTTACCAAACTTAAGCGTAGCAGAAAACTTGCTTTTAACGAACTACGAAGACCCGAGGTTTTCAAGAAAAATAACAATCAACTACTCTTCATTTAAAAATGTAGCCTTAAACTTGATCAAAGAGTTTAACATAGTAACTCCAAGCATCCAAACTCCAGCAAAGCTTCTTTCTGGAGGGAACCTTCAAAAACTACTTATAGCAAGAAGCGCTGTAAAAGAACCAAAGCTTATAGTAGTTAGCAACCCAACGACAGGCTTGGACGTAGCTTCTGTTGCATTAGTGCATGAGTGGTTAATTAAGATGAAGAGGAAAAATGTAGGTATAATATTGATTTCAGAGGACTTGGAAGAGATCATCAAACTTAGTGACAGAATAATTGTTCTGAAAGAAGGAAAGGTGGCTGGCAATTTTGTTGGAGAAGCTAAAATTACTGAAGTGGCAACAGCAATGACAACTAAGGCTCCTGCTTAAATACTCATTAGTTTAGCTTTTTGCGTCAGAAAATGAAGGTCAAACTAGAAAAAAGAATTCAAGTAAGCAAATATGAATTGGTAGCTGTGAGAGTTGCCTCAATAGTACTTGCCCTTCTTTCTGTAGGATTGTTGTTTGTTTTTAGCAACATAGACCCACTCTATGCATACTCTATGATCTTTGCTGGTGTTTTTGGAAACGCGTATGGTATTTCGGAGGTCATAGTTAAGACCATACCTATTGGATTATGCGCTCTCGGATTGTCGGTTGCTTACACAGCAAAAGTTTGGAACATTGGTTCAGATGGGCAACTCATCATGGGAGCAATATTCGCAACTTGGATTGCCTTGTTTTCTAACCTTCCTCCAGCTCTTATTTTACCTTCAATGTTCCTGGCAGGTTTTATTGGAGGATTGGTATGGGCGGCCATACCTGCATTTCTAAGGTCGAAGTACAACGTTAACGAAGTTATAGTTTCATTAATGATGAACTACATTTCGCTAAAGGTGCTCGATTATTTGCTTTCTGGGCCATGGCGTGGGCGTGGAGTATTCAACTACCCAATAACTGACGAATTTCCAAGGTTTGCGAGGTTACCGCTGATACCTGGAACAAGGATTCATTATCCAACTTTAATTCTATTAGTTCTCCTAACTTTTTTAATTCTTTTCATAATGACTAAAACGAAGTTTGGTCTAGAAATAAAGGCTATGGGAGACAACTTAGAAGCGGCGAGAATTTCGGGCATAGACATTTTTAGGAACTCGCTTATTGTTATGCTAGTAAGTGGAGGTCTAGCAGGTATTGCAGGCGTAGGTGAAGTTGCGGGGATTCAGTACAGACTAATAAGAAACATTTCTCCAGGATATGGTTACAGTGCCATAATTCCAGCTTGGATCGGTGGGTTCAATCCGATTGTTGTGCTGATTGCTTCTTTATTCGTTAGTTCATTGTTTGTTGGTGGAAACATTGCAAAGGTTTCTCTTGGCTTACCTTATGGACTTGTTAATGTCTTCAATGGTGTTATACTTCTCTTTCTGATTTCTTCTGAGTACTTAGTTGGATACAGGGTGAAAATAGAATGGACGTAATTACTTCGCTACTCTTAGAGTCACTAAAAGCAAGTACTCCGTTATTACTTGCTACCCTTGGAGAAATTTATACTGAAAGGTCAGGAATTTTAAACTTAGGAATAGAAGGAATAATGGCAGCTGGGGCATTTACCGGGTTCTTTATAGCCTATACTACTGGATCCCTAGCATTAAGTCTTTTAGCGGCTGCACTTATAGGACTAATACTCTCTGCGTTGCATGCAATTAGTAGCATAACCTTTAAGGCAAATCAAACAGTTTCTGGCCTCGCATTAACTATGCTCGGACTAGGAGTATCCAGCATAGCGGGTTCTAGGTATGTAGGGCTACCATTAACTTTAACGTTGCAACCAATTAGAGTTCCCTACTTAGCAAGCATTCCAATAATTGGAGCATTTTTCTACCAAGACTTTCTTGTTTACCTTTCTTTAATACTTGCAGTTTTAATGTGGTTCTTTTTAAATTACACTAAGTATGGACTACAAATTAGAGCTGTTGGAGAAAATCCAAGCGCGGCCGATGCTTCTGGAATTAACGTTGAACTTGTTAGGTACTCTTGCACTTTATTCGGAGGTGCACTACAGGGCTTAGCTGGCGCTTACCTTTCCCTTGCATACCTTCCTGGATGGGTCGATGGAATGACTCAAGGGAGAGGATGGATCGCGGTAGCTTTAACTGTTCTCTCCTTTTGGGACCCACTAAAAGGGATTCTGGGAGCACTTGCTTTTGGAAGTATAGACGCTCTTCAGTATGTTCTTCAGCCGTATGGAATACCTGTGAGTTTATTGAGCTCGCTTCCGTATGTAGTAACGATTGTAGTAATGGCTACCGCCACAATTCTGTTAGCTAAGAGAAGAGTTAGACCACCAGCGGCACTTGGCACACCGTACATTCGAGAATGAGCGTTCATTTAAGAACAAAAGTGGGTCACACTTATAAATTTGAGCTTTAATTGTTTACTTTTTTCAGGATTTGAAAAGCGACCTTTTCAAAGTGTAACTAGAATCTGTTGTTTTTAGCAGTTACCTCTAAATATTAGTCAGATTAGCTCATAAAAGTAGACAGAAAGGTACAATCAGAAAAATTTTATTAGTTCCAACTGTGTACAAAAGTCTGACTGTAGCATTAGAGTTAGCATTTAAGGCAAGAGTAGAAAAAAGCATGATATTGTTATCTCCAAGGCAATAGCTGAACGCCTTAACCTGCATGAAGGTTCAAAAGTTATAATAAATAAGTAGAACCACTTGAGAAAACCTTAACTTTAAACCATGAGTTTGGAAGAAGATCGCAATAGTAAGAACTGCTATAGAGCTAGATTGTGCGACAGCTTAAAAGAGATGGAACATAACTTAAAAGAAAAGAGAGAGCAAACCTTAATTATATGGTTTTTATTTATGTTATCTTTGCAAAAATGGAGCTTGAAGAGACTGAACTCAGAGAAGCTGGAAAGGAAAGGGCAGAAAAAATAAGTCGCTTCATGAAAAGCGCAGTTGAAGTAGTTTTTCCCGGAGCTGTCTTGCTGGTAGCAAAGCAAGGAAAAATTGTTTACCACGAAGCATTTGGTTTTTCTCAGCTAGTACCAGAAAAGAGACCTATGAAAAAAGACACTATCTTCGACTTAGCCTCTCTAACAAAATCTCTTGCTACCTCTATAATTATAATGAAGCTAGTTGAAGAAGGAAGTATCTCGTTGAAGGAAAAAGTTTCGTCTATAATAGGAGAATTTAAGAATTCTCAGAAGGACGAAATTAGGGTGTGGCACCTTTTAACTCACACCTCTGGGCTACCTGCATGGGAGCCACTTTACAAAGGGCACAGAGGAAAAGAGTTAGTCGAAGCTTCAATAAATGCTTTCTTACACGGAAAACCTGGCGAAAAGTTTGTCTACAGCGACATAGGATATATAATTTTAATGGAAATTGCTGAAAGAATTACAGGGAGAAGTTTTAGTGAACTGTTCAATGAATTTGTTGCTAAACCTCTAGAGTTAAAGAATACTATGTTCAACCCACCTCCTGAACTTAGAAGTAACATCGCTGCAACTGAAAACTGTAGGTGGAGGGGGAAAGTACTTGTCGGAGAAGTTCATGATGAAAATGCATATGCTTTAGGAGGAGTAAGCGGACATGCGGGGTTGTTTTCAAATGCTCTAGAGGTAGCGAAGATTGCCCAAATGCTACTAAACAAAGGTAGTTATGGAGAAAGAGAAATCCTTTCAGAAGAATCTGTTGAAGTTATGACAAAAGATTGGGTAAGCTACATCGGAGGAGGTTACGGGCTAGGATGGGTGATCAACGATACAAACGAGCCATGCTCTGCCGGAGAGCTTATGAGCAAGGAGGCATTTGGGCACACTGGCTTTACTGGAACTTCAGTTTGGATAGACCCAAGAAAAGAGCTGATCGTTGTCCTTTTGACGAATAGGGTTCATCCCTCTAGAGATAACAACTTAATTATTGGATTTAGACCAAGGATACACAACCTAATAGTTGCTTCTTTTTAGGAGTTATTTTTCTAAAAATTTATATTTAAGTGCTTTAAGTTTTCCTCATGCGAGAGTTCTTTGAAATTGAAGACATAAGTTCATTTATGAAAGTTTCAAGACTTTCAGAGTTTGTAATAAGGCTTGACCCATTTCTATTTGTTAACGTTTATGGCATAGTTTTCTACCTCGACCTCTCAAAGAAAGATCCAAAAGAAATTTCAAACCTCTTTGCTTCTCTTTCAGACAAGATAATATTCTCAACAAAAGCTGAAGTTAGTACCTCGTTTAAGGAGTTCCTTAAGAATAAAATTCAAGAAAAGTAAGCGTAATTAACTTTTCTCGATAACTTCTGTTGCAACCTTTTTTATTGAATTCCAAAAGATACTAGCATTTTCTACTTTTTTGGTAAAAACTAAGGCTTCTTCTAGCTTTGGGTCAATTGGAAGTTTTCCGATCACTTTTTCTCCCTCTAGTTCTTCGATGCCTTCTCCGAAGGGTTTTACTTCTTCTCCACACTTACAGGTAAAGTAGGAAAGATTTTCTACGATTCCTACAATCTTTACTTTTTCCTGATGTAGTAACTTAATCATCCTTTTTACAACGCTTAGTGAAAGTAAAGAAGGAGTCGTAACAACTACAGCTACAAGTTTTTCATTTAAGTTTCTGCTCACAAAGAAAAGCTCATCACTTATTCCAGGAGGCATGTCTACAATTAAGAAGTCAAGGTCACCCCACATTACTTCTGAAAATAAGCTTTCTAAGATTTCTTCCTTGTATCTTCCTTTTATTGGAATTGGCTCGTCCTTACTTAAAAAGCCAAGTGACATGACCTTCATTCCATCAGAAAAAATTGGCTCTAACCCTTCTTTGCTTCCAGAAAAGTTCTTTTTCACTTCTTTAAAAAATAAATGTTCTACTGGTCCATGAATATCAAGATCTAACAATCCAACTTTTTTCCCACTCTCAGAAATTGCCTTAGCTATAGCGTAAGAAACTGTACTCTTGCCAACACCTCCTTTGCCACTACAAACCATTACAACTTTTCTAATCCTGTTAGTTTTCTTTTTAATAAGCTTTTCCTTAAAGCTTATACTCATAGCTCATACCTCTACAACTACATTCTTTATGACAATTTCTCTGCTACCAAGTATTTCAAAATCTTTGCTTCCACATGAGGGGCAACTTACCATCGTAAAAACCAGCTCTGGAAAGTAGTGTATTGAAAGGTCTTGGGTTCCGTATTCATCTTTTATTTTTGTATCCTCCCAATTTTTTTCAAGTTCTTCTCTCACTTCGCTAAAACTCCAGATTCTTCCACATTTCTTACATCTAAATTTGGTTTCCTCTTCGCACACTTTTATTTCTGCCCCCTCAAGTTTTGTACCTTCAGAAAGTGCCTTTATTGCTTCAACAATTATATCCTTATCTAGCATTGCCAACGAACCAATTTCCACTTCTAAAGCCTTTACCCTCTTTGAGTTTTTCTTATTCGCAGCCTCAGTTACACTTTCAACTATTGCTTGTGCTAAGCTCCATTCGTGCATTAAGCTCCTCAAGACTTCAAAAATAAGAATATAAAGATTTTTCTCTTTTAATCTAGATTTTAACAACTTTTACTCTAGTTATGGAACATTAAACTTTTATATTTTCTAAGCACTATGTTGATGTGAGAAAGAAGATGGACTATGAAAAGTTTTATGCTTCAAGAGTTTCGATAATGCGCCCATCCGACATAAGAGAATTACTTAAGTGGTCTCTTGATAAGTCTGTTATTTCTTTTGCTGGTGGCCTACCAGACCCAAAGCTTCTACCCAAGAGCTTTGAGCTAGAGGGATGTTTTGAGTACCTAATGGCTAAGAACGAGTATGCTTTTCAATATGGTGAAACTGAAGGTGTTGTGGAGCTTAAAAAAGAAGTAGTTCGTTTCAGCAAAAAGTATGGAAACATAGATGCGAAGGAAGACGAAGTAATAATAACGACAGGAAGCCAACAAGCTCTGGACATAATTTCAAGGCTATTCATAGATAAGGGGGACTATGTTGTAGTGGAGCTACCCACTTACTTAGCAGCTCTGCAAGTTTTTAACTTATCTGAGCCGAAGTACGTTGGAATTCAGATGGACGAAAAAGGCATGAGAACAGATATACTGGAAGATAAGCTAAGGGAGCTAAGATCAAATGGAATTTCGCCGAAGTTTGTTTACACTGTTCCTACATGTCAGAACCCTTCTGGTACTTCTATGTCAATGGACAGAAGAAAGCACTTGCTTGAACTAGCTTCGAAGTACGATTTTCTCATTATTGAAGACGATCCTTACGGATATATTACTTTTGGAGATGAAAGGGTGGAAAGAATAAAGGCAATGGATAAGGAAGGAAGAGTAATATATTTGTCTACTTTTAGCAAAATTTTTTCTCCTGGACTGAGGGTTGGTTGGGTTATTGCAAGCGAAGAGCTTATTAGATCTATTGCTATAGCAAAACAAGGAATGGACCTTTCTACTTCTCCAGTGTCGCAGTACATTGCGTTGTTTGCAATGGAAAAAGGAATAATAGAAAAGAGGATTCCAATACTTGTTAGAGAATATAAAAAGAAGAGGGACGTTATGCTGCAGTCTCTTGAGAACTACATGCCAAGAGAAACTAGATGGACAAAGCCGATTGGAGGAATGTTTATTTTTGTTTGGTTAAAAGACGTGTTAGACACGAAGCTGATGCTAGAAAAAGCGATAAAGAACTACAAGGTATCTTACGTTCCTGGAAAGTCATTCTTCATCGATGGTTCTGGGAAAAACACCATGAGGCTAAACTTTTCGTACCCCTCTGAAGAGCAAATAAGAGAAGGCATACGCAGGCTGTCGAACTTAATTAAAGAAGAATATGGAAGTATTAGCTAAAAATAAGTGGCGAAGAGGCTCAGCCAGGGATAACTTCCTCATTCATTAGGTTCCCGCGGTGTCTTCATAGCCTCAAAATTGAAATACTCTGAAGCTTTTAAGTTTTGTTTTTCTTTTACTCCTAGCTCATTATGCTAAGTTAAAGTTTATAACGTATCTTTTGCTTTTATAGAGGAGAATACTTGAGCGAGACGCTGGTTAACTTATTTAAAGAATACGGACTAAAGGAGTATGAGGCAAAAGCTTATGTTTCTTTGCTCTTTTCTAGGGAGCTAACTGCTTCAGAGCTTTCTAGAGTGTCTGAAATACCGCAACCTAGAATATACGACGTGCTTAATAGTTTAAAATTAAAAGGTCTAGTGGAAATAAGACAAGAAAGACCTCAGAAGTTCAGAGCTGTTGACCCAAAGGTAGCGTTACAAATACTTTCAAACGACCTTTTAGCTAGGTTAAGCAACGTTAGACAGACAATATTTTCAGAAATTGAAAAACTTAAGCCTCAGGATCAGTCTTTGCTCTTAGAAGAACCAAACGTTTGGATAATAAGAAATCTTGATAAGGCAAAACAAAAGATAAAGTCGCTCATAGAAGCAGCCAATGTAGACATCGTTATTTCTTCTTCAGCTAGCTTGGTAAATGAATTTGTAGACAGCATTGTATCTGTAACTCATAACAGAAAAAATGTAACCGTTGCAGTAGTCTGTTACTGTGATGAATCTAAAGTTCAAATAAACTCCAACGAAGCAGTATTGCTTAAGCAAAGACCAACGCCAAGTCTGCCAATAATAATGATCGACGGAACGTATTGTATTGTGCTTGCTGAAGATTACTCTTTAGAGCTTGGAGAACCAGAACTTATGCGCATATTAAGCGACTTTTTCTACTACTCTGTTTGGAGGCCAAGTAAGACCTTAACTAAGTTTAGGTTGGATAAAGAAAAGACAACTTCGCATATATGGCTTGCAATCGAAATAATTAAGACGATGAAAAAAGAAGACCTAACGGTAAAGGTAAGCGGGTTTGAAAGAAAAACAAGAAACGTTATAGAAATTGAAGGAAGTGTTGTAGACTATAAGCTTGATCCTCAAGGAATCTTCAAAAATTTCACATTGCTAAGTAATGGGAAGAAATATTTAGTTGGAGGATTGGGAGCTAGTGTTGAAGACATAGAAGCTAGGTTAATAACTATTTCAAGGAAACAAAAATAGAGGTTTTAGTAACGTTGAGTAATTATAAAATTCTTATCAAGAATGCTAAGATAATAAATCCAAACGATGAAATAAATGCGAACATATTAATTTCCAAAGGAAAGATAAAGAAAATTGGAAAAGACGTTGGCGGTGAAGGAATAAAACAAGTGATCGATGCATCTGGAAAACTAGTTTTCCCTGGCTTCATAGACGTTCACATCCAAGGAGCTAATGGTTACGACATTCTAGACGAAGATGAGAATGCAATAAAAGAAATTTCAAAGAAAATTACTGAATTTGGAGTAACTGGATTCTTGGCAACTACAGTATACAAACCAAGACAAGAAAACAAGCACATCGAACTTTCTTTAAAGGGAGTCTCTGAGGGTTTAGAGGGAGCAAGATTCTTAGGATTTCATTTAGAAGGACCGTTTATTTCAAAGGAGAAAAAAGGAATGATCCAAGAGTCTTCCATATGTGAACCTTCTGAAGAAGTTCTCTTTGAAATACTAAAGAAGTGCAACGGCAACCTCAAGATGATGACTATTGCACCTGAGCTTAGTGGAGCTCATAGGTTAATTGAGGTCCTTATTAGGAATAATGTTATTCCTTCCTTTGGTCACTCTGCTGCAAGCTACGAAGAAACTTTGGAAGCAATAAAAATAGGTGTAAAGCATGTTACCCACCTTTTCAATGCAATGAACTCAATCCACCATAGGTCGCCGGGACCAATAATAGCGATCCTGGAATCTCAAGAAGTCACAGCTCAGCTTATAGTAGATGGAGCACATGTTCATCCAAGCGTTGTTAAGTTTGTAAGTAAAATTTTGGGAGAAAATAGAATATTGTTGATAACCGATGGTGTTAGATCATTGGGACTACCTGATGGGAAGTATATTTACGATGGAATTGAGTATATATCAAGAAATGGAACTTCGAGGTATACGGATGGCACATTAATTGGAACTTCTATAGGAGTAAGCGAACTTGCGAAGCGTTTTATAACATTTACAGGGTTTCCTTTAAGAACAATTGCGAAAGTTGCCTCGTATAACGCAGCAAAGCTATTAAACTTAGAGAAAAGAAAGGGAAGTGTAGAAGAAGGAAAAGATGCAGACATAGTGATTTTGGACGAAGAGTTTAAAGTTTATGCAACTTTAGTTGAAGGAGAAATCGCTTTCTTAAGAGCTTAGAAAAACTTAAAACCTTCCAACGTAAGCATTTTTACAAATTTCTATTAGTTTTTCTTTGTTCAATTCAACAGGACTATT
>JBAMLO010000032.1:0-5661 GCA_039793485.1 Nitrososphaera sp. | reverse complement strand
AGTTTAAACCCATTATCAGGGCTTTCTTCAGTAACGCTTTCAAGTGCCTTTCCTAAGCCGCTAAGTTCTTCGTCATCAAGGTTAGTTAATTTTGGTGTTAGTTCAACGACAGCTTTTTCTAGCTGGGAAGAATCTTTAATGTCGTGCATCCAGCTTAAGAAATTGTCAGCAAACTTAGAATTCTTTGAACCTACAAATTCAACGTTTCTAAGAAATATACCCCAGCTTTCTCCACTTACCTTCCCCACTTCATCTCCATAAGCTAGTAATAATCCTAAGAACGACTTTTCGCTTAACTTAAGTTCTTCTGATAAGTCTATAGCCTTGTAAAAGTAATCGTTTGAAAGTTTAACAGTTAAAGTTAATTCCTCTTCACCAATTTTTTCCAAGTAGTCCTTAAACCTGATGTTTTCTTCTGAAAGAATCAGCGAAGAAGATATTTCGCTAATCGTAAGCTTCCCTGCCATTACACCAACGTCAAAAAGTGGAGGCGTAATCCAATTGTAAAAGCCGCTGAAAAGACTCTTTATTTTTCCACTTAAGGAGAGAAGCTTTGGACCCTCCGAGAAAAACTTGTAATAAACTAGTATATAAGTTGTTAATGAGAGCGCTGAACCAACAACCCTTCCAAAGGATTTTCCTTTTTCATACTCTGTAGCGTTCTCCTTTCCAAGCACGATGAAAAGATCTCTTATCGTTACATCTGCTAGGAGGTTTAGTCCTGTATTTATGGCTAAACTTTGCTGGCTTTCTCTTATCTTATTCTCTAAACTGCTAATGAGTAAAGAAACGTTCTTGTAGCCAAGAGAACTTGCTTTAGCACAAAGATTGCTAAGATTATCTGCAACTTTATTCATACTTTCCCATGCGTAGTAAGCTTCAACAACTTCTCTAAGGTTGGAGGCAGCACTTGCGCCGATAAGCATTGGAACTACAACTGAAGCAAGAAAGCTTTTTGCTTCAACTAAGAGAGAGCTTCCTCCAGTTGGTAAGGCGAGAACTACCATTATCGAAGTGCTTAATATTATTCCAGGTGCCTTCTCTTTTATTCCGTCCCAAAAACCCTGCCAGAGTGGAGAAGTTTCTGGAGCTAAACCAAAGGCAACTTCTGCAACTAAGCTGGAGCCAAGAAATAGCCTAGCAACATAAAAGTGTTCATTCGAACTGATTAAGCTAGCTAATGTTGTGTTGCAGCCTCCTGCTTTTACTAAAATTGGCTTACTGAAGTAGCTAAACTCTGGAGACTCAAAGGGTTGGGAAACCTCTAGTCTGTAGCTTAAGTTAAAGTTTGCATAGTTCTTCACTTGAATAGACTTTAGGGGACCACTTCCCCTTGCTCTAATAGGATGATAAATAAGTACAACGTTTCCAGTTTCACTCGCGTTGCTAGTAGCTCTAGTAGCGTTCGTGAACTTACTAAAATGCCACCTTAAGTCATCGCTATCATTTAAGCTGCTCATTCTAAGTTTGTATAGTTCAAATTCTGTTGAGTTTAGGACAACAGAACTACTTGCCTTCCAAGTTTTATTAACGAGAGTGAGCTCATAATCTTTTAAGTTTTCTAGGTTAGTTATGCTTCCTTCTTCAAATATTCCAAGGTCTTCCCACATTGGCTCTATCTTTTTAAGAACAATGTTAACTCCTGTTTTTTCTAGAGCTTCCTTGCTAAGTTCCTTAGAAACGCTTAGCTCATAGCCATAAGGTGTACAAGGGAAAAGTACTGCTTGAAGCTTAGCGCCTCCGTAGTAGTCTTCGTTGCTTCGCCCAGCGCCAATTATCCAGCCAGCTTTAATGGTAACTCTTTCACTTAAGGAAAATGCATAGAATCTTATATGTGTATATCCTTCATAACCAGGAACAAAAACTCTTCTAGTTTCCTCATGCTCTGGAATTACAGCAGTATATTCTTCAAAGTGTTCAGGAACCACAAAGTTATTAGTGCAAACAGTTGTATAAGCTTCAGACAAGTACAAATTTCCATTCCTGTCTTCATAGGTTGCGCATATCTTTACATTCGACCACTGCTTGAGTAGCTTTAGTGTAACTTCTTCGTCTTTTGTTTCGTTGACTTCAATGTCGCCTACTTCTTTGCTTACGCCTTCTACGCTTTCGCCTGTTACTTTTAAGCGTAGGTTTCTTGCAGTACTTCCGCCTTCATTTTTAAGCTCTAGGAAAAGCTTTGCGTGTTTAAGTAACGAAGTATCAATGCCCTTAACTACCACTCTTAAAGAAGGAGATGGAGGAGAGGAAATTTGTATAGTGTAAGTAACTTCGTTAAAATGGAAAGGCGAAGAAAATATTGCATTGCCTTCAACTTTCAGAGTTATATTGTAAGTTCCTGGCTTAAGTGCTTCCAGCTTAAAAGCTCCAGAAGTACTTGTGTTGTTAAGCTTTCTTTCAACACCATTCAAGGACTTAAAAGCATCAGAAACGTTCAACCTTAAAGTTGCATTTAGAGGATTAGTAGCTGGGTTTATGTTTATAGGAAGAGCTTTGTAGAAAACGTCTATTGTTTCTCCAACGTTTATGCTTGCAGAGGATACATTTGTATAAATCACCCACCCTAGAATAAGTAGTGGATCGTAAGCTGGAAAAAGTACTCTAAACTTAGTTTCTTGCTCTGGAACTGCAACTTTAACTTCCTCATAGTGCCCAGGTACTGCTATCACTGGCACTCCAGGAGTAATTACGCCGCTCCACTTTGACACTCCCCAGAATCCAATTTCTGCATAACTTGGGAAGTAAAAGTACTCCACTACTTCAGTAGGTTCTTCCATTCCGTAGAATGTAGATGAAAAAGCTCCAAGAAAAACCTTCGAAACTATTGTGTACTCTTTTCCAGTGTTTAGGTCTTCAATTACGTAGCGATAAACTCCTTGAGCTCTCTTCCTTACTTTGTAGTAGCTTACTAGGGACTCATTCCACACTTTGTAAAATAGTCTTAAGTTTGTCGCGTTGTAGTATGTGAAATTCTTTCCAGCAAAAGGTATTCTTAGTTTAACGCTTCCATCTCTTAGTTTTTCAATGCTTAAACTGGAAAAGTTAAGAACGCCTTTACCGTCTGCAATGTTCTTAGTTATGTTTACAATTTCATCTTTTGAGTAGCCTAAGCTTATGAATGGTGCTAGGGCTCTCCAAAGTCTTTCGGCGTAGCTAACGTTGAAGCCTTCTGGAATTATGTATTCAGCTTCCTCTATTGGCTCAGACTCAGGTGGAAGCGCATCTTTTAAGTAGCTTTCAAGTCTGCTTACAAAAGTTTCTGGCGAATCTTGAGCTAGGACTTTAGTAAAAAGTAGCTGAGGTGCAACTTCAGAACAAACTATTAAGAGAATTAAGAGTACTCCTAATAACTTAATTTTTGTACTGTTCATTTCTTTATTTTTATAACAGCTAGAACAATTGAAAGTACTACTAAAAGTAAGATTAAAACTTTGTTTTTAAGCTGTAGTTCTTCAATGGTTCTATTAAGCTTAGATATTTGTCCATTTTGCCTTGTTACGTTGTCAGCAAGTTCATTCACTTGATTTTCAAGCTTACTAATGTAGTAGCCAGCGTCCCTTACTTTACTTCTGAGGTCCTCATTTTCCTTTGCTAATGAACGCAATTGTTCACTAGTTTCATTTAACTTTTCTTTTAGTATAGTGTAGTTCATCATAAGATTTCTATGTATCATCTTAAGATTGTTCTCAACCACTACGCTCGTCCCAATTATTTCTGAACTTTGAGTAACAATGAAAACGTTTAAAGTTCCTTGGTCACTAACCCTAACAACAATGTTTTCTCCTTCTTTAGAAGTGTTTAATTCAATGAAGCTTCCATCTTGCCTTATTAGCCTAGCTTCTGTACTTCTTATTTCCCCAGGATAAGTAAAGTAAGCTACGATTTCATTTTCGTTAACTTCTAACGAGCTGAGCTTAATTTCTGGAGGAGGCGGAACATACTCTCCTTCAACTCTTATCATAAAATCTCCAGGTCTACTGCTGGTTGCATTTAGAGAAACTAGGATCTTATGCTTGCTAGCGTCGACTATATAGCTGTTGTTTGAAATTGGGAGGTCGCTGTCAACACTTAGCCAAAGCTGAGTGCCATCTAGAGTAAACATTGGAACTACAACTACATAAAAGTCTCCGCTAACCACTACGTTTGGTATTTCTATGAAGTACCAGTCAAGAGTAGCATTCTTGAAGACTTTCTCGAAATAGAAGAACGCAGAGTACTTAATGTTGAGGTTCTTATCCCAGAGTTGAACATAGAAGATTGAGCTACCTCTTAGAAAACAAATGCCGTGAAGCCTTACTGCTGTTACTTTCCAGCTTGAAGAAGGCGGAGAAAATTTTACTGCGGCGGCGTAAGGGTAGAAGTTGCTCCAGCCATAATCAAACTCGCCATCGTCGTAGCTAAGTTCTAGAGGAGCTGAGTAAGTAGTTTTTATTAAGAATTGAGAAGTGAAAAGCAGAAGAACTAAGGCTGAGACAAGTATGTTATGTTTATTCATAGCTAGAAAAGCCATAATAAAATTTATAAATTTTACCGTTTTACTTTTTATTAAAACCTTTAGTATTAATATTTTGCCCATCATAACCTAATCTAAAGAAAATACTTAGAAAAGTCTTTTAAGCACCAATTTTTTAAAAGAGAAAGTTTGAGAAATCTTTCTTAATTTATTAGCTAATGTCCTACAGATACAATTAAAAACTTTGGGGATTGTGTAAAATTTTATATTCGCTTATAAGATAAATCCTTGAAGAAATGAAATGGGTGACAAAAGCCAAGAGTTAGTTGAAGGCTCGAAGAGTATAAGCAAAGTGCCAATAATTTTATTTTTGGCTCAACTTTTTACTGGAAGTTTGGCTTTTATGGCATTTTGCGCTAATGACGGGAAGCAATGCGGTGGTAGATGGAAACGGATATTCGCTACTGGGTAAGGAGGAGCCAGAAGGCTAGGAACGTAGGATTTGGACTCTACCTGCTAGGGTTAGGAACGTTACGATTAGGAATCTGAAGATAAAACATTTCGACTTCGGTGTTTTTATTAGCAATTCTTCAGACATTATTATTTCTGATAAACGAGATAAAGTGAGAATAATTACTGTAGCACCTACCTGTGAAGAGGTAACAATAATAAGGTTTTCAAGAATAATATTACTTATACGGGCGATGGTATTCTCCTGAACTTTTTATAGGAATTTGAAGACTATTTGAAATCGATTTTCGGATACTCGTTTGAATGGAAAAATAAAATCCGTCATCTCATTCCAGAAATAGAAGGTAAGCTTGACAGACTTCACCTCAATTGGCTTCCTGCTCCAAAACACTGGTGTATACTAAAAGATGAAATGAAGAACTTATATCCTCATGCACGTGAGTTGATAAAAAGGTTGATGCAGGTATTAAGAAGATAGAAGGTTTGACATACCATATTTTTTCTGCTGGTCTGTAGAAATAACAGGACTAGAAGAGACTTCGAATGAAATAGTATTTTATTAAAAGGAAATTTATTCTCTAGAGGCGACCCGAAAGATAAGAAAATATTCGAGAAAGTGATAGAAGCTGGGCTTCTCTAGAGACGATTTTTGAAGAAAGCCTTCAGACCAGCTTATAGATAAAAAGGGCAGAATTAGAGTTAACATAGTGAAGAATGTAAGAGAGTATAGGACATGG
>JBAMLO010000031.1:0-5689 GCA_039793485.1 Nitrososphaera sp. | reverse complement strand
TTTTATTTTTCTATTGGTTCTTTGTAATAAGTTGTATCCTTTAACAATCGCCTAAGCTTTTTATAGTTCGCTTTTACGCTTAGAAACTGTTATAAAAAATATAACTGGAGTCTAGCTCTAAAATGAGCTTTATTATTCCTTAGAAAGAAGATTTTCTCATCGTAAATTTAGATAAAAGTTTTTATATTCGTTGACTTTTAAGAAGGTTTTAATAAAGATGTTTGAGCTCACAATGCTTATAGGCTTCCTAATGGTGGTGCTAGGCATCTTGATACTTATCTTTGCAGCTTTAATGGACTTCTTTAAGACAAAAGGTGGTCAGGAAGGAGAAAAAACATCAGTTCAAGGCGGAGCAGTAATAATGATAGGTCCAATTCCAGTAGTGCTAAGCACCGACCCAAACTCGGCAAAAATTCTCATGGTTTTAGCTATAATTCTAATTGTTATTTCGTTCTTGTTTATTCTTTTTTTAAAGGTGCTGTAGTAAAATGAGAAACAAGCTATTTCTCATTGGTGTGCTTCTAGTACTTATAGGAACGCTAGTACTCATCTTCTCTTCCATTTCACTTGCCTTAACCAATGCAGGTAACGTGAGTGTAGCTGGCGGTGCTCTTATTATGATTGGTCCTATACCAATACTAGTTGGAGCAGGGATTCCATCTGTAGTCCTTATCTTTCTCATAATTTTAATGCTGGCATTAATGCTTCTTCAACTTTACTTGTTTTTTAGTTTTAGAAAGTCAAACAAGAGTTTAGAGTTTTGATAGATCCAATAGCATTTTCGAATGAGGTAGAAAAAGTAGTTGTAGCAAAGGAAGATAATATTGTTAAAAGAAAGTACTATAGATTTAGAGGAGGTCGTTGGTATGGGGGAATTGCTACTGCTGATACTGTAGGATGCAACCTTTCTTGCGGTTTTTGTTGGTCTTGGAAAGCAAATACTTCTATAGCTACCTGTGGAGAGTATTACTCGCCTAAAGAAGTAGCAAAAAGGCTCGTTGAAATTGCGAGTAACAGAAACTATGGCTTAATTAGGATAAGCGGAGGTGAACCTACGATAGGCTTTGAACATCTTCTGCAAGTTTTGGATATCTTAAGTAATTATAAGTACAATTTCATTCTAGAAACAAATGGAATACTCATAGGTTATAACAAAAAATATGCAGAAGAGCTTTCAAAGTATAAATTCTTGCATGTCAGGGTTTCCTTAAAAGGAACAAACGAAGAAGAATTCAGTAAGCTTACGAATGCAGAACCTTCTGCATTTAGATTGCAGATTAATGCGCTAAAGAACCTATTAGAGGAAAATGTTTCTTGTCATGCAGCAGCTATGCTAAGCTTCTCCAGCGAAGAAGGAAAGGCTAAACTTATTGAAGAACTAAAGAAAATTGATGAAAAGCTAGCTGATTTGGAAGAAGAATATGTTTTTCTCTATCCTCACGTTGTTGAAATACTGAAGAAGAGAAATCTTTTTCCAAGAATTGCTTACGACCCTAATAAAATTCCAAGTACGCTGATTTAGTAGCTCTCTTTAACATATTTACAAGGAAATCTATATGCTTTGAATGTTGCTTTTTATTTTGTGGCAAAACTGCCCATGGTACTAAAAACTTGAACAGAATACTCTCACGATTTTTTGTTACGTCTATCACAAAATTTTTATAAAAGCATAAAATGAACCATAGCGTAACAATGAAAAAAGAAGAAGTTTTAGTTCCAGAGTGGAATGAGAAAACTTTCACCTTGTTTTCTTACCTCAGCAACGTAAAGATTACAAGGAACGGTAAGATGATTGCTTACGTCTTAACGAAGGCAAATCTAACTGCAAATAAGTATGAAAGTACTATTGTTATAGAAGGCCTTGAAAGTATGGAAAGAAAGTTTGTTGAGAATGCAACAATGCCACGTTTTAGTCCAAATGGAGAAAAAATGACGTTTGTTAGAACTACTGAAGGCGAAAAGAAAAAGTCTGAACTGTGGCTTCTTGATGTTAGGTCAATGAGTGCCAAGAAACTTTTCGAAAGTGACAGCTTAAGTGAAGTGTTGTGGAATGAGGACAACAGAAGGTTGTTGCTAATAAGTTCTAAGAAGAACGATGACGAAGACTTCTTCTTTGAGGACAATATCCCAATTTGGTTTAATGAAAAGGGCTTCATAAGCAAAGAAGAAACCCTAATCCAGGTCTATGACACTGAGGGCGAAGAAGCAATCGAAACACTAAAAGAAAAATTCTTCGCACTTCCGTACTTTCCTGTAGCAGTATGGTACAAAAATGCAGTGGTCTTTAATGTACCAAATAGAAGGAACCCTTACCTACTGTTTGACATATACAGTTATGAGGATGGAAGAAGAGAGAAACTTTTTGAGAATGTGTCCTTTAGAGCTATTAACTCAAATGGTTCATTACTTCTTTTGCATGGAAAGCCAAAGAAAAATAATCATGCTGAGCACAACTACTTATACTTGTACGATGGAAAAGGAGTAAAGCCGCTAACAGAAAATCTTGTTTACAACAACCTATCTGGAAAAATAGGAAAAGATGGCTACGTTTACTTTACTAGTAGCAAAAAAGGAAAAGTCACACTTGAAGCTCTAAAAGATAGCAAAGTGATTTCGATAGTGGATGAGAACGCTTCTGTAACTGATTTTGATATTAGCGACGATGGGAAAGTTGTACTCTTAAAACAGTCCGACGTTGAATTGAACGAAGTTTACCTTTTTGAGAATGGTAAGCTTGAAAAACTAACTGCCTACAACGAGCTGATCTTAAATAAATTAAAAGCTAGAAAGCTAAATCACTTTAAGTACAATAGCTTAGAGGGACTAGAAATTGACGGCTGGTTCATAAAGCCAGAAGTTAATAGTAACGAAAAAGCGCCTTTGGTAGTTTTTGTTCATGGAGGTCCAAAGGGAATGTATGGCTACTCTTTTGACTTTATGGCGCAACTTTTGGCAAGCAAAGGTTTCTTTGTTCTCTTTACAAACCCTAGAGGAAGTGATGGTTACGATGAACAATTTGCCCTTAAAGTAGTTAAGCGAACTGGTCTAGAGGACTTCCAAGATATACTCAAAGGAATAGAGCAGCTCTTAGAAAATGAGCCTCAAGTTGACAAAGACAAAATTGGAATAACTGGAATAAGTTACGGTGGCTTCATGACAAACTGGGCAATAACACAAAAACCTTCGTTGTTTAAAGCTGCAGTAAGTGAAAATGGAATAAGTTACTGGTTAACAAGCTATGCTTTTTCAGACATTGGGCTTTGGTTTGATAAAGAACTAATTGGAGAAAATCCGCTGAAGGATGAGAACTTTTACAAGCTTAGCCCAATTTTCTACGCTGAAAACGTTACAACGCCAACCTTAATAATTCATAGTCTTGAAGACTATAGGTGCCCATTGGATCAATCTGTAATGTTCTACCACGTTCTTAAAGATCTTGGAAAAGAAGCCTATATTGTGGTGTTCAAGAAAGGTGAACATGGTCACAGCATAAGAGGGCTGCCAAAACACAGAGCAAAAAGATATAAAATAGTAACTGAGTTCTTCGTCAGCAAACTCATAAAAGGTGAAAAAGAATTCAAAATTGAAGAACTTATGAAGAAAGACTAGCTTCCCGAATTTTTTTGTTTTTAAAGAGCGTAAATTTGTGCTGCACCAAGTTTCAACTTAGGAAGTAAGTTCGAATTTCGAACAAAAGTGAAAAAGTTTATAAAAGATTAATTTCAGAAAGTATAACTGTGAAATAAGATGTCTAGCTTAGATAAAATATTTCAAAAAAGCGATTGGAAAACTGAAAAACATGTTCCGGTAATCGAACTGCCTGAAAAAGTAGAGAAAGGAAAGGTATTTCAAGTAAAGGTCTCGGTTGGAAAAGAGATTCCTCACCCCAATACAACGGAGCACCACATAAGGTATATTGAGTTGTTCTTCTTGCCGGAAGGAGAAAAGTATCCATATCAAATAGGAAGAGCTGAATTTAATGCACACGGTGAGTCTACGAAGGGGCCAAATACAAGCACAGTTTTTACTGAGCCCACTGCTCTTTTTGCCATGAAAACAGAAAAACCTGGTAAGCTAATAGCCTTTTCTTTGTGCAACATTCATGGCCTATGGACGAGTGAAGAAGAGCTTAAGCTTAGTTAATTTCACTTAGGCTTCGTTTTATACACAAGAGAATTTTATTTGTTCTTACTTCTTTCTTCTTTTTATTTTTACTAATTTTTAGTTGAAGCTTTCTAAAGCTTTAAAGAAAAATACCCTTCTTAAGAACTACTACTTCAGGAATAAAAGTCAGACTTAGCTTGAAGTTTATGATTCTTTTTAAAGAACTTACTTTTCCTTAAGCCTAAATTTTCTTGTATTTTCTGAAAATCACCGATTGTCTTAGCAGGGGTCAATTACTTTTAGCAAAAATTATACTCAGTTACCTGCTACCATTAAAGGAAGATGAGTACTTCCTTAGTACGATAATTAAAACAAATGTTGTAAAGGTACTTTGAAGTTATTTTAGTAGCTTTCTAAGTTTTTCAACTAGTTTTTTGATATCATTTATATTTTCTTCAACCATTTCCGGGGGAAGCCAATTTTCGTAGAAGTTTTGATGAAGCATTCCAGCCGATTGCCAAAAACTTCTAATTTCAGAGTCGCCACTCTCCTCTTTTAGCTTCGCCACAAACGCATGAAGCTCTTTATGGCTTTTAATTTCCAGACCTCTTTTGGCAGCGACTGCTTTAACAACCTGAGCCGCAGCACCCCAAGCTTTTTCTGATGCTTGCACGTAATCCTTTTTAGCCAAAAAATCATCAGTTTCTTTAAGATATTTTTCGCATAATTTTAGATGAAGTTCGGTTTTAGTGTCTGGATCAAATACGTTAAGTTGCTTCAAAACAGCTTCACTGATAAACTCTTCTATATCTTTTCCTTCAGACTCTGCTTTTTCCCTAAGTGCTTCCAAAACTTTCTCGGGTAATAAGGTCGTGACTGTTATCATTTATTCATTAAGTTGTTGCCCTAAGGTTATTATTTAACTTTTTTACTTCTTGAAAATCAGAAGCAAGAAGTTAGAAATTGTGGGTGAGCTTTATTAAGTAAATCTCTGTGCTAACGTTTTTTCTCTAGAAGCAGAAGTAGACCTTTTTGTTAAATTAAAAATATTTTTGTGCAATAGCACAAAATTTAAATAGTCTTTTAGTAGTTAATTGGTAACGGGTGAGATAAGAAATGGCATGGGGTTGGTGGGGTGGATATGGAAGAGGCTACGGCCTTTGGCCAGGAAGAGGACCATTTAGCTACTTACCTCCGTGGCAGAGACCTGGCTGGTACTTTGGCAGAGGCGCTTGCTGGTGGCTGTTTGGCTATCCGTGGTACTATGCTTTTCCATACTATGCGCCATATGCTAGAGCTGCTCCTCTGTATTGGTACTCGCCATACTACGCTTACCCTTACTATTGGTGGTGAGGCCTTAAATTGAGCTATTACTATAGACGGTGGTGGCGCAGGCTTGGTTGGGGAACACCTTACTACGGTGCTCTACCTTACTACCCTCCAGCATATCCGTATTACTCTCCTTACGCACCAGTGCCTCCTGATCCAGAGACTGAGCTAAGAATGCTGGAAGACTACAAAAAAGAGCTGGAAGAAGAACTTCAAGACCTTCAGGATGAGATAAAAGACGTTGATACAAGAATAG
>JBAMLO010000030.1:0-5773 GCA_039793485.1 Nitrososphaera sp. | reverse complement strand
TCTTGCAAGAACAATCCTACTGTTTATACTGATAGTACAATGGTACATTGCTAATGAAGTTCCTAAAGATAGGAAGTTATAGGAACCTAGGTTCCTATTTGGAATAAGGAATTCAATAGAACAATGGTTTTCTAAACTAAAGAGAAGGATAAGACAGTTCAATGTTTGCTTTCCAAATGAGAACCTTAGGTTCTCATCCACTCCTAGGAAGTTATAGGAACCTTGGGTTCCTATTCAGAAAGGTGGATAATATCGTGGGTGGCCTTAAGTTGACAGTCTCTATCAAAGTAGTGCAAAGTGCTTAGGTTATGAAACTTTAGCTGCTAAGCGAAGAGATTGCAATTGCTTTGTTTACGTATGGAACTAGAGCTATCACCATAAGGCTAAACAGAACTAAAAGTATTGCATGCTTAAAGCCTTGAGATGTTTTTGTGGTAGCGACTTTTCCGCTAACCAGGCCCATCAGATAAGATTGTACAATTATTGGAGGAAGCAATGCCATAACCATGTCTCCGTAGGGCACACCGGAGTGCGCTATAGAAAGAATCGAATTAAAGAAAGCTAGAAGCACAACTATAACTAGGACTAAAGTTCCTGCACCAATGTATGGAATTACTGTTAAGGGTTTCATTGTTTCTGATTTTTCCCTTTCACTTTGTATCATTGATTCATTAAAAGTGGCTAACGTCTCTAGAGTTTCTGGCATTCCACCTCCAACTTCTATGCTGTCTATTAGCAAGAAAAACATTGCCTTTGCAAGCCAATTTTTAACGCTCTTGGAAAAGGTTTCATAGACCTTTGAGAAGCTTATACCCCAATTTAGTTGTCTTGCTATTAGCTTTAAATGCTTAGACAGCTTTCCATAGCTCCTTTCTGAAAGGTTTATAATGCATTTCTCTGGACTTAAGCCAGATTTTCTAACCTCTACAAGGTCTCTGAGGAAGTTTGCCATCTCGTACTCTATTCCTCCTTCCAAGAAGTCTATGTAAGCTTGGTAAATTGCTGCAGGTATTGTACCAATCATTAAAGTTAAAGCTAACCCAACTGTAGACTCAAACCCATGAGGCAAATTAAGATAGTTGCACAGTATTACAACTGGACTTCTCAATGTTCTAATTAACTCTATGTTTCCTAGAGGCACAACTATGAACGAAAGAGAAAATATGGTTCCAAGAACTACTAGTGTAGGTACAAAGGTTCCTAAGTAAATTATATAAGGAGTGTAATCTTCTGAAGGTTGCTTAAGTTGAGAGATATCTATAAACCAAAGGAAAACAACAGAAATCATTGGCATAAGAATATAGCCAAATAAGAAAAGCGCTACACTGCTTCCGAAGAAACCCATTGCACCTGCAGGCATTATAGAAGATAGGCTAACACCTACTGTGAATATGGAATATATGCCTAGAGAAAAAATGATTGCAACTATCATGTAAATCTCCATGATTTGACCCATTCGTTCTCCAATTATCTTTAAAGTTGCAAGGCTCCTTTGAAATAATAACTCTGTTCTCCTCATTAGGAAGTGGACTACGTCACCTCCAGCTCTTAAAGTTGAGGCATAACCTAAAAGAAGCTCCTTGAATTCTCTAGAAGGTAAGTTCTTAGCAACCTCTTCGATCGCTGATACTGGGTCTAGCCCCAGTCCATTGACTTTTATTTCGAGAATCTTCGCGAATTCTCTTAAGCTTGGGAGAAGGTAGAACCTTCCTAATCGAGTTATGCTTATATAAGGAGAGATTCCTCCAGTGCTCATAACAGCTATATAGGCAGCTGCAAAGGGAGTCTCATTTTCTAAAGCAGAAGACCTGTCTGCAACTCTAATTTTTGGATAATAAAATAATAGGAGAAAGACTGATGCAGGAATTAGCAATACTAAAGGAAGAGTAAAAACGTGAACGAAACCGAGTACTGTTAGAACAATCCAAGAGGAAAACGAAATTGTAGCCGAAATTAAAGTAACAAAAATAACAATTGAACCATAAGCAGGGGGATAAATTCTTAACAAGCCCGCATCGAGGTCTTTTTCAACAAACCTACCTACTACTTTACCAAGCGGTTCAAAGAGTCCAAGAGCAAAGTCTGCTAAAGACATTAAAAGCTATTCTTAACTAAAACTATTTAACTTTTTCTGTTTTAAATAATTTTAAAAAAAGTCAATTAAAATTAGAACGCTTCATAGAAATTGGCCTCTCAAGAGAGGCCTAAAAACTTAGCTCTAAGAGCAGAGCAGCGAGTTCAAAAGTAGTAGTTCTTAGTGAGAATAAACCTTAAAATTTTGTTCTAGTATAAAATCTTTAGAGGACACTGTATCGCTCTTGAGATTCATTGGTCTAGGCAAGGAAAGCCCCATTGGATAAGGATTTAATAGAAAATGAAAAATGTACCCTTAACCAGCAAATGAAGCTTTTCATGAAGTACAAGAAGATAAAAAACTCAAACTGAAAGTTTTTCTGTTAATACTCGTAGTAGCTTCATGTTAAACTTTACTTTAAAGTGTAGTTGAGTCTGAAATAGAATGTTAAAAATTTCTTCCTAATAACGCTTTCTACCCAACGCATAAATTTTCTAAAGTTTTCTTCTAGAGAATAATTTTCCAAGAAATTTGGTCTTCGACAGCATTGTTTTTCTTCTTTGTAATTCGCATGACAGGAAATGTTTTCGCCTTTTCATGACGAGGTGTAACATCAATAATTCGATATATCTTTTTGGGTCTTTGCCATGAAAGATAACTTATTCTTAAGCGTCAAATAAAGTTAATCTTATTTTTCCTACGTACAACGTAGTACGAAAAAAGCAATTTCAGTTAGAGAGTACATTCTAGGATTAAGCTTAGCTCAAGTAAAAGAACACTTAATTAGAGGAAAGAGGTTACAAAGTAAACAGAGAGGCAATTAGGAAGCGGTTCTTAAAGGCTAGTGAGATACTTTTATAAAAATAAAAAAGAAGAGAGGCGTATGGCTACAGATGAACAACAATAGAACTATAGTTCTTTAAACCAAAGAGAAGAATAAGACAGTTCAACGTTTGCTTTCCAAATGAGAACGTAAGATTCTCATCCACTCTTAGGAAGTTATAAGAACTTTGAGTTCCTATTCTGAAAGAGTGGGTAATGTCACGAGTAGCCTTAATTTGATAGTCTCCTTCTTACAAAAATATTTAAATAGTATGTCGGTAACGATACTAGATGTAGAAAAAGATTGAAAGCGCAAATGCCACCTTTTCTAGAGAAAAGAGAAGCTAGAAGAGACTCAAATTTGTTAAAGCTTATGAGTTTACTGAAACCACACCTTAAATTGTTTACGTTGTACTTCATACTTTCAATAGTTTCTACTGCTATAGGCTTAGTACCTCCATATATAAACAAAGTAATAACCGACCAAGTGCTAGTTCCGATGCAACATCTCGACCTCCTAATAAAGCTGGTTGCCTTACTAGTAGGACTTTATGCTGTAAACGTTGTAATCTCTGCTACGGGAGGTTACGTAGTTGAGGTTCTCCATAACAGAGTTGTTCTTGACCTTCAAGAACGCTTATATACTCACATGATGGCTCTTGGCTTAGACTTCTACGACCAGAGTCAAACTGGTGATCTTGTGGCTAAAATCTTCACTTACGTAAGGCAAATTCAGTCTTTTCTTATAGATGGTCTTCAGTCAGTTATGGTGAACATCTTAATGCTCGGAGGAACTCTAATAATAATATTTGCCATGAACTTTAAGCTTGCATTAGCCGCTCTAATTCCAATACCTGTAATAATAATTGGAACTTGGGCCTATCAGAGGAAAGTTCGTTTCGCTTTTCTTAGAGTATGGAAAGTTACTTCGAATTTTATGTCTTACGTAACTTCTGTAGTATCGTCTATAGTTCTCGTGAAGGTACTAGGAATTGAGGATATAGAAAACAAGAGATTTTTCAAGTATGCAAAGGATATATACGATGCACAAATAAACCTAGCGAAGGTGAACGTAGAGTACTTCCCAGCGATGAATTTTTCTTTAACTTTATCATCAACATTGATAATGCTCTTTGGAGGATTTATGGTGCTAAATGGCGAGGCAACAATAGGGACTATAGTTGCATTCTTGGGATACGTAGGGCAAGTTTACACTCCAATTCGTAGTTTAAGCCAAATATCAGCACTCTATGTTCAAGCTGAAACAGCTTACGAAAAGATACTCGAAGTTCTAAACGTAGAGCCTTCTGTAAAAGAAGCTCCAGATGCAGTTGACATAAAAATAGGTGGTAGCATAAAGGTAGAAGAGGTACAATTTGCTTACTCTGATAAGCCAGTACTGAAGGGAGTTTCGTTTGAAATTAAGCCTGCCGAAGTAGTAGGTATAGTTGGTCCAAACGGTTCTGGAAAAACAACTTTAGTAAGATTACTTACTAGACTCTACGATCCAGATGAGGGGAGAATATTCTATGACAATGTTGACCTGCGTAAGCTGAAATTAAGCTCATTTAGAAGTCAAGTAGTTATGGTTTCGCAAGAGCCCTTACTTCTTCCGGGCTCTATAGCTTTAAACATAGTTCACGGCCTAAGGGAAGCCTCTCCTATAGATGTACTTGTTGCTTCTAAGATAAGCTGCGCTCACGACTTCATAATGAGCCTTCACCTCGCTTACGATACTGATATTGGCGAAGCAGGAAGAAGGCTCTCCGGAGGACAAAAGCAGATGGTGTGCATAGCTAGGGCTCTAGTTAGAAAGCCACGTGTACTATTTTTAGACGAGTCTACCTCAAATGTTGCCGTTGATCTAGAGGAGAAAATAATTAAAGGAGTACTGAACTATCTTCCAGACTCAACTATAATCTTAATTTCACACCGCCCTAGCCTAGTGAATTACATAAACAGAGTAATAGAAGTACAAGATGGAATGATTGTAAACGAACTTAAAGGGTTGCTGAGAGAAAGAGCGGTTGCAGAAAACGGAAGCTACATAAACCTAGTAGATCCTAGTAGCATAACAGTGCGTTATGAAAATTCTTCACTCCAAATAACAACTAAGGAAGGCTACACTCTGAGCAACATAAAGGCCAAGTTGCCTTTCCCAATTTCCTATCCTAAAATGGCTATACTTTACGATGAGAAAGGAAACGAGCTTGGAGTAATAGCGGACTATGATAAGTTGGATGAGAAAAGTAGAGAAGCAATGTCAAACTACATAACTAAGGAGTACAATGTAGCAAGTATTAAACGAATAACTAGACTTCTTCCAATTGGAGGAAGAAGAAGTGCAAACATAGTAGTAGTCTTTGAAGATGAGAACGGCGTTGTAAGAAGAGAAATAGTCTTACCGAATGCGATAGTTGTTCAGAACAACAGATTAACCATATTAACGCATAATGGCATTTATGTTGCTGATGTAAATAAACTTGAGAAGAGTACACGTCTTGGGTTGCTCTCTCTTGCTGTGGAAGCTGAAGCCACTTGGAGCTCTGTACAACAATAAATTCAGAAAAATAGAGTATCTGGAATCATCCCTTAGCCTAGAAGTATTATAAAAGAAATGAAAAAGATCACAAGTAATTAATTAGAGATATACTACTCCTGGGATATTTATCCTTCTTAAAGTTGTGAGAGACAAATTTTTGGCGCAATTGCTGGCAGTATTACTCTACTTCTAGGAAAGATTTTTCTATCGCTGAACAGTGAACGAAGTTAACTATGCTTACCATGGCTATCACCTTTAAGCGTTGATCAAAGGTAAGCATGGCCTTTAAGCCTTAAGTTGACAATCTCCTTTGATAGACAGTTAAATTAATATAG
>JBAMLO010000029.1:0-6024 GCA_039793485.1 Nitrososphaera sp. | reverse complement strand
AGTGGAATATTCTAGTCAGCAACTAAGCTATAGAAGAAAGAGTTGAAGAGTTGCAAACTTCTATCTTTGAAAGATTTTTATCCTTCGATAATTAAAAACATAGTTAAACTGTCATGAACTCTAGAGCGAGATTTTTAAAAGCTTTAGCTAGAGAGCAGCCGGATAGGGTTCCAATCTGGGAGCTGATAATAAACGAACCAGTTATAGGTAGCTTACTCCCTGGAAAAAGTTATGCTGACTTTGTTGAGTGGATTGACTTAGATGGTGTTACTACAGGAGAAGACCAAGCGTACAGAAAAGAAGGAGAATACTTAGTAGACGAATGGGGAATAAAATGGAAAGTTAATGCTTCTGGAATAAGTTATCCTTCTGGAGGACCAATTAAAGAACCCAAGGACCTAGAAAACTACAAGCCACCAGACCCAGATGCAGAGCATAGGCTAAGAACTTTAGAAGCATACGTTGATAGGTTTAAGGGAGAAAGAGCAATAGTTTTCCTTGGCCATGAAACTTTTGAGTTCTCTCATTACTTAGTTGGAGGCATGCAGAATCTATTTTCTTACTACTACAAGAATCCTAGCTTTGTTCATAAGTTAAGTGAAGTTATTTCAGAGTATAAATGTAGAGTAATGCAACGTGCTGTAAAAGTTGGAGCAGATGTTCTTCTAACTGGCGATGACTATGCAAATAGAAAAGCTCCTTTGATGAGTCCAAGGCAATTTAAAGAATTTGTACTCCCTTACTTAAGGAAGGCTGTAGAAACTTCAAAGAAGCTTGGAGTTCCTTTCATAAAGCACACTGATGGAAACCTTTGGCCAATAATAGATATGATTGTAGAAGCTGGGATTGATGCTTTAGATCCAAATGAACCAATTGCAGGAATGGATATAGGAGAAGTAAAGAAAAAATATGGAAGTAAGATAGCTGTTGTTGGAAACGTAGATTGCTCTTACGTTCTTACGATGGGCAACGAAAGGGAAGTTGAAGATGCAGTAAAGGAAACGATAGCAAAGGCTTCTCCAAATGGAGGGCACATAATGGCCTCTAGCAACAGCATACATCCAGCTGTTAAGCCCTCGAACTACCTACTCATGGTTAAGCTTACGAAGGAGTGTGGCGTTTACCCAATTGATGAAAAGTTAATTGAAGAGTACAAGAATAGGAAGTACATAGCTAAGTACTTAGATTTTAAATAACTAAAAATTGCGCTAGAATAAAGCTTAATAGAAGGATTTTTACTATTCTTAAATCATGGAAGTGCTTGGAGTGTGCACCTCCCCGCATACTGAAGGAATAAGCGCAAAGCTAGTGAGAAAAATTCTGGAAGGAGCAAAAGAAGAAAACGCAAAAGTAAAAGAAATAATGCTCTCTGGAGTTAGGCTAGAACATTGCAGAGGATGCTACGATGCAGAATGTTGGAGTAGAATGACGTGTAACATAGAAGATGATGCAATTAGGATTAGGGAAGAAGTTAACAAGTGCAATGGACTTGTTTTTGTAGCTCCTGTTTACTTTTTATCTCTTAATGGATTAGCGAAAAACTTCATAGACAGAATGAGAAACTACGCAAAAGAAACAAAGCCTTGCGTAGTAGTAACTGTTGCTGGAGGAACTGGAAAAGGTTGCATTACAGCTTTACAGGAAGCTTGTAGATGGCTAATACTTATAGGGTTTTATCCCATTGTTGCTGAACCAGTAACAAGGTATAACTTGGATGTAGTTTTACCAGTTGCAAAGAATTGGGGAAAGAAGTTGGTAAAAAGTGCTGGTGAAGTAAAAAAGCTCAGCAACTTATATGAAAAGGTTTTGGCATACGAGAAGTTACCTTACATGAGATATACTTTAAGTGATGAACTTATGTACCTTTCTGAAGTTGAAATCTCGGCGATAAATCGTAGAGGAAGACCTGAACTAGTATATGAGTTAAGTAGAAAACTGGAGGAGGCAAAAGCTTTAGTGAATTTGGGAAAGTTTGAAGAAGCGTTAAGCTATATAGTAGAGGTTCAAGAAAGTGCTATGAAGATATTTAATGAACTAAGATAAAGTTCATAGAAGGATAAGTTAAAAGGTTGTGATACCCTTAATTCTTAACATGTTCAAACGACGAGTTGTTTACTCTCTAGAAGATACTCTATACTTTCTTTGTATATTTCTTCTGTAGTATAGCGCGGCTGATAGCCTAGTATCCTTTGAGCTTTCTCTATGCTAACACAAGGAGAATGAATAACATGATCCTTCATAATTTCAAAGGCATTTTTATCTAAAACTTCTGACATCTTTTGCAGAGGAACAAACTTAAGATTTGGTTTTTTCCCAAAGAGAGAAGCTACGAACTCGCTACAAGATACGAGCGTCATTGCATAAGGCGCAGCTACACTAAAGGACTCTCCTATAGCTGCCTTTCGATGTAAAATTGCTAGCTCCAAAACCTGAGCTACGTCGTCAGCATGTACGTGGTGAAGAGTCGCAAGACCAAGGTCTGGTAAGTATACAACTTCTCCACGTGCTAAGTTTCTATAAATACCTACACCGTTCCTTGTACCCTGTGGATCTATTGGAAGCCACTTCTTTCCAGAAATATGACCTGGATGAATAACTGTAGCGGGGAAACCTTCGTCTCTGTACTTTTCCATAAGGTCAGCTTCTATCTTTGCTTTCATTATTCCATACTCTGTTATGGGCTTTCGAGGGTAACTTTCTTTATATGGTACCCTTGAACTTGGACCATATGCCCATATTGTACCACAATGTATGAAATGAGCTACGCGGTCTTTAAGACTTTCAACTATAATCCTATTTTGCTCTGGAGTAAAAGAAATTAAGTCTATCACCACATCAGCATCAACCTCAGACATGCGTTTTTGCCAAGTTCCATCTTTTTCCTCAGCTTGTCGATCTGCAACAATCCACTCCACTTCATTCCACAACATGCTTGTGCTAGCTTCGCTATAGTGTGGCCTTGGATTTCTTGCTAAAACCTGTACTTCGTACCCACGTAATAGCAAACGAGGAACGAGATAGCTACCAATATGTCCAGTTCCTCCTATCACAAGAACCTTCATTTTCTCAGAATCCTGAAGCTAGCAATACTTAAGCTTTTAGTTGCTCAGTTAACTTAAGCTCCATGGAAGCATTGCAATAAGAACCTAGGTTCTTATATAGGAACTTAAGGTTCCTATTTTGAATTAAGTTCATTCCTCCTTGGTTAAACAAGTAAAACATGTTAAGCCACCTTCAAACAATACAAATGGCGCGTCGTGCATAAAGCTTAGCTAGGCTTCTTAATAAAAGCTCATAGGAATTTCTGGTCCTAGAAAGCCGAAGGCTACTAAGTAAAGAGCATAGAGAACTACCAATGTGCATAAGTTCTCTTCCTCTTGAAGCCTAGTTCGAAGGACGTAGAAAAGAATCCTTGTCTTATAAAACCCTTAAGTTAATAGGTCGTGGAAATTCCCTCGTAAGCTTTATTAAGATGTTAGTTTTTTGGACTTAACAGAGATTGACTAAGGAGAAGCTAAAGGAAAAGTTATTAAATATTGCTTTAGAAAACAGCTTCATAGCGGGAATAATTCTCTTTGGTTCAGTTGCAAGAGGAGAAGAAACTGAAAAAAGCGACATAGACTTACTTGTTCTGTGGGAGGGGCTCAATCCTAATGATAGTTACTCTTATGTTTACAGAAATGTTTCGAAGTACTTCCTTCATGAAAGCGTAACCATTTTAGATATGAACTACTACGACTTTTTAAAAGTCAAAGATGTTACTGCTTTGTACATCAACATAGTGTGGGATGGAATTGTGATATACGATAAGTATGGAAAGCTTGAAAGTTTCCTAGAAAAAGTTAAGAATGAATTAATTGCTAAAGGAATTGAAAGAAAAAAAGTAGGGAAATATTACTATTGGAAATTACCAAAACCAGGACAAAAGGTTAAGCTGGAGATCTAAAATGGAAGTAGATCCTAAAGAAGAAGTGTCGTATAGATTAAGCTTAGCAAAAGAACATCTCGAAGCCGCTGGCAAGAGGCTTAGGGTAGAAGATTGGGCAGGTACTGTAGAAAGTTCGCAACTTGCAGTAGAAAATGTTGCAAAAGCAATAATTGCACACTTTTATTTGCCAAGTTGGTCTCATGATCCGTCTAAGGAATTAGAGGAAATTTTAGACAAGATTCCAAATGAAGTTATAGAACTTGTTCACAAACTAATTGAAATAGTTAAGACATTAGCACCAGAACATGGAAGGACGACTTATGGAATTACTTCGAAGAGGATAACCCCTCGGCAACTCTATACTAAAGATCATGCAGAGAAAGCTTTTGATATGGCTCAAGAAGCAATGAAAATTTCCGAAGAAGTTTTAAAGCGATTGGGTTATAGAATTGAAGAATAAAAGAGAGAAGAATTCCTTGCATGCGACGTATCAAAAATGACTCTCCTGCCACAAGAACCTTCATTTCCTTTAGTAAGCAGATCGTCATCGAAATTAAAAAGGTTTCATCATGGCAAGTAAGCTATTGAATTTAGGTACATTATGGAAAAACTGTGGTTCGCCTAAGTTTTAGAGGAATACAACTTCTAGGGAAGAGTTACAGGTAATTTAATTTTTGAAGATTTTTCTGCTGCTTCGATTACTGCAATTACTTTTCTCGCTTCTTCAGGCTTAACGAGCAACTCTTTGCCTTCTCTTAAGTGCTCGGAAATATTCGTATAAAATAAGCTGTAATCTGTTTTCCTTGGTCCAACTATAGTTTCAAAGTTTTTGTTCTGAAAGTTAACGTACAGCTTAAAGTTTCCACCTCCAACGTCTAAGATTCCACCCTTGGTCCCAAGTATCCTCCACCTTGGTTTTTGAACTATTGCTATGTTTGATATCTGCACGTTAGCAATTGCACCATTCTTAAATCTTATAAGTGCTTCAGTGTGATCTTCGTTGGTTACGTCATTCCAAATAAGTTTGTAGAAGTACCCACTAACGTCCAGTACCTCGTCTTTTACTAAGTTTAAAATCCAATCTATAACATGAGCACCCCAATCGTACATTGCACCACCTGAAATCTTCTTGTCAGACCTCCACCAATGACCAGGATGAGCATATCCTCCAAGGAATACTTCTATGTGAAAGACATCGCCTATGATTCCACTGTCAATTATTTCCTTTAAGGTTAAAAAGTCGCCATCTAACCTACGGTTATGAAAAACTGTTAACATTACATTGTTTTCTTTAGCAGCCTTTATCATCTCATCAGCTTCCTTAGTTGTTATGCACATTGGCTTTTCAACGATCACATGCTTTTTGGCATTTAGTGCCTTTAATGCAAGAGGGGCATGAGTGTTGTGAGGAGTTACAATAGTAACGAGGTCTACATCTTTATTTTTAAGCAGATCGTCAACGTTTTTATAAGTTGCTATACCTGGAAAATCTCTTTTAGCAGCTTCTAACCTTGATTCGTCTACGTCTGCTATTGCAACAAGTTTTAGTCCACTTGTTTTGCTTATCATGTCTGCATGAAACTTTCCCATGTTAAACGAAGGGCCATAACCAATTACTGCACAATTTATTACATCCTTGCTCATGAAGAATAACACAATAGCTTAAGGATATTTAAGTTTTTAGCAACGAAACGATGATTAACTAAAGCTTATGAGATAAACTTCTAACATTTCGAATCAAGCTTAGCTTTCTTCTTTAATCGACTAAAGGTAATTGAATTATTCTAGACGATGACGTTTCGTGGAGCTAAGTCAACAGGTCATTAACTACAAAAGAAAAGCTTAAATAGATAGTGGTTCTTATAAATTTCATAAATTAAATAAGTGAAAAGAGATGAGCTCAAGGTCAGTTGAAGAGAGAATTTCTTTTCTTGAAGGAAAGGTTGAGGGTAGCTTAGAGCAAATCAACAAGAGACTTGAAGGCCTAGAAAGAAGGATTGAAGTTCTAGATAAGAAGATAGATGAAAGATTTCTAACCTTGGATAAGAAAATTGATAGCCAATTTAAATGGATAGTGGGAGAAATGATAGCAATAA
>JBAMLO010000028.1:26188-41494 GCA_039793485.1 Nitrososphaera sp. | reverse complement strand
CTTTTTCCAGAAAACTTGCTGTAGATACACAGTAGAGGTTCCTTGCCCGCAGGTTCTTAGGGTAATCCTGACCCGCATCTGTATTACTATTATTTTTGGATAACTATAAATGTTTCTGAAGGGGGCTATCCATCACCTCCCTCATGGAAGGGGACTTTCGCCCCTTAATCCCGTTGGTTAAATCAAAGAGCAAACAAAAATATTTTACCCGAAGTTTGTTTTTGTTTGAAGATTTATAAAAGACAACACAACTTAAGTATTCACATTTAGTTGGAGTGTAGTTTTATTCAATTAGAGCGCGCGAAAAGTACCTTCTTAACTTTGGAACAATTTTCTTCTCACCAACAACTTCAAAACTACCAGAAAGTCTTATGTCTTCAGACGAAGAGCCAATCATTACTTCATAAGTGCCGGGTTCAACAACTAAGTTCAAGTACTCGTCGTAAAAAGCAAGTTGATCGGTATGAAGAATGAATGTAACTTTTTTCTTTTCTTCTGGTTCTAAAGTTATTCTTTTAAAGCCTTTTAACTCTTTGACAGGCCTAGTTAAGCTTGCAACAACATCCCTTAAGTATAGTTGAACTACTTCATCGCCTTTTATGCTTCCCTTGTTCTTAACTTCAAATTTAATATAAACCTCTCCCGCTGGCTCAACTTCTTTTGGAGCTATTTCTAGGTTACTGTATTCGAACTTTGTATAACTTAAACCGTGGCCAAATGGAAATAGAGGTTTTGAATCTGAAGAAACGTAACTTCCAAAAGAGGAAGTCTTTCTGTTATAGTAAACAGGAATTTGACCAATAGATTTTGGAAAAGAAATAGGCAGTTTTCCACTAGGATTATAGTCTCCAAACAAAACGTCAGCTACTGCATTGCCTCCTTCTTCTCCAGGTAGCCAAACTTCTAGAATAGAAGGTACGTGTTCGACTACCCAAGGTATAGCTAAAGGCCTTCCGTTAACTAAAATAACTACTGTTGGCGTTCCTGTTTCATAAACTGCTTTAATAAGCTCTTCTTGAACTCCGGGTAAGCTTAACTCACTTCTATCTCTTCCCTCTCCTGAAGTATCTTCTTTTGAAAGACCTGATCTTTCACCAACTACAACTACAGCAACGCTGGACTTCTTTGCTAGCTCTATGGCTTCTTCAAACCCATCTTTTGAGCTTCCAGTTACTTCGCAACCTTTAGCATAGTAAACCTTAGTACTACTGGAGACTTTTCTCTTTATTCCCTCAAGGATGCTTACGATTGGAACAGCGTCTTTAGTAAGAGAAAGATGTGCAGTAAAGCTGTAATCTCCAAGCAAATTTCTTGTGCTTGCCGCATTTGGACCAATAACTGCAATTGATTCCACGCTTTTAGACAAAGGAAGAAGGTTTCCATCATTTTTTAGTAATATTATTGATTCTCTTGCAGCTTCTAGAGCTAGGCTTCTGTACTCGTCCTTACCATCAAGAAACTCTGGGGCTTCTGAAAGATCAACATAAGGATTTTCAAACAATCCAAGTTGAAACTTTAACCTTAAGACCCTTTTAACGGCTTCATCAATCGTAGCCTCTGAAACAGCGCCTTTCTTAACGGCAGAAATTAAAGGCTCACCATAGCAGTTTAAGTTTGGAAGTTCTATGTCTATACCAGCTTCAATCGCTAATCTTGCAGCGCCTTCTTTTGAATCTGTAACTTTATGGAAGGAGCGAAGCATGTCTATTGCGCCATAGTCTGAAACTACAACTCCACTGAAGCCCCATTCGTCCCTTAGGATTTTAGTTAGGAGCTCTTTCGAGGATGCGCAAGGAACTCCATCGATTTCATGGTAAGCGTTCATTATCGAAAGCACTTTAGCACTTTTAACTGCTACTTCGAATGGAAACAAGAAGACTTCTCTGAACTCTCTTGGAGAAACGTGCACTGGCGCTAAGTTTCTTCCACCTTCTGAAAAACTATGACCTGCAAAATGTTTAGCAGTAGCAACTACTCCTTTTCTAATATCATCTCCCTGTAAACCCTTGATATAGCTTTCTCCAATCGTTGCAACTAGGTAAGGGTCTTCGCCTAAAGTTTCTTCAACACGCCCCCACCTTGGATCTCTAGCTACATCTAAGACAGGAGAAAGACCCTGGTGTGCACCAACGCATCTCATTTGCTTTCTTATAACTGAAGTTATCTTGTAAATTAGTTCTGGGTCCCATGTGCTTGCAAGCCCTATAGCTTGAGGAAAAGTTGTAGCTGTGTTTGCCATGAAGCCACTTAAACATTCTTCGTGTACGATTGCAGGTATTTTAAGTCTTGTTCTTTCTACTAAAAATCTTTGAATTTCATTGTAAATTTTTGCCACCTCCCTTGGAGATAAACCAGTTGCACCTGCTAATCTTGAAATTTGTCCAATGCCATTTTTTAAAAAGGCATTTAGTTTTTCTTCGGAAAGTTTTCCATTTTCGACTATGTTTGAAGCCCATACTGAATTTAGCTGAGCAACTTTTTCTTCTAAGTTCATCCTTGAGAGTAAATCTTCAACTCTTGCTTCTATCGGGTAAGTAGAATCCATGTAAATAGGTTTTGAGCTCATCTTCACCACCCATAGCTTAGGCCATTTAGTTTCTTATAGCTCGAAGTTTAAGGCTTAAGAAGAACTTTGATCATACCCTTCTTTCTGTTAGCTAATTCATTGAAAGCCTTCGGTGCTTCATCTAGGCTGTAGATGTGAGAAATTATTGGTTTAAGCTTTATCTTTCCTGAGGATGCAACCTCAACCGCTCTTTGAAAAGTATAGGGACTTCTGTAAGAAGTAAATATGGAGATTTCTTTGTCATAAAGCTCAAATGGTTTTACTTGCCATACGTCGTGCTCTGGAGCAACTCCAAATATGAGGAGCTTTCCTCCTCTTCTTGCTAGCCTAAATGCAGTTTCTATTGCGGCAGAGCTTCCCACACACTCTATCGAAACGTCAACTCCAATACCTTCAGTTTTTTCATACACGAAACTTTTTGGATCTTGCTCTTTAAAGTTTATCGTATAAGTTGCACCTAGTACCTTAGCAAGTTTTAGTCTATCTTCATCCATATCAATTACGAATGTTTTTGAGGCACCATAGTAGTTAACAACTTGCGTCATAAGTAGGCCAATTGGCCCAGCGCCAACTATTGCTACGTTACTTCCAACTTTAATTCCAACGTTGTCTAATCCTCTAACTATACAAGCCAAGGGCTCAACTAACGCAGCTTCTTCTAACGTCAAATTGTCTGGTATCTTGTAAACATTTTGAGCCGGAACTTTTACGTACTCAGCAAAGGCGCCATCTATAGTTACTCCAGTTGCTTGAAGGTTTTCACAGAAAAAGTTTCTCTCACTCATCCTGCAGTATTTACATTCTCCACATGGAATGTTTGGTTCAGCAACAACTCTATCACCAACTTTTATGTTTGAAACTTTTGAACCAACTTTTTCTACAACTCCAGAAAACTCATGCCCTAAAACTAGTGGAGTTTTAACTTCCCACTCTCCTTTAAAGAAATGGATGTCTGTTCCGCAAATTCCACATGCACCAACTTTTATGAGAACTTCTTTATCTCCAATCTTTGGAATTTCTTTTTCAACTACTCTTATGTCTCCAACTCCAAATAGCGCTACGGCTTTCATAACATTAACTTTAGGATAAAAACTTTATAAATGTTTTCTAATAACTTAAGAGATTGCTAACTAAGTCTGCTTATAACATTTTTATCACATTAAATATAAGCAAAGTTATTGATGTATTTTGTAGGAATAGATATAACTTCTTAAGCAGATAATTAAGGATGAGTTTTTTGGTGCTTGATACACAGCTCTTTTTCCTCTTTAGAGCTAACCTATATTTAGTAATGACCTTTCTTCTTCATTCAACTGACTAATCCCCAGTTTCAAAATCTTTGTGTAAATAGCTAACCTTTTTCCAAGTATTTCGCATGCTTTAATGTTCTCTATTCTTGGAGCGCCAACGGATACAGCGCCGTAGTGTAAAGTTACTCCTGGCGCAGAATAATCAGGAGTTCCAAATGCAACCATTCCATAGTTTAAGGCAGCGAGAAGTATTGTAAGTATAGTAGTCTCGTTTCCTCCACCTAAGCCACCGGATGAGGAAAAAGCAGCTACAACCTTCCCCTGCAACTGTCCCCACAGGGGCATTGCTTTGCTCGTAAAGAACTCATTCATAGCTTTGCTCATGACTCCACAATGTGTTGGTGAACCAAAAGCAAAACCGTCGAATTCTTTTAAGTCATCTATTGTAACTTCGCTTATATGTTTAACAACAACTTCTGCTCCAGCATTTTTAGCTCCATTCGCTACTGCTTTTGCCATCTCTCTCGTATTACCGGAAATGCTATCGTATGCAACAAGCACTTTTACCTTCATCGTCCTCCAGCAGATAAAAAGAGAAAAGGCATTATTTAATTTTCTAGGAGAGATAGAAGCCAAAGATGAGTTTGCGTCTCATTATTTCTCATGACCCGAAAAGTTTAAATACCACTTTGATACTCCAATGTCCTCTTATGAGCCAAGATGTACAAAGTAGTACATTACAGAACAAAAATGAGAAGTTCATTTTCCTAGATCCAGAAGAGCTACCAACTTCTTGGTACAACATACAAGCAGACCTTCCAGAGCCACTTCCACCACCATTAGACCCAAAGAGTTTAAAACCAATAAATCCAGAGCTATTAGAGAGAATATTTGCAAAAGAGTTAATAAGGCAAGAAGTCTCAAATGAACGCTACATTAAGATACCTGATGAAGTAGTAGATGCGTACTTAAGGCTTCCTAGACCTACCCCAATTTATCGTGCTAAAAGACTTGAGAACTACTTAAAAACTCCCGCAGAGATTTATTTCAAGTGTGAAAACTTTAGTCCAACAGGTAGCCATAAGACAAACACTGCCATCGCACAAGCATATTATAACAAAAAACAGGGAACAGAAAGACTAGTAACGGAAACAGGTGCAGGACAATGGGGAACAGCTTTAGCTTTGGCAAGTACAATTTTCGGACTGAAGTGCAGAATTTACATGGTTCGAGTAAGCTACCAGCAAAAGCCAGGTAGAAGAGTAATTGCACAAACTTATGGAGCTGAAATCTTCCCCTCACCAAGCGATCAGACAGAATTTGGCAGAAGGTTGCTTAAGGAAAATCCGAATCATCCAGGAAACCTAGGAATAGCAATTAGTGAAGCAATAGAAGATACTCTTACGCATGAAAATACAAGGTATTCTTTAGGGTCTGTATTAAATCACGTCTTATTGCATCAGTCAATAGTTGGTTTAGAAGCAAAAAAGCAGTTCGAAAAAATTGGCAAATATCCAGACATGGTCGTTGGTTGTATAGGAGGAGGATCCAACTATGCAGGCTTAGCTTATCCATTTATGGCAGATAAGTTAAAGGGCAAAAGCGATGCTGAGTTCGTTGCTGTAGAATCAAAAGCAGTTCCTCACACAACCAAAGGAGTTTATACTTACGATTATGGAGACTCTGCAGGACTAACGCCACTTCTCAAAATGCTAACTATTGGGCATACATATGAAACACCTCCGATTCATGCTGGTGGCTTAAGGTACCATGGGATGGCACCATCAATTTCTTACCTTATACACAGGGGCTACATGCACTCTGTTGCCTACCACCAAACTGAAGTCTTCGAAGCAGCAAAAATATTAGCCCAAACAGAAGGTATGATTGCAGCTCCAGAAACAGCTCATGCCATAAAGTTTGTAATAGACGAAGCATTGCGGTGCAGGAAAACAGGAGAGAAGAAAATAATACTAATGAATTACTCTGGACACGGCTTACTCGACTTATCAGCTTATGAGTCATATCTCTCAGGAAAACTTACAGACTATGAACCAGAAAAAATCGAGGTTCCAACATTTAATTATTAGAGGAGCAACTAAAGCATACCTTTAGTAACTTAAGTGATAAAAACTTTTCTTTTTTAAAGTTTTTAAAGCCTAAAGGAACTTTAGCTTATAGCGTAACTAAGTGTTGCCTCTGAGTTGTTAGTTAGTTTGATTAACACTCGCCATGATAAAGTTAGAAAATTTCTGCTTTTAAGGTAGTTATCGTTCTATTGTTCATTTTATTTTTCCAATACCAAATTCATTCCATTTTACCTTAGAAGCAATGGTTGCATCATCGCTCAGTTAATGGCTTTCACGGAAAGCCTAGCTTCTTGAGCAAATCTTATATCTGTTACGTTAACTGCACCTCTCGTTGATTATTTAAACAACCTATTGGCAATTCTCTCTCCTACAGTTAAAACTCTAGGCTTTCTTGTTGGACCTATAATGTAAAGATAATAAGTACGACCGTCAACTAAATTCAAAGACTAAACAAAAAAGTATAGCATGGGCCTTTACTTAAATATTAACAGCAGTCCAGAAACCTTCCTTAATAGCATCGATTATTCGTCTTGGTTGCTTTGCATCACCAATTACGTACACTTCTTTTGCAGTGCTTTTTGAAGATTCAATTAAGTCTCTATCTATTCGGCTTCTTCTTCCAACTGAAAGTATTACAGTGTCAGCGCTAAGCGTAGTCCTTCTTCCTAAGGAATCTGCTATGTCTACTCCATTCTTGTATATTTCAATGACTGGCGCGTTCGTCAAGATATTGACCTTAGCTTTGGTAAGAAGGTTGACTATTCCCATCCTACTTAGTATAGGTTCGCCCATTGCTACTTGAGGCAATGCTTCAACTATAGTAACTTTCTTTCCCTCTGCAGCGAGGTTTAAAGCTAACTCACAACCCACTAAGCCACCTCCAATTATGACAACGTTGTTTCCCACCTTTGCTTTTCCACTAAGCACGTCTTCAGCTAAGGTTGCACTCTCCACACCCGGTATTTTAGGAATTAATGGATCAGAACCTGTAGCTAAGATAACAACATCAGGTGCCTCTTTCTTTATAGTTTCTGGCAAAACTCTTTCATTTAATCTAATGGTAACATTAAGTTTCTTCATAGTAGATTTATACCACTCAACAAGTTTCTTTATTCTTACTTTAGTTTTTTCTTCTAGGACAAGCTTTAAAACCCCACCCAATTCGTTAGACTCTTCAAACAGTACGACGTCGTGACCCCTTACCTTGGCAATTCTTGCTGCCTCAAGACCAGCTAAGCCACCGCCCACTATGACGACCTTTTTCTTCTCTTTTGCTTTCGGTATATCTTCTTCGCTTAAGTACTTGTATTCAAAACCCTTTAGAGGGTTAACACTACAGTTAACTGGTTCTTGGAAAAAGATTCGCTCTATGCATTGTTCGCATGCAATGCATGGTCTAATATCTTCAACTTTGCCTTCTCTTACTTTATTAGGCCATTCTGGATCCGCTATGAGCTGTCTTCCTACAAACACTAGATCAACTACACCCTCCTTAATCGCACTGTCAGCAACGATAGGGTCTACGATCATGCCTCCACTGATTACCGGAACATGTACTACTTTCTTTATTTCTGAAGCTTGCTTAAAGAAGTAACCTTGCTCATCATAGTAGACTGGAGGAATTATGTGGTCTGCAGTATCGTAATTACCACCAGTTATATCAAACGCATCTACACCGGCAGCTTCAAGTTTCTTCGCGATCTCTTTTGCATACTCTACTGTAATACCACCTTCTTCGAACTCATCTGCAACTAATCTAAATATTACAGGAAAATCACGACCACACTTTTCCTTTATTCTCTTAACAATTTCTGTAGCCTTAGTGTTACTCGTCCTATCTTTACTTCACTAAATAAATTCTCAAACTTTTTCATTGTATTCTCGCCTCTTCTTTATGCAAAGTAATTAAGCAAGATAGAGATTTAAGTCTTTTTTTAAGATAAAAAACTTATAAAAACTGTCGGATGTTGAGCCTAGAAGTAAAACTCTTTATACTACAATCAAGACCTTAACACTTTATAGAACTTAGCAATAAAATCGGAACAAAGTAAAAATATATATTTTGAAAAAGTTAATGATTTTTAGTGTAAACTGTTTGTTAAAAAGAATACTTAAACGAAAGGATTAAATTAACGCTAAAGCTTACAGGTGCAATAAGAATGAAAAGCCTAAGAAAGCTTTACCCAGAAGAAGCCAACTACATTAGAAAGTGGATTCTAATAGCAATTTTAATTGGAGTAGTAAGCGGAATAGGTGCTATTATATTCTACGATGCAATAGAACTTTGTAACAAGATCTTCCTTGAGTATGTTGCGGGTTATATTGCTCCAACTCCAGCAGGAGAAGGAAACACAATGCCTTCATTTTTGCGCAGTCCTATCTTTATTCCACTAGCAACAACTTTAGGAGGGCTGTTGAGTGGCATTATAGTTTATAGCTTAGCTCCTGAAGCTGAGGGAAATGGAATAGATGCAGCCATAGACGCTTTCCATAACAAGAGAGGGGAGATAAGATCAAGAGTACCAATAGTTAAGCTCGTAGCTTCTGCAATAACGATAGGCTCTGGAGGTAGTGCAGGAAGAGAAGGACCAGTTGCTCAAATAGGAGCAGGCTTTGGGTCTTTTCTTGGTAAGTTACTTCGCCTAGAGCCTCATGACAGAAGGATAGCAGTAGCTGTTGGTATAGGTTCTGGAATAGGCTCTATATTTAAAGCACCTTTTGGAGGGGGGCTTTTAGCAACTGAAATTCTTTATACGAATGACTTTGAGGTAGAAGTCCTATTTCCGGCTTTTGTTGCCTCTGTTGTTGGGTACATCATCTTTGGTTATGTAAAAGGATGGACACCGATATTTAGTTCTGCAAACATTACTACTTCTCAAGATTTAGTGAGTATTCTTCTTTACGCTGTCTTAGGAATAACGTGTGGTTTGGTTGGAGTTGTATACGTAAAGAGCTTTTATGGGGTAAGAGGCTTGTTTGAGCGTCTTTCTATTCCAAATTTCATTAAACCTGCAATTGGAGGGTTTATCGTAGGAATAATTGGAATATTCTTTCCGCAAGTACTTGGAATGGGTTATGGTTGGCTTCAAATGATCATGAATGAAAACTTTATATTTATTCCAGTTTTAATGCTTCCAATTCTTGTGGGACTTAAAATTTTAGCCACTTCATTGTCTATCGGCTCTGGAGGTAGCGGTGGAGTTTTTGCACCAGCTTTAGTTATAGGAGGATTTCTTGGTGCAACTATGTGGTTTATCTTCAAAGCAATTTTTCCAAGCATTCAAATAAGTTTAGCTTCCTTTGTTATTGTTGGTATGATGGCATTTTTTGGAGGAGTTGGTAAAGTACCAGTAGCAGTTATGCTAATGGTAAGCGAAATGACAGGAACGTACGCTCTACTTGTACCTTCAATGGTGGCTACTTCCATTGCATATGTCACTACAGGGAGAAACACGATATATAAAAGTCAAGTAAGGTCTAAAGCAGATTCACCAGCTCATAGAAGTGAGTACTTAATTCCAATACTTAAGAAACTTAAAGTAAAAGACCATATGAACAAGAATGTTATAACTATTGAAGTTAATTCCTTACTTTCTGAAGCAATAGAAAAAATGACTTCAAACAAAGTGGGAGGACTACCTGTTGTAGATGAAGCCGGAAATCTTGCCGGTATGATTACACGTAGTGATATCCTACAAGTACCTTTAGAACAGAGGAACAAGAAAACTGTAGGAAGTGCAATGTCAGGAAGCCTTGTTGTAACATATCCTGAAGAAGACCTCGAAGCAGTTTTCATGAAAATGTTGAGGAATCAAATAGGAAGGCTTCCTGTTGTAGAACCAGAAAATCCAAGAAAGTTAGTTGGAATAATTACTCGTGAGGATATAATGCATGCTTACAAAGCTGAAAATTTAAGCGAATTTGAGTAAGAAGAACCTGAGAAGTAACGAAGCTAAGACCAAATGAAAGAATTAATTAAACAAAAATTGCAGTTTACGGCACATCTTATGTAGTTATAAGGTCAAGTTGTATTGTTCGATTTTCCAAAATCGAAGAGAAACTTCACGAAAAGCTTATGCGCAACATCTACCCCAGAGACGTACCTGTTTCCCTTAATTACAATATACTCGTTTGGGCTATGAGCCCTAGCACCATGTCCTAAGCCTATGTGAACAACAGGAGCTTCTAAGATATCGTTGAACAAGTACATCGGTGCGCTTCCTGCCGTTAGAGGCCAGATTTCAATGCTCTTGTTAAATGAACGTATTGAAGAAATTGCTATTTGCACGACTGGATGCTTTACGCTTGTCTTGCTCCACTTGTAACCATTTAGCTGTCTTATTTCGATGTCTTTGTAGCCATGTTTATCTAAGTGTTGCCTTACTAGCGAAATTATTTTATTCGGATCATTTTGATTTGGGACTAGCCTAACGTCAACTTTACATGTTGCCTTGTATGGAAGAACAGTTTTTGATCCTGGTCCAGTATAGCCAGACCAAATCCCATCTATGTTAAGAGTAGTGCTGAAAAGGAACTTCTTGAGAAGGTTGTACTTATCGTTTTCGTCGAAGATAAACTCTTTAACTTTAATCGTTTCTTTTATCTTTTCCGGCTCAAAGCTTTTTGCTAACTCTTTCAACAACTCTTCGTCTTCTTCGGAAGGCTCGGCAACGTCGTCATAAAATCCGTCGATTGTTATTGTTCTTCCATTATCCTTTGCCATTGTCGAAAGAGCATCTATTAGCCTCCACGTAGGACTGTCAATCCAAGCTTTGTTGCTAGAGTGAATGTCGAATTCTGTCGGCCCCTTTCCCCAACTCTTACCACTAGCCTCAAGCTCAAAGTAGACGATTCCTTTGTTTCCCAAGGAAAGCTTTACTTTACCCCAAGCATCTTCTAAGAAGCTTGGAAATATCGTTGCCTTCGCACCTTTAAGCTTATCTTTATACTCACTAACAAAATCTGGAAGGTGTGGACTACCAAGCTCTTCTTCTCCCTCTGCTATGAACTTGAGGTTTATTGGAAGCTTGCCTAAAGTATTAACTATAGCCTCTACCGCGTTTATAAAGGTTATAAGCGGCCCCTTACTGTTTACACTACCTCTTCCAACTAAAGCACTAACTTTTCCAGAAGGCAAGTCTAATGGAACTATATTTGCTTCAAACGGCGGAGAAATCCAAAGCTTTTCATCGTCAATTGGTTGTGTATCATACATCATGTAGACCAATAAAGTTGTTTTTGCTTTCGAATCAAGTTCAGCATACACAACAGGATGACCCTTTGTTGGAACAACTTCTACATTCTGACAACCAATTTTTTCAAAGTAACTTGCAAGTAATCTTGCAGCTTCCTGAACGCCTTTGTTCTCAGCACTTATGCTTGGTTGTCTCACAAACTCTTGAATTCGTGCTACAAATTTGTTAAGATTTTGATCTATATAGTCGTAAACTGTATTAATTTCGAATGCTCCTGGCATGAAAGCGTAAAGTATAAATAGCCACTATTTAAGTCTTTCTCGATGATGCTTGAGACTGTCAACTTAAGGCTTTAAGAACCAGCCTCTATCCTAAGAACGATTAGGTGATGATTTTTAGATAAGCAGTTCTATTTTACTTAATTTATGCAAGAGCGTTTACTGTTTAAAGAAGCTTATTATTGTAGGAGCATCATTGATACCAATCTTTAGGAAATTTCCGGTTACGTTAACAACTTTGCTCTCTCCAAACATCTTTATGAGTTCGACTTTTGTTGCATTTGTAACGTTCATTTTTGTAAGATTTAGAGTTACTTCTTTTTCGTTATGCGACGTTGTCCAAATTACGAATTTTTGTTCCAGTCCATTACTAAATTTCAGTAAGTAAATGCTACTGTCGTTTTCTATGTCAACTCTTTCTAAAAACTTAAACCCATTCAAGTTTTTCGCTAAGTTGTAAACTGCATAGTAAGCAGGCTTTATGAAATAGCTTTCACGCCCTAAGAACAACAAACTAATTTGCTCATTAGCAATCATTCCAAAACTATTTTCAGAGTTGCTTGGGTCTGTGCCGTCGTCTTTCCAGTCGTACATTATGGTAATTGGAACTCTGTTCATTAAATTAACTAAATACATTCTTGTTAAATACTTAGCTTGAGTTAATATGTCAACTTTGTTTCCATATGAGCCACTGGTGGTGTAACCCCATTCACTGCTCACTATTGTTTTGTTGTTAACCAGTTGCCTAAGTTTAGCATAGTCATCAGTAACAGTTTCAGGACTTGAATCTCTATATGGATGAACAGAAACTGCTGAAACGTAATTCAAAGCATTGTATTCAATAAAACTTCTCATGAAGTTTAAATCTATTCCAGCAGAAGCGGGAGCAATAACTAACGCATCCTTATTAACACTGCGCACCTTCTTTGCAGTTTCTATAGCCAGTTTAGAGTAGTCGTTGACATTAGGACTTGGCTTCCAAAAACCAATATTTGGTTCGTTCCATATTTCCCAAATTATATCGTAGTTTAAGAATTTCTTTGTTGCATTTGCAGCAAAGTTTGCAAAAGCAACTCTTCCTTCTTCAGTATGCGGCGATAGGCCGTTATCATATAGAGGGTTACCATAGTCCAAAATATAAAGTGGAGCTATTCCTCTTCTTTTTAGTTCTTCCGTTAGTACAACATAATCTGAAAAGTCATAAACGCCCTTACTCCTTTCGACGTGATCCCAAATAAAATCCATTCTTATTAACTTAAAACCGGCATACTTCATCATATCAAGCCAGAATCTTTGTTGCTCGTTTGGATTTATGAAATGAATGTTTACACCGAGACCATAAGGGACAACTAAGTCGTATGCTTTTGCAAAAGAAAAATCACTTGTTCGAAAATTGCTTATAACTGCTAGCATCCATGGATACGATTCAAAATTATATTGAAAGCTTTGCTTACTTCCGTTTAACTCTAAACTGATTTCTTTAGCTTTAATCTTAACTACGTAGAGACATTCGTTAAGTTCGTTTGTATCTATGTTGAGTTTAATGTCTTTAGTACTTGGAAAGATAAAAGCTCCAGGAATGGTTGTAGAATACACTAAGTATGAAACATTCTTGTTATAAGAGTCTAAAGGAACTAAATAAAAATTCAATGAAAGCTTAGTAAAGTAGGGGTTCGTAACCCTAAAGATTAATGTTGCAGTTTCTCCTTTAAAGAACCAGTTTTTGCAGTAAGTTGTTGTTCTATTTCCTTCGTATACTAAAACAATACCAAAAAGGAGTTTCTGCACAATGAAAACATAGAACAATATAACTAAAGCGATTACTACAATTATCACTCCAATTAGTACACTTTTTTCAAAAGCCATTCTAATAAGTTTAGAAAAAACTAAGATTTAAGCTTTACTTCATAAACTTCCATTTCTAAGGGGTTAAGCTTCCAAACAAAATAAGTTCTAGTTCTTCATTTGAAAATCTAACCTTAATTATAGTTGTATTGCTTAGGGTTTTAAAACCTTCTGTTATGTTGTTTAAGTTTTCAGCATAGCTTAACTTTCCTATGTTTAGTTTCAAAATAGAGCTAGCTCTGAAACCTGAAATCAATACATAGCAAGACTCATTCTTAAAGAAGGAGAGTCTAAGCTCTACCTGAGTATCGTTTGCTTTAGATTCTAAAATTTTGGAAGGAGTAGTTACAGTGATGTTGCCTCTTTGTGTTCTTAAGACAACAGTATTCAAATCAGGGTCAAAGCCTATTAATACAAGTGTAGGTTTAACTAAGTCTTCTGGATTTATATATGGACCATAAGCAACATTGTTTACTAAGTCCCAAGAATCTGGGAAAGTACCAGCTAAGCTACCAGAAGTTATCTGCTGACGCATTCCACTTGATAAAATTCCTTCTCCTATAAGCTTCCATGGAAAGCTATTATCATACTTAGATAACCTAAGCAACTCATACGCATAAACTAATCCACACCACTGCACTGGCCTTCCAATCCATACTGGCGCTTTGTAATGAGTGGCACCATAAACTGGAATTGTAGCATAAAGCATTATTGTTCTATCTTCCTTACTCCAAAGGTACACGAATGGTAGACCAGCGTAAGCCCAATACTTTGCTCTTTCAAGATACTCCTTGTTTCCATTTGCAATATAACCTTCGAGGTAAGCGTCTATTGCTCGAGCAGACGCAAGTATATCTGGAGTGTGAATTGGAATTTCCCATGTTTGAGCAGCTCTAGGAATTCGATACTTTTTCATTGCTTCCAATGCTTTTAGGCCTGAATCTAGGGCGTGCTTATCTCCAGTTATTCTTGCATACCTTAGAACTTCAGCCGCAGGAATTGCAGTAGTACCTAGTTCTTTGGCTCCAGTAGCTCCAAGATCGGTAGTGCTTTCGCTTGGTTGGAAGCTCCACTCACCTTCTAGGTCCTGAGTTGAGATAAGTGAATAAACGTAGTTCTTTATCGAAAATAATCCTTCTTCCAAATAGCCTACGTAAAAAGGTAGCTGCCAACCAGGAATATGAAGCCCGGAACTACTTGCTAAGTACGCTGGCCCATTTTTCAACGCTAAGCTTAAAGATTCATTAAACCTTAACATTAGTTCGTTTTTTAACGTAGGATCTTTTTCCTGAAAGCTCGTGAGTAGCAAAAGCAGAGCATAACCAGGAAACGGTTCTGGATTCCAACCCGATGCATGGGACCAGCCTTTCTTGGGAGTCCATAGGCTACTTAAGTAAGCTTGCATAGAAAGATTTAGTTCTTCGCTAAAACTCCTAGGAAGCATTGGATTTGGCAGACCAAAGACTCTTATCCATTCTTTAACTGCATCTAAAACAGTATCAGAATTTGTTGCGTAAACTATAAAGCTTATGCTAAGTTGTTTTCCTTGCCTAAGCTTGTAGGCTAAGTAGGCTTCATTATAGTTTTCTTTAACCCATTCTGGAACCGTTGGGACGAATAAACTGAGTAAGTGGTTATTTTGATTTTCAACCCAATTGGGAGAAGCAAATTGCGGTTGAAGTTGTCTGTGAGTTCCATCCCAGGAAAAGTATGGATTCCATAGAAGTGCTACTAAGCTACTGTTGTATCTTATAGCCATGAGCGGAATAGTTACTTTAATTGGATTTGGGACTGTTCTTAGGCTAAAAGGACTTGCAACGTCTAAAGTACCTGAAGAAACTTCGTTGTTAACGAGCCACTCTAATCCAGGAAATAGAGCTTCATTTTTTAGTGAGCCAAAACTTAGCTCTCCAGGGTAAAGTGAAACTGAAAATTGAGAAACATTGAGATTATTCAAAGCTTTTAAGTTGTTTTCTACTGTAATCGAGCTATTCGCTACTAGCCACCTAGAAGTAAAGTTCCATTTTTCATTGACTTGATTAAACTCGATGAGCTCTTTTCCAAGCGTAACGTTTTTTGGAA
>JBAMLO010000028.1:0-26088 GCA_039793485.1 Nitrososphaera sp. | reverse complement strand
CTTAGCAAGTCTTCTAAATTTATTTTTGGATAAACAGGAAAACTAAAGATGAAAGTAGTATAAAGCTTTTCTGAACTTGAAGTTATATTGATCTTAAAGTTGTAAATTGCGCTTTCACTTCCTACCAACGTCCATGAAATATTTTCACCTTTGTTTACATCAAGCTCACTCAACGTAACTTTGTTACCTTTAACTATTCTTAAGCCCTCAGGAACCTCAACTTCTATAGCTAAATTTAACTTCTCACCCCCAGTATTAAGTAGATGAACACTCACATTAAACTCTTTGTTTACCGTTGGAATAGGAGTTGAAAGGTAAGGTCCTTCTAAACCTAATTCTGGCCCTAAAATTGGGATTTTTACGTAAAGTATGGACAACTCTGTACCATAACACTCTGCAGGTTCTGGGTCAAGTCTGATTTGAGTAATGGTACCTTTCCAAGCGCTACTTTGAGTTAAATCAAACACATACTCGTGTAGCAACCCATCAGAAACGATTGGAACTTCTAGAGACTTATCTTCACTCCAATTGGGAGACTCAGAAGAAATCCAGTATAGTTTCAGAGCTGTTGCATTTCCAAGAACTCTGCATGCTACTATTACTTTTCTTTGTCTTTCAGCAACTACGCTTATAGTCGGGCTATACATGTATGGATCGAAGCCGTTAACTTTTGTTGTGAGGCCGTAATTCGTTATTGTTGCCTGTGAAAGAGAATGAGCCATAACCCAACCTTTTAACGTGTTACCTTGAGAAAAGTTCCACAAGTAGCCGGTAGCATTTCTCATAGTTGTAGTGCCAAGCATTTCTTTTTTAAAGTTAATGTAAGCCATAAAAAGTATTATTGCAACTGCAAGAAAAGCTGTAACAGCTAATCCTAGCCTTATTTTGTTCATCCTCACTCAATCAGAAATATTGTTCACAACTAATTTATAAGTTGTTCTAGCACTTCTAACTGTATAAAAATAAGAAACACCAGTGATAAGGGAAAAATCGTTATGGGCTTGTTAGTAGCTCATCAATTTTTTTCTCCAAAAGCTTCTTGTAGCTCGATAAGCTACTAACCAAATTGTTGACTTCGTTAATTTGACTTAGTAGTTTTTCTCTTCTTTTCTCTATGGCTCGTTTTACTTCCTCTGGTGCAGGGCCTCCAACTAAGTTGTAGCTTTCAACAACTTTTTTAACGTTAAAACAATTTTCTATCTCTTGTAAGCTTATGTCTAGGTTTAGATTTCGCTTTAGGTAGTCGTAAAAACGTTGCGGACTCACTTCGTCTTTTTGGGTTCTCAAAAAGTCTCCGACAATCTTGTGAGAAGCTCTAAACGTAAGGCCATGCTTTACAAGTAAGTTGGAAAGCTCAGTAGCAGTTGAAACGCCATCGTTTGCTTCCTCGTACATTTTTGAAGTATTAAACTTAGCTTTAAGCAACATCTCTTTAACGACCAACAAGGAACTTGCTACAATTTCATATGAACTCCAAACATGAGGTGTTATTTCCTGGAGGTCAAGGTTGTAGCTAAGAGGAAGAGCCTTTACTATTGTAAGAGCTGAGAACAAGTTGCCGTAAGCGCTACCTGTTTTAGCTCTAACCATTTCTGCAACTATTGGATTTCTTTTTTGAGGCATTATGCTGCTAGTTGATACAAAATCATCTGGAAGTTGAACAAAGTTAAACTCGGAAGTGCACCAAAGTATGAACTCTTCAGCAATTGAACTTAAGTCTGCCATGACTAAAGAAAAATCAAACAAAGCTTCAACGGCGAAGTCTCTGGAAGAAACAGCATCTATAGAATTTTCTATTACTTCGCTAAACCCAAGCAGTAAAGCTTCTTCGCTTCTATCTATCTGAAAGCTACTCGTAGCAAGTGCTCCAGAACCCATTGGAGACAAGTTAACCCTTCTGTAAAGCTCAAGTAGCCTCTCAAAATCTCTGTCTAGCCTATCGTAATGAGCAAGCAAATGATGAGCTAACGTTATTGGTTGCGCATGCTGAAGATGAGTATACCCGGGCATTATAGTGTCAATAAACTCGCTGCTTTTGTTCAGCAAAGCCTCTTTAAGAGACAATAGTTCATTCATTATTTTTACTATCTTCTCACGTAGTGCCATCCTTATTGCTGTTGCAACCTGGTCGTTCCTGCTCTTTGCAAGGTTTACATTTCCTGCTAGTTCAGGCCCTATCTTACTTATGAGTGAAGCTTCCAGGTTTGCATGAACATCTTCGGCAGACGAATTTAACTCAAAGTTACTTAGTTCTAAGAGAGCACTTAAAATTGATTTAGCTTCCTCCAATTTTATTAGGTTTTTCTCGTATAGAATTAATACGTGAGCTTTTACGATATCAACTACATACTGCTTAATTTCGTTGTCGTGGGAAATTGAAGAAGTATATTTAAGGGCTATTTTGTTTATGTTTTCCTTTAAAATTCCTCCCCTGTAAGGATCACTGGACATAGGCCTCAAGCTTTTCGTTCTTTAACGCTTTATAAGCAGCTCTAGTTTGTAGAGACCAAATTTCAATGAACCCTTTGGCAAACGTTTGATCAAACTTACTTTGAGAATCATATGTAGACAAAGCAATATCGTACAAGGAATATGGAGAACTTCTACCAACAACTGTTACTGAGCCTTTAAACAGCTTTACTTTTACTTCACCGTAAACTCTCTTCTGTGTTTCTTTAATAAACGCCTCTAAGTCTAGCCTAAGTGGATTCATCCAAAGCCCATCGTAAACTAGGTTTGTCCATGTTTGGTCTATTAGTTGCTTAAACATGAGTTCATTCTTAGTTAAAACTAGTTTTTCAAGTTCCCTATGAGCTTCTATAAGAGTAACAGCGGCAGGACATTCGTAAACTTCTCTTGACTTTATCCCAACTAGACGGTCTTCGATATGGTCTATTCTTCCTATGCCATGTTTTCCAGCAAGTTCGTTTAAGTAGCTTATCAAGCTTACACCATCTAAGTATGAGTCATTTATTGCTGTTGGGACGCCATTCTCAAATTTTATTTTTACGTATTCTGGGTCATCTGGAGCCTTTTTAGGGTCTACAGTTAGTTCAAATGCATCCTCAGGAGGCTCTATTGAAGGATCTTCAAGCACACCAGCTTCAATGGACCTTCCCCATAAGTTTTGATCTATGCTATAGGGAGAGCTTTTGAATTTTATTGGAATTCCCTTTTCTTTTGCATATTTTAGCTCTTCATCTCTGCTCAGGTTCCACTCGCGAACGGGTGCTAAAACCTTAATTTTTGGGTTCAATGACATTATTGTTGTTTCAAACCTAACTTGATCATTTCCTTTTCCAGTTGACCCATGGGCTATGGCGTCTGCATTTTCTTTTACTGCCACTTCTACTAATTTCTTAGAAATTAATGGCCTTGAAAGTGCACTTGACAAAGGATACTTTCCTTCGTAAAGGGCATTGGCCATTATCGCAGGAAAAATGTAGTCCTTTACGAATTCTTCTTTTGCATCTATCGTGTAATGGTTTTTTGCTCCAAGCCTTAGCGCCTTGTTTTCAATTTCGCTAAAGTCTTCTCTTTGCCCAACGTCGATTATAGCTGTAATTACTTCAGCTTCGTACTTTTCTTGCAACCATTTTATCATGACTGATGTATCTAGTCCGCCGCTATACGCTAATACTACCTTCATCGACTAAGCGTAAACAAAATATTATTAAAGAGTGATGTTCTAAGACGAAATTAAAAAGAAAAATTGAGTTTCAGGTGAAACTTAAACTTTTTATTACTCTAGTGAAAGGACTTTTAGTGAACCTAAAAATTAAGCAGGAATAACATGCATACAACTAATTTTTTCTACCTAGAACATCATGTATTTGAATATTTTTTTGACCTTAAGTCTTATCGGTGTATTAAAAGAATAATGACAACAGTAGGACTTGTTTATGATCTTGCAAGAAAAGATGAGAAAATGATTGTAAACGCTTTAAACAACGCTGGAGCGAAAGTTAAACTTATCGATTCGAGAAGAGAATACTTTACCCTAAGCAAAGAAGAAAAGAAAGATGAGGATGTTGACATCTACTATCAGCGTAGTATTAGCTACTTTAGAGCCCTCTACTTCAACTACATTTTAGAAAAACTTCTAGAAGCAAAAGTAGTAAACAGCTACGAAACATACTTACTTTGCGGGAATAAGTTGCTTGCAACAGTAAACTTTGTAAAAAATGAGATACCAACTCCAAAAACAAGTATTTCCTTCGACGCTGATTCAGCTTTAGAGGCGATGGATAAGCAAGGCTTTCCCTTAGTACTGAAGCCAATTTTTGGAAGCTGGGGGAGGCTAATTGCACCATTAAATGACTTAGAGTCTGCAAAAGCAATAGTTGAGACTAGACAGATGATGCATCCGATCTACCAAATTTACTACATTCAAGAGAGAATTAAGAACCTTCAGAGAGACTTAAGAGTAGTTGTTGTTGGAGATAAACCAATTGCAGCTGAGTATAGGTATGCTACGAATGGCGAATGGAGGACAAACCTTGCAAAGGGAGGAAAGGCAGTAAAAGCGGAAATAACTGAGGAAGTTGAAAAGATAGTAGGAAAGATAGTTAAGGCCTTTGGAAAAGGCGTTTATGGAGTAGACTTTATGGAAAGTGAAAGAGGGCTACTTGTTCATGAAGTAAACCCAAATGTTGAGTTTAAAGGGGTAAGTGAAGCCTCTGGAATTGATGTTGCCAAGGAAATAGCAGATTATTTGCTAAAAGAAGCCAAAAGATAATTTTTATTTCAAAAGAAAGATTTAAAAATGTTCGAGACAGCACCTGAAAAGGGCTTTACGACATCCGAAAAAAGAGCATACGTTGTGCTAGAAGATGGAACGGTGCTTCAGGGTAAACCCTTTGGGTACCCAAGAAATTCCGTTGGAGAAATAGTTTTTAGCACTGGAATGGTTGGTTACACGGAAGCCTTAACGGATCCTTCCTATAAAGGACAAATACTTACTTTTACTTACCCTCTTGTTGGAAACTACGGTGTTCCAAGCTATTCAAACAAAGACAATTTTGGATTACCTAAGCACTTTGAGTCAGATTCAATAAAAGTTGAAGGTGTCATAGTTTACGAGCATTGCCAAAATCCTTCTCATTGGGACTCAGAAAAAAGTTTAGACGGTTGGCTGTATGAAGAAAAAATTCCTGGCGTATACGACATCGACACAAGAGAGCTAACAAAAAAACTAAGGGTGAAAGGAGTTATGATGGGAGCTCTAATTTTTGATGAGGACGTGGAGGGAGCGCTTAAAGCAATAAAAGAAGCACAACGTTACGAAGCAAAGAACTATGTTGATGAAATTTCAGTTAAGGAACCAAAAACCTATGGGAGAGGAAAGAAAAAAGTTGTCATGATAGACCTCGGAGTAAAGTATAACATAATAAGAAACTTAGCTTCTAGAGGCTTTGAAGTAACAGTAGTACCATACAACTTTAGCTTTGATGATATAATGAACTTCTCTCCTGATGGAATAGTGATAAGCAATGGCCCAGGAGACCCAAAGATACTAACTACTACCATAGAAAATACGAAAAAAATGTTAAAAGAGTATAAAAAACCAATCTTAGGAATATGTCTTGGGCACCAAATAATAGCTTTAGCTCTTGGAGCAGATACGTATAAGTTAAAGTTTGGACATAGAGGACAAAATAAACCAGTAGTAGACCTGACAAACGAAAAATGCTACATAACCAGCCAAAACCATGGATATGCTGTAAAGGATGAAAACTTGTCCAGTATTGGATTGAAAGTTTGGTTTAGGAACATAGACGACAACACCATCGAAGGGCTACTTCACGAAGATATGCCAATAGTAACAACTCAGTTTCATCCGGAAGCATCGCCTGGCCCATATGATACATCTTTTGTGTTTGATATTTTCTTGAAGCTTGTGGAGGGACCTTAAGATGCCAAAATTTGATTGGGTGAAGAAGGTGCTCGTAATAGGCTCTGGACCAATTCAGATATCAATGGCAGGAGAGTTTGATTATTCTGGAACTCAAGCACTAAAGGCGTTAAGAGAAGAGGGGATAAAAACAGTTCTAGTTAACTCAAACATTGCAACAATACAAACAGACCCGAAGATGGCAGACAGCGTATACTTACTACCTGCAACTCCAGAATTCTTGGAAGAAGTTATAAGAAAAGAAAGCCCAGATGGAATAATGTTAGGGTTTGGGGGACAAACTGCGCTAAATGCGGGCTATGAACTTTACAAGAGAGGAATTCTGCAGAAGTATGGAGTAAAAGTACTAGGTACTTCTGTTGAGAGCATAAACATAACTTCTGACAGAGAACTTTTTATGAAAACCATGAAAGAAAACGGTTTACCAGTTTTACCTAGCAAAGCGGCGAGAAGTGTTGAAGAGGCACTTGGAATAGCTGAAGAAATAGGGTATCCAGTAATAGTAAGGGTTGCGTACAACTTAGGTGGGAGAGGAGGAGGAGTAGCCTACAACCAACTTGAGCTTGAAGAAATAGTGAGTAGAGGGATTGCAAACAGCTACATAGGACAAGTTTTAGTAGAAGAGTATATTGGAGACTGGAAACAAATAGAGTACGAAGTTGTTAGAGACTACAACGATAACTGTATTACCGTTTGTAACATGGAAAACATGCTTGGCATGAGAGTTCACACAGGAGACAACATAGTTGTTTCGCCTTCTCAAACTTTAAACAATAGGGAGTACCATATGCTAAGGGAAGCTTCCATAAGGGCTACTAGAGCTAGTAAGGTAGTTGGAGAGTGCAACGTTCAGCTAGCTTTGGATAAGAATTCAGAAAGGTACTACATAATAGAAATAAACCCAAGACTTTCAAGGTCTTCTGCCCTTGCATCAAAAGCTACAGGCTACCCTTTAGCTTACATAGCAGCTAAGCTTGCCATAGGCTACACTCTTCCGGAAATATTAAACAAGGTAACCAGTGTAACTTCTTCGTTCTTTGAACCTGCTCTAGATTATGTTGTTGTTAAAATACCAAGATGGGACCTCACAAAGTTTGGCTTCGTAGATAGAAGGCTAAGAACTCAAATGAAGTCAGTTGGAGAAGTTATGGCCATAGGAAGAAACTTTGAAGAAGCTCTTCAGAAAGCAATTAGAATGCTTGACATTGGCTTAGATGGACTTTCAGCAGAGTTAGAGGGAGAAAGTGTTGAAGAAATTGAAAATGCGCTAGCGAATCCTACCGATGAAATACTTCTAACAATTGTAAAAGCAATAAAACTTGGAATGAGTGTTGAAAAGATAAGCAAACTAACTTGGATAGACGAATGGTTCATCTGGAAGATAAAAAACATCGTAGACATGGAGCTTAAACTTAAAGAAATAAGGGAACTTAACGACAAAGAAAAGGAAAAAATTAGGGAAGCGAAGAAGCTTGGCTTTTCTGACAGCCAAATTTCAAGGTTAATTAAGGTTAGCGAAGAAGAAGTGAGAGCCTACAGAAAGAAACACAGCATAGTTCCAGTAGTGAAGCAAATAGACACGCTAGCTGCAGAATGGCCAGCTAAAACAAACTACCTTTACTTAACCTACGGTGGAGAAAAAGATGATATAAGCTTTTCAAACGAAAATAAGAAGAAAGTCGTTGTCCTCGGAGCAGGAACTTACAGAATAGGAAGCTCAGTTGAGTTTGACTGGAGTACAATGAACTTAGTTTGGTCGTTAAAGAAGTTTGGTATGGATGAAGTAATAGTAGTGAACTGCAACCCAGAAACGGTATCAACAGACTATGACATGAGCGATAAGCTTTATTTTGAAGAACTAACTTTAGAAAGAATTTACGACATATACGAGAAGGAAAATCCGTTAGGAGTAGTTACCTGCGTTGGTGGACAAACAGCAAACAACCTAGCACCTAAGCTATCCAAAGTTGGAATAAGAATCCTTGGTACAGAAGGTGAAAACGTTGATAGGGCAGAAGACAGAGCAAAGTTTAGTTCGTTGCTAGATGAGCTTGGCATTCCTCAGCCAAAATGGGCAAAGTTTAGTTCAATAGAGGAAGCTAAGAAGTTTGCAGAAAGTATAGGGTATCCAGTAATAGTTAGGCCTTCGTATGTACTTGGAGGAGCAGTAATGAAAGTTGCGTGGAATCACAAGCAACTGGAAGAATTCTTGCTTCGAGCAGCCAAGGTTTCGAAGGAGCATCCAGTAACAGTCAGTAAGTTCATTACTGAAGCTATGGAAGTTGAAGTTGACGGAGTTTCTGACGGCACAAACGTAGTAATAGGCGCAGTAATTGAACACCTCGAGTACGCTGGAATTCATTCTGGCGATGCTACGATGATAATTCCACCTCAAAGGCTTACAAGCTACCATATTGAGACTATAAAAAGTTACAGCAAAAAGATAGCAAGGGCTCTTAAAATCATTGGGCCTTTCAACATTCAGTACTTAGTTAAGGGAAATCAAGTTAGCGTAATTGAGTGCAACTTAAGAGCAAGTAGATCTATGCCGTTTGTTTCAAAAGTAAAAGGAATAAACCTTATGGAATATGCTGCAAGAGCTTTGCTAGGATTGGGAATTGAAGAAATAGATGAAATTGAAGTTCCATACGTGGGAGTAAAGGTTCCACAGTTTTCTTTTATGCAGGTTGATGGTGCAGATCCAATTCTAGGAGTTGAAATGAAGTCCACTGGAGAAGCGGCATGCTTAGGAGATACTTTTCATGATGCATTAATAAAAGCTACAATTGCTGTCGGACTAAAGATACCAACGCCAAACTCAAGCAATAAAAAGATCTTTGTTAGTGCAGGAACAGAAAAAGAAAAAAGAGAAATTGAACCTATCGTTAGAAAATTACTGAACTTAGGCTATGAAGTTTACTGCACGCTGGGAACAGGAAGTTACCTTATGGAAAGAGGATTAAACGTTAAGATACTTCATAAGATTAGTGAAAAAATGGAACCTAATGTTTTAACTTACATCGTGAACAGAAACCTAGATTTGATAGTCAACATACCAGAGCCAAAAGACCTTAGCGAGTATGAACTTATAATGAAAGACGAGTACGCCATAAGGAGGAAAGCAGTTGAGATAGGAATTCCAGTTATTACAGTACCTAAGATTCTTGAAGAGCTTATAAGCGGAATTCTTAGCGTGGAAAAATTGTCTGTAAGATCGCTACAAGAGTACCACAGTATAAAAGAAGAATACTACGAAAAACTTGTTCAGAAGAGCAAAAAGAAAGAGTGAAACTAACTTAGATTAAAAAAGGAAAAACAAAAAATACTTAAAAGTATTTTAAAAACAATTTAACGAGTTAGTGTAGCGTTCCAGAAGTACATTGTCTCGTGGTCAGGACCAAAGAACACATTATCTACGTTCTTTCTGGCAGCAAACAAAGAGTAAGGTTGATAGAGAAATATCCATGGAGCGTCGCGCCATATTATACTTGCAGCTTTTGCATACAATTCTTCTCTCTGAGCAGGGTCCACTGTTTTTATGGCTTCACTGAGAAGTCTATCTACCTCTGGATTTGAGTAGTGTGCCATTGCTAAGCCTTTTGGAGGTGCTTCGCTAGATTCAAATAAATAGTACATGTAGAAGTGGGCATCAGGTATTTCGCCACCCCAGCCAATAAGTACAGCATCAAAAGTAGTTTTGTTCAAGGGCAAGAGTACGTTTTGAACAAAGCTTGGCCAATCCATAGTCACAAGTTTAACGTTTACACCAATTTGAGCAAGATAAGCCTGAATAGCTTCTGCAACTTGCACGTCCTGCAAGTATCTTCCGGTGGGGTGTAAAAGTACCATAGAAAAGCCATTTGGATAACCAGCTTCTGCTAACAGCTCTTTTGCTCTTGTTACATTATAGTGGTAAGGTGGTTGAGGAGAGTACCCAAAGAAGTTTGGTGGCACTAATCCAGTTAGAGGCTGTCCAAGTCCAAAGAGAACAGTATTTACGATTGCAGTTTTGTTCACAGCATAATTTAATGCCTGCCTTACTCTTGGATCCTTGAGTGGACCTTTTGGAAGAAGTGCTACGAACATTACTCGCGTATCAAGTGGAGTAAAGACCTTTAGGTTTGGATCGTTCTTAAGAGAAGGATAATCAGAAGCAGGAGGGAAGAAGGCTACGTCTATGTCACCAGCCTTCAAAGCTGCTTCACGAGTTGAGGCATCCGGCACTATTTCCCATACTATCTTCTTTATTTTTGGTTTTACACCCCAATAATCATCAAAACGTTCTAGTACAACGTCTTTTCCTTTCTCCCAGAGAGTAAACTTGAAAGGACCAGTTCCTACTGGGTTAGTTATAGGCCCAGTTATGTTTACTTTCTCTATTACTTTAGGAGAAGCAATCCAGAAGCCAGCTAAAGCTCTTAAAAATGGAGGATAGGGTTCTGCGAGAGTAATTTTTATAGTGTAGTCGTTGATTACCTGAAAATCTTTTATCGGGCCTAAGTTAGACCTTCCTATAACTCTAGTTTGAGGGTCAAGCCATCTCCTTAAGTTCAAAGCCACAGCTTGCGCATTGAAGTCTGAGCCATCCTGGAACTTAACACCTTTTCGTAAGTAGAAAGTGTACGTAAGACCATCCGAAGAAACATTCCAGCCTGTTGCCAGCCAAGGAATAAGGTTGCCTTTTTCATCGTACCACGTAAGACCTTCAAACACGTGACGCATTACGTTTGCTACTGTAGTTGTAGTTTGAGCATGAGGGTCAACGGTATCCAAGTCAGTACCTATGGCAACCTTCAATGTTGTAGATGTTGTAGTAGAGGACTGAAAGTAAAACCAAAGTGCCGATGCTCCTACGATTACAACTATTATTGCTAACGCAACTAGTACCTTTCGACTTATCTGAGCCATGGTAAAGAAGCTTAAAAAGATTTTGGCATATTTAAATGTTTCGTTTATTTGTAGTAAGTTTATTCATTGCCTATATAAGCATTCATAAGATAGTGGAAAAATTTAAATATAAGAATTTTGACCCTTCCAAAAACACATGATACTGGAAGCCACCATAAATAGGATACTCCAAGCTCTGATTACATTTGTTGGAGTTATCTTACTTGTTTTCTTCTTGGTAAGGGTTTTGCCTGGAGACCCAGCTAGACTTATAGCAGGATTCGAAGCAAGACCTGAAGATGTACAAAACTTAAGACACTTGCTTGGGTTAGACAAACCACTTCCCATACAATTCGTTGACTACATGCTTTCATTACTAAGACTAGACTTAGGAGTCTCATACCAGAAGGGAGGTCCGGTGATCGACGAAATCCTAGCAAGACTACCTTATACTGCAGAACTTGCAATCGTAGCTGAAGCTATAGCAGTTGTCGCAGGAATTCTTCTTGGAATTATAGCAGGGCTTAGGCCTAGGTCCTTTGCAGGTTATTTAGTAAGTATTCTAGGTATAATAGGTTCGTCTTTTCCTTCGTTCTTAATCGGACTTTTCCTGATGTGGGTATTTGCTGTTCAGCTTCATTTGCTGCCTGCGTTTGGTGCAGGTTCTATTCAGCAACTAATTCTTCCAGCTCTTACTTTAGCATTACTACTTACTGGAAACATAGCGAGGCTAGTGAAGTCTTCGGTGATGGAGTCCCTCTCAACCAATCATGTTACAACTGCAATGGCGAAGGGGCTTCCAGACGATAAAGTAATATTTAGGCATATACTTAGGCCTGCTTTAAGTCCAGTGGTAACAATAATAGGTATTCAGTTTGGGTCATTGATGGGAGGTGCAGTAATAACAGAAACAATCTTCGGATGGCCAGGAATTGGGAGACTTATGGTGGATTCGATATTCTCAAGAGATTTTATGCTTCTTCAAGGAATTATAGTTGTATTCGCAGTTATTTTTTTAGTAGTTATGATTTCTGTTGATATCTTACAAGCTATTATAGACCCGAGGTGCAAGGTGGAATGATAGAGAGAGAAACGCTTTTAAAAGAAATGAATGAGCACAGGAGAACAATAAAAATAGCGACTTGGAGAACTTTTAAAAGAAACAAGATTTCATTCCTGTCTTTACTCATAATCTTAAGCGTGAGCGTGTTGTCTATGCTTGGAATTGTTTACACACCATATGACCCATATAAACCGAGCTTTTCTGAAGCATTAATGCTGCCTTCTTTGACGCATCCTTTGGGAACCGATTGGTTAGGAAGAGATATCTTGAGCCGAATAATAGCAGGAGGAAAATACACGTTAGGATTGGCATTTGTTGCAATAGTTATTGGAGCAACAATTGGAACATTTCTTGGGCTTGCATCTGGCTACTACTTAGGACTTATTGGAGCAACTATACAAAGAATTATGGAGGTATTTTTGATTCTTCCAACGCTGATCATGGCTACGCTTTTTGCTGCAATACTTGGGACGGGCCTTCTTAGCACTCTTCTCGCAGTTGCGATACCAATAATTCCTGTGTATGCGAAGCTTGTCCATTCTGCAACTTTAAGAGTTAGAAATGAAGGCTACATTGAAGCTGCAAAACTCCTTAAGAAAAGCGGCCCCTATATAATGTTTAATCATATACTTCCAAATATTCTACATATCATCATTGTCCAAACAACTTACTACATGGGAACAGGAATACTAACAGTTTCAGCTTTAGGATTCCTTGGGCTTGGAGTACCAAGTCCTACGCCAGAATGGGGAACAATAGTTGGAGATGCGAAAGGTTATATTTTCTCATACCCTTACGTTGTGTTTATTCCTGGAATATTGATTGCAATCGTTGTTATTGCATTTAACATTCTTGGAGATGGATTAAGAGAAGCTTTAGATCCAAAGTTGAGGCGGTTGCTATGAAGCTCCTAGAAGTAGAAGACCTTAGTGTAGAATACCATCTTCCTCAAGGCAAAGTTAAAGCTGTAGATAAGGTAAGCCTTACTATAGACAAAGGAGAAGTTGTTGGCATCGTTGGAGAAAGCGGGTCTGGAAAATCTACTCTTGCTCATGCAGTCATAAGGCTCGTAAGGCCTCCAGGTAAAATAGTCGGAGGAAGAGTTTTGTTCAACGGACAAAACTTACTGGAGTTAAACGACGAAGAAATTAGGAAAATTAGGGGGAAAGAAATATCTATGATATTCCAAGATCCTTCTTCCTACTTAAATCCTGTTTATCCTGTAGGCTTTCAAATAGCTGAAGTATATGAAGCACACGGCAATACAAACGCGAAAAAACTAAACGGAGAAGTGGTATCGCTTTTGAAGAAAGTAAGGATTACAGACTCTGAAGTTAGAGTTGGAAGCTATCCACATGAACTTTCTGGTGGAATGAAGCAAAGAATTCTAATAGCGATGGCAATAGCTCTTAAGCCTAAGCTTCTCATAGCAGACGAGCCCACTTCTGCCTTAGACACAACGATCCAAGCTGAAATTCTTTCTCTTCTAAATGAGCTTAAAGAAGAATACGGCCTATCTATACTGTTCATAAGTCACGATATTGGAGTTGTTTCAAAGATTGCTAGTAGGATGATAGTAATGTATGCTGGAAAGGTTGTGGAGGAAGGTCCTACAAGAAGGATTGTAGAAGAACCACTACATCCCTATACAAAGGCACTCGTACTAGCTACAAAAACAGCAAGGAAGAAAAAACTATTTTCGATACCTGGGACACCACCAGACATGTTCAACTTACCTAAGGGTTGCACATTTCATCCTAGATGTCCTTACGCTAAGGAAACATGTAAGGAATGGACTTACAAGATGATAAGAGATCATGAGGGAGGTGTTGCATGTGCAATTTATGAAAATACTGGAAGCAGTTAACGTTCATAAGTACTTTCCTCTAGACATCTTTGGAAGAAAGAAAATAAGAGCCGTCGACGATGTTTCAGTATATGTTACTCGTTCTGAAACACTAGCAATTGTTGGGGAAAGCGGTTCTGGGAAAACTACGCTGGGAAGAATTCTCTCCGGACTTATTAAGCCTGACAAGGGAAGAATACTATACAAAGGCTCCAGCTTTAACGGCTTTCGTGGAAAGGTTCAGATGGTCTTTCAGAATCCAGACTCTTCCTTAGATCCATCTTGGCAAATTTATGATATAGTTTCAGAAGCAATGGACGAAAAAAGCTTAGAGTCTGTTGCAGAAGCGTTGGAGACTGTTGGGTTAAATCCAGCATATGTAACCAAATATCCTCATGAGCTTTCTGGTGGAGAAAAACAAAGAGTAGCTATAGCTAGAGCTATAGCAGCAGAACCAGAGGTAATAATCTTAGATGAGCCTGTATCAGCCTTAGATGCTTCGATAAGAGCACAGATTCTAAACTTATTATTAGACCTTCAGGAAAAGAAAGGCTATACTTATGTACTAATCGACCACGACCTTGGAAGAGTTTGGCATATAAGTGATAGAGTTGTTGTAATGTATGCTGGAAAGGTTGTGGAGGAAGGCAAGACAGAAGAAGTTTTTCAAAATCCTAAGCATCCTTACACTATGATGCTTTTAAGCGCATCAACTTCCAACATACCAAAGCCAAAGATTCACGTAAACATACAGGGTGAACTTCCAAGTTTAATCAACCCTCCAAGCGGTTGCAGATTCAGAACAAGATGCCCCTTTGCCCAAGAAAAATGTAAAACGGAAGAACCACAGCTCTATAATGCATCTAACGAACATAAAGTTGCTTGTCACTTGTTTGAAAAGTTTTAGGATTTTTTGGTTCTATTACTTTTGTTATTGTTTTTAACTAAGGTTTACTTCTTTCTCGATCTGTGTAGCCAGATGCAATTGCTCTCGGCATTTTTTAAATGTTCATCGGTCTTAAGCTCATTAATGAGAGCTTCAAGCTAACAACGTTCTACGGTGAGCTACCCAGCCCTTAAGAATGGAACTTCCAGCATTCAGAGTAGGTTCTACATCTATCCTCATCTGCTGGTTTGTGGGATTCACAGCTTCTTCACCATTTCGTAGAGCTCATTACCTACGGGCTATGTTTATGCAGCTTACCTGGCAACATGTCCCAAGTAACAGCCCTAATCTAATTTTAATTGTCGAAATACTTAAGCTTTCAATTAGTGCAAGTTCATCCCCCGCTTGCACAGGAAGTCCTCTTGCAAGATAAAGTTGCTTAAGTTAAAATATAAAGTTTACGCATTTATCAAAAAAGTTTATTTATTGCTTTAATAAAGAGATTGAGAAAAAAGAAAATGTTTATATAATTGTTTTTATGCTTGTAGTCCTATGACAGCGATCTTACTAAAAACTCCAAAACTCATAGACATAGAGAATAAGAAAATCTTAAACGACATGGAAGTTCTAGTAGAAGACGGAAAAATAAAAGAAGTTGGAAAGTTAAACTCAATAGATACTAAAGAGGCTCAAAAAATAGAATTTGAGGAAGGCTACCTTATGCCAGGACTAATAGATGCACACCTTCATTTGATGGGAGGCAGAAGTGAAAACTATATAGAAGAAAGTTTAATCGTGCCTGATGGACTAAAAATAATAAGAGCAGCAAACGATGCAAAAGCATTGTTAGATGCAGGCTATACTACTGTTAGAGATTGTGGAAGTTCTGCTGCTGTTCACGTTAGAGAAGCAATAAGAGAAGGCGAAGCTGTTGGACCAAGAATTCTTACTTCAGTTTTCATACTTACTCAAACTTTTGGACATGGCGATTTCCATAGCATACCGGAAGAGTGGGTCGACGCAAGAACTTCTGGAAGAGGTGCCACTTTAATTTGCGATGGTGTTGAAGAATGCAGAAAGGCTGCAAGACATGCTTTCAGAGAAGGTGCAGACTTCATAAAAATTTGTACAACGGGAGGAGTTATGAGCCAAAAGGATAAGCCAGAGAATACACAGTTTACGGTAGAAGAAATAAGAGCAATAGTTGAAGAGGCAAGTCACGTAAACAGTTATGTTGCGTCGCATGCTCAAGGAACAGAAGGAATAAACAATGCTCTAAAGGCGGGAGTTAAAACAATTGAGCATGCAATTTACCCTGACGAAGAAACGGTAAGGCTTGGAAAAGAAAAAGATGCAGTATTCATACTAACTTTAACTATCGCAAAAACTATTGCAGAAGTAGGAGAAAAGGCAGGGTATCCAAAGTGGGCAGTTGAAAAAGCTATAGAAGCAATGAACGACTACATAAAGAACATAAGATTCTTGGTCTCAAATGGAGTAAAGATTGGATTAGGTACGGACTTTATGGGTTCAAAGCTAACGAAGATGGGAACTAACTCAAGAGAATTAGTAACTTTAGTTAAGGATGCTAAGTTAGACCCATGGTTGGTTCTTGAAGCTGCAACTATCAACAATGCAAAAGCATGTGGGCTTGAAGGCAAGATAGGAAATGTAAAGAAGGGTTACTTTGCGGACCTTATAGTGGTTAAAGAAAATCCTGTCGAAAAGATAGAAACATTGTTAGATAATAACAACATTACCTTTGTAATGAAGGAAGGAAAAGTATACAAAAAGCTCTAAGCATTTTAACGTTTTTATGCCTGCAAATCAATATTTTTTAGAGAATTGCGAAAAGACTTAAAGATATACTCTGTTGAAGTTATAAAATCAAACTGAGGTTTAACTTCCATGAGTTGGAGAAACGTGAAAAAATCTCGGAAAGCGTGTATTGGGTTGGAGTTAGAGATTGGAACCGCAGAATTTTTGACTCGCTGATTCAACTACCGAAAGGAACGAGTTACAACTCTTATCTGGTAATAGGAAGGGACAAAAAAGCGTTAATTGACACCGTAAATCCAGGTTTTGAAAAAGAATTAGAAGAGAAGATACGTAAGATTGTTGATCCAAGTGAAATTGATTACATAATAATGAACCACGCTGAGCCAGACCATGCAGGGGCTATACCACACATGATGGCAATAAACAAAAAAGCTAAACTGGTGGCAACAGGAAAAGGCGTACGGATGGCTCAAACATTTTATAAAGTTCCAGAAGAACGTATAATAGTGGTTAAAGATCAAGAAACAATAAATTTAGGAGGCAAAACTCTCCAGTTTATTGAAGCCCCAATGCTTCATTGGCCAGAAACTATGTTCACTTACTTACAAGAAGACGAGATATTGTTTTCATGTGACTTCTTTGGATCCCATTTAGCAGAAGAGTTGTATGAAGATAAAACTGAAGATTTAGTTGCTCATGCTCAACGTTACTGGGGCGAAATAATGATGCCTTTTAGAGTTATGGCTCAAAAGGCCCTTGAAAAAATAAAGGGCTTGAAAATTAGCATGATAGCACCAAGCCATGGTCCGGTTCACAGAAAGCCACAGCATATCCTCAACGCTTATCACAAGTGGGCGAGCGGGGAAACAAAAGAGAAGGTGATTATAATCTATGTAACAATGTGGAACAGCACAGAGGAGATGATAAAGCCGATGGCAGAAACATTAGCATCAGAAGGTATAGAAGTAGCGCTTTACAATCTCGTTTCAAGCAATATTGGGGATATAGCGAAAGACTTAGTAGATTCTAAAGCCATTGTCTTGGGTACTCCAACAGTTTTAAGTGGTGCACACCCACTAGCTGTATACGCCGCTTACCTAGTTAAAGTCCTGAAGCCACCACTAAAGTTTGGAGTCATATTGAGCTCTTATGGATGGAGCGGAGGGGCTGTAAAACATATTCAAGAACTACTTGAGGGAACAAGAATTGAGGTCGTTGGAACGCTGGAAATAAATGGTCCGCCTATAGACAAGGATATAGCACAAATAGTCGACTTAGGTAAAACACTTGCCAGGAAGATTAAAGAGGAAAAATGAGGAGAATTTTTACTGTCGCTTTTCAACTGTAACATTTTCATCCTTAAATTTCTCCTTTGCTTCTTATTTGGCTAAGTTTGAAGTTAGGGTTATGGAAGAAAAAAATATCTTTTGACTACGTACAGATGACTACAAAGTATCAAGGTCTATGAGTAAGAAAAATAAGAGTTATCGCTAGTTAGAAAAGGCTTAAATATTTCTAAAGCAGTATCAACGTTAAAAATGTCTAACACTTTAAGCATACTTATGCTTCCTCCAGCCGATATGAGTTATCACGGAGGAAGTGTTATTCATACAACGCACTTAGCTCAAGAACTTTCAAAGTTAGGTCATGAAGTTCATCTTATTTATAGAAAAGGCTCGGTAAAGGGGGTCATAAGTCATAAAGTTAATGTGCGAATAAACCATCCAGTAGTTTTTATAAAAGCAACTCGTAACTCACACGCATATGAACCAGCATCTGTAGAAGACTTAGCTGATGGAATAAGACTTTATGTGAAGAAGTCGTTAGAAATAGCAAAAATTAAGAAAATAGATATTATTCACACACAGCATTTAGGATTTAACTTTTTAGCAGGTATTCAAATTAAATGGTTAGTAGGAGGAGCGCTTATAGCAACGAGCCATGGAATAGAAGTAGACCTCATACAAAAATCCAAACTATCATCCACAGACGGCATTTGATGTAAACTTAGCAAGAAGATTAGTACAAACTTGTGTGTACGCGGATCATATAATTTCTGTCTCAAGCTTTATAACGAAAAAATTTCATGAAAAATTTACGATACCTTATGACAAAATATCTACCATTCCGAATGGTGTAGACACGAATATGTTTAATCCAAGAGTTAACGGAAACAAAGTTAGATCACGCTATAGAATATCAACGACCGACAAACTAATAATGTTTGCAGGCAGGTTAGCATATGAGAAAGGCCTAGATACATTGATAGAAGCAGTATCTATAATTAGAAAATCTATTTCAAACATTAAGTTAATGCTAGTTGGTAGTGCAGACCCTCCAGAAATGAAAGAACGTCTAGCCACTTTAGCCAAAGAAAAAGGCATAGGTGACGTAACAGTTTTTACAGACTTCATACCACATGATAAGATGCCATATTACTATGCAGCTGCTGATGTGTGCGCTCTACCATCGAGAGCTGAGGCTTTTGGGATAAGTGCTTTGGAAGCTATGGCTACTGGAAAGCCAGTTGTTGCTAGCGAAGTTGGAGGCATCCCCGAAGTAGTTAAAAATGGATTAACTGGGAAACTAGTTAAACCAGAGAATCCTAAGGAATTAGCAGACGCTCTTCTTGAATTGTTAAGTGATGAACAGAAAATAAGGAAAATAGGATACAACGCTCGAAGAGTGGCTGAAAATGAATTTTCTTGGGAGGTCATAGCTAAGAAGACAGAAGAAATATACCGAAAAACGTTAGATAAAACTTAAGGAACCTTAAGTCCCTATTTTGAATTAAGTTATTCCTCCTTCTTGATTAAACAAGGGAAATAAGTTAAACCATCTCCAAACAGTATGTCTTCAACAGAGCTTAACTAAGCTTCTTAAGAAAAACTTAGCTTCATAGGAATTTCTAGTACTAGAAAGTTAGAGGTTACTAAGTAAAGAGCATAGAGAACTACTATGCGCATAAGTTCTCTCCCTCTGAAATCTAGTCAAAGAACACGGAAAAAGACAACCTTGATCTAGAAAAACCTTAAGTTAGCAGAGCACAGCTTTACAAAAAACTTATAAATTGCTTATGCCATTCTTAAAACGAGGTCGCCTTTGGTGACACCAGAAGAAAATAAAAAAACAGGTTAAAGAGTTTTATGATGCCATAGGTGCGTTCTATGATAAATTTTATTACGATAGTAACGCTTCGCCTTACTACCATTACGGACAGAAAATAATAGCTGAAATCATAGACAACGAAATAACTTCCGATAAGTTTATACTTGATGCGGGTTGTGGTACGATGCACTGGACGATCTACTTGGCTAAGAAAGGGCATAAAGTTGTAGGCTTAGACATATCTAAGGGAATGATAACAGCTGGAAGAAATAAAATAAAAACAGAAAAGATAATTGGCAAAAGTATAGACATAGTAATAGCAGATGTTGCAAACTTACCCTTTAGAGATTCAACGTTTTCAAGTGTTATTTCGTTGTTTGGCGTTTTAAACCACCTACCTGATCACAAAAAAGCTTTAGCAGAAATCACAAGAGTTACAAAGGTTGGAGGTAAAGTGATAGTAGGAGTAAGCAACTACCTTAGAGGAGGAAGCAGATCCTTTTGGGATAGCGTAAGTCTATTTAAAAGTTCAAGAATGCGCGATGAACATAAAGAGAGGAAGTGGGATTTTGAGTTTGAAAGTAAACAACTTAGACTTTATCAACATCTCTTTACATATGATGAATTAAAACTTTGCCTTCAATCGCAAGGATTAACTATAAAGAAGATCGTGGGAGTGCCAATTATACCAATGCCAAGAGTTTTGCGAGAGAAGTATAAAACTGTGTGCAGAATCCTATTGGTAATTTTGAGTCCTTTTGAAAAACCTCTTAGGTCTATAAAATTCTTAAATATTAGAGGAGGCTACCTTTTAGCTATAGGATTGAACTCAGGAAAACAAAGTGAACTTATATGAACTGGCTTTTCTTTGCTATTATAAATGTGATTTCTACCAGTTTGATAGCTTTAATGATAAAAGTTGTAACCAGTAAACTCAAAATAGATGCAGTAAGCTTAGCATTTTCAACGTCTCTCCTCTCAAGCATTATTTACGCTACAGTATTTGTAGCGCATTACATGAGTGTGGGTACATTTTCTGTAGATATGTATGCATTGCGCTACCTGTTAATTTCTATTGTACTGAACTCTATTGGAGTTTATATCTATATAAAGGTTTTGGAAACTGGTGAACTGTCTATAGTTGGCCCATTAGACAGCATACGCCCATTGTTTGCAGTTTTGTTTAGTATCGTATTCTTTAGCGAGAGAATTAGTACAAGCATCGTTACAGGTGCAACCTTAATAACACTTGGAGCTTTCTTGATAAACCTAAAGGTAGATGTAAAGAGACTCATTATAGCGATAGAAAAATCAAAGACACCGCTGTACATGACTATAATGGCAGCAGTTTACGCTTTGTCCTCTATAGCAGATAAGATGGCTTTGAAATCTATTAAACCTTATGATTATGCATTTTTCTTAATGCTTGGAATGTGCTTAGCATACCTTCCGTTATACTTAAGAAATAAGAAAAAGACAGGTTTGAAAGTTATAAATTTTTATATTGTTTTAATATCTGTGCTTCTTATAGTTGGTACGGTCAGCATATCTCAGGCTCTTCAGCTTTCAAGCCCAAGTCTTGTAGTTCCAATACAAATGATGAGACCTCTACTTATCGCAGTACTTGGATTCGTATTTTTTAACGAGAAAGATTATGTGAAGAAAACGTTAGCTGCGCTCATTATGCTATCTGGAAGCATTATACTTCTGCGGTCGTAAGTAAATTTTAAAGGAATAAGTAAAAGTAAAAAAGCTTTACCTATAGTGTTTCGCCATCTCCTCGTTTCCAGGAATAGAAAGAATTGCGTCGATAACTTGATTTACTTGCTCAGTAGATTTTGTTCTAGGGTCTACTATAAGCCATTCGAACAACTTTTCTCTTCCTCCTTCTAAGAATGCTTCTAAGGCCCATTCTGCACGCATCATCCTAGGATAAAGTACGTAGTTAACTACACTCCTTGGTAGCTTTTCAACGCTTATCCTATGAACGCCTTTTCCATCTACTTTTGCAGGAACTTCAACTACGATGTCGTCTGGCAAGCTACTTATAACGCCTTTGTTTAGCACGTTAACCTGATAAGTTCCCTCTTTGTTAAAAGCTATTGATTCTATTATTGGAACTACAGACTCCTGACTTATCTCTGGAGGAACTACGCTTGTCAGTGGAACTTTTGGATTCTTTATCGCTGAAACTATGTTGCCAAGACTAAACTTTTGAAACGTTAAGTACATAGCCCAACCAATCTCAGAGTCCGGACCAGCAATAGGCCCAAACCACTTCTTCTTAGTTTCTAAGTTCCAATGGTACTTCCAGGTTCCACCCCTTACTGAGTCTCCAACAGGAAATAGGCCGTAAGTCTTATACATGTCTACTGCAGCTGGAGACATCTGTATGTCGAAGGGATTTGCTTGCTCTTCTCGCCACCTCTTCCAATACTCTTGAGACTTGTTCTTGATCCACTCATCTATTAGAGGATAAGCGTCTTCTCCTTTATACTTAAACTTAGTTAACCAAATGACGTGATTAAAACCAATGGCTTCGAACTCAACTTCTCTTGGGTCTAAACCTAAAGTTTTTGCTATTTCCTGATAGCCTAGATGACCATGACAAAGTCCAATAACCTTAGTTTTTGTCTCTCTACTTATCAATGTAGTAAGCTCAAAAACAGGGTTACCTAGCTGAAGAAGCCAAGCTTCTGGGCTTAGCTCTTCTATGTCTTTAGCTATACTTAAAGCAAGCTTGAACTGATAGTAGCCCCATATTGTATGGTAGTCGGAAACCATGTTCCATTCTACGCTGTTTATTCCTCTATAGTAGCCATGCTTTTCTGAAACCTCACGCATTGCTTCGTAGTAGCTATGACCTCCAGCCATTGCAGTATTTATGACGAAATCAGCACCCTTTATTGCATCTCTTCTATCTGTAGTTTTCTCAAAGTTTAGTTCAGCCTTAACTTCTGAAGCATAGCGTTTTGCGAAAGCGTAAATTAAGTTGAGTCTTTCTTCGTTTATGTCTACAAAGCTAATTGTAGAGTTCTTTAGACTTGGGGTTAAGCAGAGGTCCCGAACTAATGTTGTTGACCATGCCAAGCTTCCAGCTCCAATTACAGCTATCTTTACCATAGTTGTTCACATATGCCTTACTACTTCTTATTTATTTAAACTTTAACTTTTATTTGATATTTTTGCCTATACCTGAAAGAATTCCGTAGATTCAAGAACATGCTTTCCTTGAAGTTTTAAAATTGATGCAACATTTTCTTGATTAACACTTGTCGTTGTTCCAATGCCAGTTACACATGCAGCACCTGCAGCTTGACCAAACATTAGGAGTTCTTTTAATTCTTCAATCGTTATGTTAGATGGAACTTTGAAGCTTATCCTTTCCAGCAAACTGTAGATAATGCCAGCACTGAAAGCATCTCCAGCGCCTGTTGGATCAACAACCTCAACGTTAAATCCTTTCTGCCTTATGCCTTTTCCATCCTTTAAGGTAGCCATAGCTCCTTTTCCGCCTAAAGTAACAAACGTTATTCCATTAACTTTTTTGTTCGCAGCCCTTAAAGCAGACTCGAGACTATCTACCTTAAATATATTTCTTAGCTCAATATCATTACAGTGGAAAAAATCAGCATACTCCAGGTGTTCAACGATATAGTCCCATGACTTTCCATAAGGCTCTATCATGTCAACAAAAGTTAAGCTTCCAACTTTTTTTGCTGCCTTCAGGACATCACTTAGCCTTTCGTCAAACCTTCCGCAGATCCCAGAGGCAGTGTAAACAACCTTTGGCTTTAGTTCTAGTACCTTCTTCGCTACAATCTCTGGATCAAGGTACCAACTTGCTCCAAGGTCAACGTGGAACCTCCTATCTTCTCCTTTTACAACTAAAGCAACATTTTTTGTTGTTCCAACTTCACTTAGCTGCGTAAGATACGTAAGCACTCCCTTTTCTTCTAGGGTATTCTTTATAAATGTACCAAAAGCATCTTTTCCAACTGCGCCTGCAGCTCCAACAGAGCCTTTCTCTAAACCAAGTTGAATTAGGTCAATTGAAACGTTACAAGGATGTCCTCCTATGGTTAGCTTGATTCCCTTAGGAGCAAAGACAAGATGTCCAGGCTCTGCAATCTTAGGCAAGTCCGCTGCAATTATGTCCGCAACCATAAACCCAGACGTTAGAACTTTTAGCATAATGTTAGGTTAAAATAAGAAGTATTTTTATACTTTTCCTAAAACTAGTGAAGAACTTACGAATCTAGAAAATTGGTCTTTTGGATAGCAAAACTGGAAGAGGTAGTGGCTTATAGGGCTTATCCCTTGTTTCCTCCAGTATCTGAGTGGCCAGCTCATCTAAGCTTAGCTCACTTATTTTTCCAGTTAATCTATTTCTTACAGATAGTTTTCCTGATTTAAGTTCTTTTTCACCTACCACGACGATATACCTTATCCATTCTCTTTCTGCTTCTCTTATCCTTTTTTGCACGGTTTCGTCTCGGTCATCTACGTCTGCTCTAATTTTCCTTTCACTTAAAGCTTCCGCGAAGCTTAAAGCATGTGCTACAAAATCTTTCGATAGAGGTATGAACCTTACCTGGGTTGGGGAAAGCCAAAGAGGAAGTTCTGGAACTTTTCCTTTCTCATGGTCAGCGTAAGCTTTTTCTAATAGTGCATAGATAACACGCTCTATTGCACCGCTTGGAGACATGTGAAGAATTATTGGATGCTTCTTAGTTCCATCTTCGTCTACGAAAGTAATTCCAAACCTTTCTCCATTTTCAACGTCTATTTGGTCAGTAGAAAGAGCTGAAGCTTTTCCTAAGTTATCAACAAAGTTTAATTCATACTTTAAGACGAAGTAGAAGAACCTTTCCTCCCACATTTCAACAAGGACAGGCTTTCCGAACCTTTTTACTAAAGAAACGACAAAGTCTTTGTTTCCTTCATAGAAGTCCTTAGTAAAGCGTATAGCCATTTCAACGTTCTCCTTGCCAACACCAAGCCCTTCTATAACGTTAAGTATAAGGTTGAACCTAACTTTCATTTCTTCCTTTGCTTGCTCTATGTCTTTTACAAAGGCATGGCAGTCTGGCATAGTAAAAGCTCTCAGCCTTCTTAACCCTACAACTTCTCCGCTCTTCTCCCTCCTAAAGGAATACTTCGTTAGCTCGTAAAGTTTTAGTGGTAAGTTTCTGTAAGATATTATTGCCTGCGAAGCCATTAAGAATTGACCGAAGCATGCTGCAAATCTTAAGAAAAGCTCTTTATCTCCAGACTTAACTATGTACTGCCTAGCTGGAAATCTATTCAAGTAGGATTCTAAGGCAGGATGGTTTATGCTGTACATTATTGGAGTCTCAACTTCAAGTGCCCCATACTTTGAAACTTCTGAAGAAACATATTCTTCTATCAAAGATTTAATGAGTTTTCCCTTTGGATACCACTTCATGTTTCCAGCATCTGAAGCTTCTTCGTAGCTTGCAATGGAAAGCCTTTGCATGAGTTGAACATGGGGTGGAATTTGAGTTACTACTCTCGACTTAGAAACTTCATACTGCATGAACTTCTTTAAGTTCTCGTGCAACGAAAAATCAAACTGCTCTATTGGTATTAAGGCTCCACTTTCATCCATTATGTACCAGTAGGACTTTAACTTCCTTTCTGCAACAACTGCAGTAGTAACTGGGCCTTCTTCGTCGTGAGCTCCTTTAATAGTTTTAAGCTGCTCTGCAAGCGGATGACCTTTTATTGCTACTGAAAACCTTTTTGTCCATCCAAAAGGTGCAAGCTCAACGCTGACACCAGAGTTTCTTAGCTCTTCGGCTAAAGTTTTAAGAATAAGCTTGGCTTGAGTAGGACTCGCAAGCTCGTTACTTAAGTGTGAGTAAGGATAAAGCAGAACGCTGTTAACTTTTAGTTCCTCTAGAGATTTTTTAATGCTTTCTATTGCGCTACCAATAGAATCTTGAGTGTCGTCCTTCTCTACAGAGACAAAGAGGACAACTATGTCTTTGAAACTCTTTGGGGACTTGTCAATAAGCTCCTCTGCACTTTCTATTTCCTTTTTTATTGGCTCATATTCAAAACTGTCAACATGGAGCTGAAGAATTCGCAATTTAGCTCTCCATAACTTGCTAAAAATCACTTAAAAGTCTTTTTGTTGTAGCATTACGAGTTTCACTATGAGCAGAATCCTCGAAAGTTTCAAAACTTTTGCCTCGCACTAGAAGCAGTTCCATAGGTCTTAGAACTCTTTCGCTGAATCCACTTCTAATCTCAGCTCCTCTAAGTCGTTACACCAAGCAAGTAGACATTCTCTTCGCAGAACGCCTACTATAGTGTATCTGACCCCCTCCCCGCCCTGAAGGGCGAGGGTTGTCCTTCGTCATTGTCAACTTAAAAAACCAATTCCACATCAAACAACACTTTAACTTAACGACAATAATTACAAAAGAAATCCCTTTCAAAAAGTTAGTAATTTATAGGTATTGAATTGAGGATGAGTTTACAACAAAGGACAAGCCTCGCCCTAGAAGGGACGGGGTAAAGTTTTTAAGCTATTGTTTGCTTCTTGTTTCCTGTGCGGGGAAGCCCATGAAGGTGGG
>JBAMLO010000027.1:0-6390 GCA_039793485.1 Nitrososphaera sp. | reverse complement strand
GCACGTCCTCTGCTTCTAAGGTGGAATGGAATGAATTGGAAGGGCAAAAGCTCTATGAACAATGGAACAATGAGCATCCTAGAAACAAAAATATCCCGACTCTAGTCGTGGGCATGTCAAAAACTTTTCGACAGACCTACGTGGAGATTGAAGAATTTCATGGCTTTTAGCGAGGAAATGTGGTTAGCGCAAGCTTCAAAGACAAGTTATGGGTCAGCGACTAACTCCTTCAAATCCTCTATTTTACTAAGGATATAATCTGGGTTAAACCTCCTTATTTCTTCTTCATTTTCAATCCCCCACGTTAGAAGCGCAACTTTTACTCCAGCCCTTCTAGCTGAAATTCCGTCAATCAGGGTATCGCCTATCATGAGGCATCTTTCTTTACTTACGTTAAGTTCTCTTAATGCTTTTAAAACAGGCTCTGGAGCTGGCTTTGGTTCCTTAACGTCGTCTGCTGTTATTATTGCTTGAAAAAATTCATAAATTCCGCCATTTTTAAGATATTTTGGAATTTCGCTCTTGCTTCCGTTGCTTACTACTGCCATCTTTATTCCTCTTCCCCTTAAGTAGCTTAAGGTTTCCTTAACTCCTGGGTAGAGCTTCACGTACTTTGGTAAGTAGTAAGGCTCCCATAGTTTTGCCACTAACTCTTCATACCTTTTTATTTCGTAGTCAGAATTTACACTAGAACTAATCATTGAAACTAACTTTCTTGAAATTTCGTGGTTTGGTAACCCAATCAACTTAACTACTTTATCTTTCTCAGGCTGTTTCCATCCAAGCACTTTAGAAACTTCGTAAACCATCGTGTAGAAAGCTTCTCTTGAGTCAAATAAGGTTCCATCTACATCAAATATTACAGCTTCAAACTTACTCATAAGCCGCTTTGATTTTTCTGGTTTGTTTTTAAGCTTTCTTTAGACGCTTAGAAAATTTAAGTAGTTAACGCTATTTAAGTTCTTGAGCCACGTAGTCTCTTGTACCTGCTTAAGTAGCACAAATGTTAGACTATTTTTCCTCCAGAGGCTTTTCTAAGTCTGTTCATTATTGCCAGTCCAATGCCCCTTTCTTCAAAACTCTCGCATATTATCAGTTCAACTTCTTTTTCATCACATTCTCTTAACTTGCTGTATAGGTTTTTTGCTACACTGTATAGGTTCTTTCTAGTTCCTAAACTTATTGCATCTATTTTCTCTTGAGCGTAGTACTTCATCGTTTCCTCAGTAGCTAGAACGATACTCTTGGCGCGTTCTCTTTTTAACACAGCAACAACTTTTCTAACGATTTCTTCTAAACTTTTTCCAGTAACCAAGATCATTCTAGCTTTTGGAGCATAGTGTCTGTACTTCATTCCTGGAGCTAATGCCTTTTCTGCTTCTGAAATACCTCTTGCAACTTTTGGGACTTCAACTCTTATACCAATTTTTTCTTGAAGTTCCTCAACAGTAAAAGGTCCTGGTCTTAAAAGTATTGGGGGCTCTCTAGTGACATCTATTATGGTAGACTCAACTCCAAAAAATGTTTCTCCGGAATCGATTATGACATCTACCTTATTCAAAAGGTCAGTAATGACATGCATTGCGTTGGTTGGGCTTGGTCTTCCTGACAAATTTGCACTAGGAGCTGCAATTGGAGCTCCCGATTCCTCAATTAGATTAAGGGCAACAGGGTGTGCTGGCATTCTAACTGCAACAGTTTCTAGTCCTCCTGTAACAGAATAAGGAACTTTTTTGCTTTTCTTCATTACAACTGTTATTGGTCCAGGCCACGCAACATTCGCTACTTTGTATGCTAAGTCTGGAATTTCCTCAGATACTTCTTTAAGCATTTCAAAGTTGGAAATGTGAACAATCAGAGGGTTGTCTGGAGGTCTTCCCTTTACTATGAATATCTTAAGTACTGCACTTTCATTGTAGCAGTTTGCCCCTAGTCCGTAAACAGTTTCCGTAGGAAATGCTACAAGTCCTCCTCTTTTTATAACTTCAGCAGCTTCTTTTATTTTAGATTCTTCTGGAAAGACGGAGTTAATTTTGATAATTCTAGTTCTTATGTTACTCATCCTTTTTCATCCACTCCCTTATTGTTAAAAAAGCTTTGTCTGCTTCAAACAACATTACTCTTGTTTGTCTTTTATCTTTTGTGCATAGCACTAAGGTGTTGTCTTCAAGCACTACGTCTTCAATTTCTTGTCTTTTTAAAACATAAACCCATTCATTCGGAAGGCTTCTTCTGGTTTTTGTATCGTTAAATGAAATCGTGACTACAAGCTCATCTCCCAAAACGTAGATTGATTCGCGAGGTCCTTCGAATTCCTTTACGTTCATCGTTAAAATTTGCTAAGTCTATACTTTTAAAATATTTAGTAAGAGCAAGTTAGCGAATCCCTTTTCCTTGCGTTTCCTTTTAAAAGTTTTAAATACAATCTTTTTGTGGTAAGAGATAGATTGAGGGTAGGCGTTGCGCAAATCTCTTCTAAACTTGGAAACGTAAAAGAAAACTTAAAAAAACACGCAGAAGCAATCGAAAAAGCAAAGTCAAAATCCGTTGACTTGTTGGTTTTTCCAGAACTTTCGTTAACTGGTTACAACCTAAAAGACTTGTACTTCGAGCTATCTGCAGAATCAACTAAGGCTCTTAGTGACCTTTCTTCTCTTTTCAAAGAAATTCACATGTTGGTTGGTTTTATATATGAGCCAAGAATTGGGTTGTACTACAACTCTGCAGCAATTCTTGGAGAAGGGAAAATAAAGCAAATTTATCAAAAGATTTATCTTCCAACTTATGGTCTTTTTGAAGAGGGAAGGTACTTCTCTGAAGTAAGCCCGGAATACTTTTACAACTTAAAAACAGTTTCTGTAGGTGGAGTAAATGTAGCAGCAATTATATGCGAAGACGCATGGCATCCAGAGCCTGCCGAGTTGTTAGCTAGGATTGGCGCAGATCTAATTTTAATTCCAGCAAGTAGTCCAGCAAGAAACTTCTATAATCTAGTTAACGGAAAACCTCCTATAAGCTTAATATGGGAGGCAATACTAAAAACGAGAGCCGTAGAAAATGCTTCCTACGTAGTTTTTGCAAACAGAGTTGGCCCTGAAGATGAAGAATTTTTCTGGGGAGGGTCTATGATAGTTAGTCCGGAAGGAGAAGTAGTAGCTTCTGCAAAAGCAAACGAAGAAGACTTCATAACTTATGATCTAGACTTAACGAGTATAAAAAGAGCAAGAAGGTTTGGTTCGTTTAAGAAGCATGCTAGAGATATTCATAGGAGGTTATCTGAACTATGAACTTCTTGAATATAGATGAAGAAAAAATTGTTGAATACCTAGCAAAAAGATTGAGATGGTACGTGCACGAGTTTGCTAAGAAAAGGAATGGAGTTGTTGCGCTCTCTGGAGGACTAGACTCTTCAGTCACAACATGTATAACGGTAAGAGCATTGGGAAAGGAAAGTACTTTTGTTTACCTTTTGCCGTCGGAGTCAACTCCAAAGGAAGACATGGAAGACGCCTTTGAACTAATTAAGATGCTTGAAATTCCTAAAGAAAACTGGGGAATTATCGACATCACTGATATAGTAAACCTTATTGAGCAAAAGGCTGGAAAGTATGATAAGTTGGCTAGGGGAAATCTAATGGCTAGGACAAGGATGATAATAATTCATCACAAAGCAAGAATTCATGATGGGTTGGTAATAGGAACAGGCGACAAGAGTGAGATACTGCTTGGATATTTTACAAAATATGGAGATGCTGGCGTAGACGTATTACCGATAGGCGGCCTGTACAAAACTCAGGTAAGAAAAATTGCGCAATACTTAAATGTCCCAAGAAGAATCATAGAGAAGCCTCCATCTCCGAGGCTTTGGCCAGGCCAAACAGCTGAAGGAGAGCTAATGTTAAGTTATGACTTAATTGACTCCATACTGTACTTAAGGTTTGAAAAATGGATGTCTGACGAGGAAATATCGAACGCTTTAAAAGTGGATCTAGAAAAAGTTAAAATGGTAACTAATAGAGTGAAAGAAACTCAGCATAAGAGAAACTTGCCAGAGGTCTTCAAGCTTGGTTTTAGAGATATAGGTTCTGATTGGCGTTATCCAAGAGAATGGATTTAAAGATAAGCTCCTTGTTCAATTAAAACTTTCCTAAGCTCCTTTCCATCCAGTTGTCTTGGCTTTATTCCTTTCTTTACGCAAAGAGCTGCTGCAACTCCTGCCGCTTGTCCTATAGCTCTCATGTTTGGCTGAATTCTTACTGCACCATGTGCTTCAAACGATGCAGACAAGGCTCTGCATGCAACTATTAAGTTGTCAACTTTTATTGGAATGATAGATCTATAAGGTATTTCGTGGTATTCTTCTGGGCCAAGATGTCTTTCACCAGGTAAAGGACCAGTTGGTAAGTGTATGTCTATGGGATACCTATTTCTAGAGATTGCATCTTCAAATTTTCTAGCATTAAAGTAGTCTTGTGCCGTTAAAACATATTCTCCAATTATTCTTCTAGATTCTCTTACTCCAACCATTGGCGCTGTTAAAGCTAGGTAGGAATTCTCAAATCCTGGAATTTTCTTCTTTAAAAAATTAAACAGTCTACTTATCCTCTTCCTTCCTTGTATCGTAGCTTCTGTAAGGTGGTCGGCGTTGAATCCTTTGTAATCCCCAATTATCCTTGGGCAATTAAATGCTACAACCCCCGGCATCCCTGGTATGCTAAAAGCTTGAAAGTAAACTATGTCTGACTCCTCTAAGATTCCTTCTTTAACTCCTTCCTTAAAGTATTTTTCAAGAGGCCAGTTGTTGCCTGGAACCATTGCAAACTCTATAAGAGGTGGGTCAACATAACTTCTTTTATCATTTTCAAGCAAAAACTTGCTTAACCTATTAAAGTCAACGTTTCCTACTATAAATCTTAAAGACATTGGTTGACTCTTTCCGTCTTCTTTTCTTCCAGACTCAAATGGAACTCCTGCTAGAGCTGCAACGTCTCCATCTCCAGTTGCATCTATAACAATCTTTGAAAAGACTGCTTGTCTTCCTGACTTGTTTACTATCACTACTCCTTTAACTTCATTACCTTCCATAATAACATCCTCTACAAAAGTATAGTACAGAATCTTTCCCCCTGCTTCCAGTACCATGTCTTCTAGCACAAATTTTAATGCTTCTGGATTAAACCATCCTTCATTACCTCCTCTATCTATTGCCGCGCATCCTAAGTCTAGCAACCTCTTCTGTATTTCTTGACTTATACCCTTAACTAGTGGTTCTCCTCTTACGTGGTTTGGCATCATTGGAACTACAAGCGCAGCTGTTTCACTACCACCAAGAAATCCAAACTGTTCAACAACTAAAGTTCTTACTCCGTTTCGTGTGGCAGCAATTGCTGCTACTGCGCCAGCAGTTCCACCTCCTGCAACAATTACATCAAAGCTTCCATACTCCTTTAGTTCTCTTTTCGCTTCTTCCAAGTTCATGTTTTCTTATTTATGTTCTGAGAGTAATTAAGCTTATCCTTAAGACTAAGAAATTTGTCCTCGTTCTTCCATTACCTTCTTAAACATCCAGTTCGTTGAAGTAAGTTTTAAAGCAACTTCTTCCACAGTTTGATTTTCGTATACCTCGACCTTTAGAAAGGTTCCAGTTCTTCCAATTTTATCTCTTTTCAGCAACACATTTTCTCTTTCTAAAACAGTATCGATCGATATCTCCAGTTCTTTTGCCACTTCACTTTCTCTTCCTATAATAGAATATTCAATATGTCCTTTCTCAGTTGGAACTATAAGCATTAATCGTTTGTCAACACCCTTTTTTCTTTTATTGTCTAAAATTTCTTCATAGCTTATTGTTCCCCCAAATTTGTAGAATTCATACTCGTTTTTCATAAGCTTAGCTAAAGGGAAGGACAAAACTATCTCCTCTTTGGGGTCAAGATAAAGATAGACTTTAGGTGAAGATTTTGGAGTTGCCTGAATTATTTCCTTTTTATAAACTTTGTAGTTTCTTTTTTCAAGTAGTAGCTCGATCTTGTAAGATGGCACATATTCAACTAAGTAGATATCGACGTCACTATTTTCATCGACGTCCCCTCTTGCCAAACTCCCATGCGCACTACCATCGAGATTCTCATCAGTTAGGCTAGACAAAATTTCTTCTGCTGTTTTCCTTTTTTCTTTCAGTATTTTCCATCGTGAGGCATCGTAAACTATTTCCTTTTCAATTCCCTTTCTTTGTGGTTTTATGTTCTTCATTTTAAAGAGAGTTTTTGTATTCTCTACCTTTTTAGTTCTATCACTTATGGGCTTAAAGGTACCTTTATTTAAGGTTTAAGTGAAAGTCTTCATAAGCCGTATCAAGCTAAACCCCACAAATTCTTTACCCTTGTAAGT
>JBAMLO010000026.1:0-6513 GCA_039793485.1 Nitrososphaera sp. | reverse complement strand
GTTGATAGGCAACATCTTTTACCTTTTGGAACTAAGGAAGAAATAGAGCGAAAAATAAGGGAGTACATAGTTAGACTTGGCTCTAAGAGAGGAGGACTTATGCTAACTGCAGGTATATATCCAGATGTTCCACTTGAGAACGTGGATGCTCTTTGCAATGCAATAGAAAAGTACATGAATTACTATGGTAGCCTTGAAGAATGCGCATAAAAGTTAGAGAAATTAAAAATAAAGATTTATAAACGTTCAAGTGAAGATAAACCAATTCTACAAGTAAGAGAACGGAGGGTGATAGAAACGTGAATAAGTTTTGTTGCGGGAAGCAACTAAAGAAGATGCTACTCCAGAAGCTGAAGCTCAATTGGGGCGGTTATCTTTTAGCTGCTCTTGAAGAACAAAGTTAGGTTTTGTATATCTTTCACCAACACTTCCCTAACACGTTATCAACTGCAAAGCTTCTTTGAGATAAAAACGTGAAGAAATTTTTATAGGGTTTTTACTTGTAACTCTTTCCTTTTTACTACAGCTCTCTTTAAAAACGAACTTTATCAAACGTTCGTCTCAATTCCAGTTTCTTCTCTAAACTGAAGTTTGTAAAAGGCGCTGTATAGTCCTCCTAGCTTCATTAACTCTTCATGAGTACCTCTTTCCACTATTACTCCATTATTTATAACTAAAATTTCATCGCATAACCTAATCGTAGAAAGCCTATGAGCTATTATTATTGCCATCCTGTTTCTTAGCAGCTTTTTAAGAGCTCTCTGGATTATGAGTTCGGTGTAAGGATCTATCGAGGAAGTTGCTTCATCCAGTACTAATACTTGAGGGTTTGCAAGAAGAGTTCTAGCAAAACTAATCAGTTGTCTTTGGCCTATTGAGATGTTCGAAGAACTTTCTTGAATTACGTAGTCATAATTTCCAGGAAGCTTCATTATAAAGTTATGGGCACCAATAGCCTTAGCAGCTTCTATTACTTCTTCGTCAGAAGCATCTGGGTTTCCAAATCTTATGTTCTCTCTTATTGTAACTGGAAAGAGAAATGAATCTTGAAGAACTACGCTTATGTTTTTTCTTAAGGAAGACAAAGAAATTTTTCTTATGTCATAACCATTTATTAGTATTCTTCCTTCTTGTGGGTCATAGAATCTAATAAGTAAGTTTATTATTGTACTCTTTCCAGCTCCAGTTGGTCCAACTATTGCTAATTTCTTATTTTTTTCTAGTGTGAAGCTTATGTTTCTTATTACTGGAAGGTTAGAAGTGTACCCAAAAGTTACATTTTCGAATTTAATTTCCTCTATCATTCTAAGTCAACCCTCTCTTCTGGTGGAGCTTCTAAGACTTCAACTTTCGTATCAACTAGGTCGAAAAGTCTTTCCGTTGCTGCTAATGCAGATTGGTACTGATCGTAAACTGCAATAAGGTCAACTAAAGGCATAAAATAAGAAAATTGATACTCTGTAAAAGCAACTAAAGTGCCGATGCTCATGGCTCCACTTAAAACAAACTGTGTTCCATACCACAAAATAAGTAACGTGCCTGTTAATCTAATAAGTATGACAACTGGTTGATAGGAGGATGAAATTAAAATTGCTCTTATGTTTGCTTTTACAGTATCTTCTTGCTTTTTCTCAAAAGCCTCGAGTGCACTCTTTTCCTGCACGAATGCTTGTATTACTTTTACTCCTGCTAAGTCTTCCTGCATTCTAGAAGTTAATCCTGCTAAAACATTCAAGGCTTTTCTGTAAGCAGACCTTGAGTACCTTCCTAAGAACCAAACTACTACAACTGCAAGAGGTAAAATCGAGACTGCAATCAATGCAAGTCTAAAGTCGAGCAGAAATATTATGAGCAGAGAACCAAGTATTGACGAAGTATCTAGAAGAATACTTGTAAAGCCTACTCTTAAAAATATTCTAAGTGTGTTTGCGTCATTTATTGGCCTTGACAATATTCTCCCTATTTCGCCTTCCGAAAAGTACCTAAGTGAAATAACTTGAAGTTTTTCCATGATTTCATCTCTAATTCTTGCTACGGTATTTTCACCTATAATTCTCATTTGGTATATTTGAATATACTGAAATAGATAGTTTGCAACCACTACTAACACAAATAGAGGAATCCACCAGAAAAATCCAAAGAGATTCTTGGTTTGTATAATTTGATCTATTGCTAGCTTATGCATGTACGGAGAAACCAAACCAGTAACTGAACTTAAGAAAATTGCAAGCATAGCAATTATCATATTCTTCCGGAATGGCTTTGCATAGTAAAGTAATCTTTTAATCAGAACAATATCTGGAGTTGTTCTTTTTCTTTCCTCTTCTTGCTTGGATGAAAAAGTAGCATACTGAGACATTTAAGCTAGCTCACCTTCTATTTCTTCACTTAGTACCTCTTTATTAAGGAATTGAGTTTCGTATATCTTTTTGTAAGTACCATTCCTTGCTAACAGTTCTTCATGAGTGCCAAACTCAACAACTCTTCCATCTTCTAGTACTAGTATCTTGTCTGCATTTTTTATTGTAGAAAGTCTTTGAGCTATTATAAAAGTTGTTCTACCCTTCATTGCTTCTTCTACTGCAGACTGAATTTCTTGTTCTGTTTTTGCATCTACGAAGGATAGAGAATCGTCCATGATCAATATCTTTGGGTTCACGAGGAGAGCTCTAGCAATCGTTATTCTTTGACGCTGACCACCAGATAAGGTAACTCCACGTTCTCCTACAAGAGTATTGTACCCTTCTGGTAAAGAGTCTATAAAGTCATGAATCTTTGCCATTTTCGCAACCTTAATGATTTCATCCATAGAAGCATCTGGCTTTCCAAATGCAATGTTGTCTCTGATTGTTCCAGAGAACAGAAAAACATCTTGTAAAACTAGTCCAATTTGTCTCCTTAAAGAGGAAAGCTTAAATCTCCTTATGTCTACTCCATCTATAAGTATGCTTCCAGAATCAACGTCGTAAAACCGTGGGATTAGGTAAATTAAAGAAGTCTTTCCAGAACCAGTAGCGCCTAGAATCGCAATTTTTTCTCCAGGCTTTACAACAAAGCTAACGTCTTTTAGAACAGGATTATCTTTTACGTAACCAAATGTTACATTTCTAAATTCAACTTCACCTCTTTCTATCTTTATATCTTCAGCATCTGGAAGATCCTTCACGCTTTCAGGTACATCGATTTTTTCAAAGACCCTTTCTAGTCCAGCTGAGGCGTTCATCCAGGTTCCTAAAAGTTGACTAAGGTCTCTCAATGGAAATGTTAGCCTAAGCATAAACCTAGCAAACAATACAACATCTCCTACTGTTAGCGTAGAATTTAGTACAGCTATTGAATACCCAGAATAAACATAAACTGCAGCTATTCCAAGCGTCAGCAGTGCGGGGCCAAGAGGCATAAACAAAGATTGAAGTCTTCCTGCCTCTATAGCTGTACCTACGTAAAATTTTTCAACTCTCTTGAAGTTCTCAACTACATCCTTTTCTCTTCGAAATAGCCTAACCGTTTTCATACCCACAATGTTTTGCTGAATGTAAGTACTCAACTTTCCGAGAAGAAGTTGCATTCTTCTAAATAGTTGCATAGTTTCAACCCAAAGCTTAGTTGTAAAGTAAAATATGAACGGCATCGGTATTAAAGAAATTAAAGTTAAACTTGGATTTATAGAGTACATGGTTATCACTATTATTACCGTAGAAAACACTGCATTTGAAACTGTGCTAACCCATGTTCTTAAGAATGAGTCGACTACTTGTAAATCCATGGTAGCTCTAGAAATTAAGTCTCCAACGGAATTAGAATCATAAAAACTAAAAGACTTCGAGAGCAACGAAGAATAATAATGAGACCTTATGTCTCTAACTATAAGTTGCGACATTATGCCATTTATAGAAGCTACAAGAAAGTTTGTAAAACCAAATCCAATTCCAGCAAGTAGTATCATAATTAAATACTGAAGAAGTAAGCTCGTATTACCACCAACTATTACTTTGTCTATTATAAGAGAGGTGTATATTGGCTCTAAAGTGAAGAGGTAAGCTCTTAGAATTGATATCGCAATTGTCGCGATTATGAATGGGACGTATTTTTTGTGATACTTTATCAACCTCTTAAATGCAGATATAGACTGGGCAAAACTTCTAGTGACCTTAAGTGAATCAAGGGAAAAATTTAATATCAGGTTGTCTTCCTTCTGTATTTTTTTATCGGAACCGAGCAATTGTCTTTAGTGCACAGATTGGAACTATGGAGTATATAAACTTTATTACTTTAAAATGTAAGTACCAATGAGACCTATCGTTGTTACAACTCTTTCATAGGTCAGAATGCAATTACCAAAAATGAAACAAGATGGGTTAAATAGCTTAAAACAAGATAATGACAACACTAAGTATTAAACAGTAAAAACAACTAAAATTTGATGAAGTAAAACTATAAACTAAGAATAAGACGCTGGGAAGATCGTATAGAAAAACATGGCAGGCTTCCTCATGAGCTAGTGCTTTTTATTATCCAAAGTTCTGCTACTCTCACTCCACGACCATTCTTAGTTGAAATCCAAGTTAGTTTCAGTTTTCCATCACGAATTGCTTCTCTTGGAATAGGAAATTCTAAGGTAAGACACTTACCAAAAACATCAATAAAATCATGAACAACAAAATTTTCGTTTGCTATAAGCTTTATTTTTCCTTCTGAAGAACTATAAAGGAATGTACCTATATATGTTACTCTAATGTTGTACGAAGAATTGGGATCTAGATCGTCGTAATAAATTGTTAAAGGAACCTGATAAGGAGAAGCAATATTTCCAACCCATGCTAACGGTATTCCATTATATTTTTGCTCTAACTCTTCTGAATGAAGTAAAGGTGTTGCAAAAGTAATTCCCACAGACATGAGATACCCTGGGTCGTCTATCCATTCTTTACCTTGTTTTGGTAAGTGGCGCAAACTTCTAAAGTTTCCAAAATCATCGTAGAAACCGCCAGGTCCAGGATTTGTTCTATTTATAACATCGTGAATAAGCTTCAGTCTTTTATTTTCATCACTTACATTACGAATAATTTTAAAATGAGCGAGTAGCCATTTTGCATTGTTAAGCGGCATATTGATGTCATCCATGAAAGCCCCTCTTTCCCAACTAGCAGCTTGATGTCTTTTCACGGATAGCTGAGCACCAATGTTCCTGAAGAGTTCGTCAGCCAACTCTTCGCATTTTTTATAGTAGTTCTCAGCAACTGGTTTTTCCCAAGCTCTAGTTAAAATTTTTTCAGCTTCTTCTACTGCTTTTAATGAACCTAAGCGTTCAGCGGATTCTAAGACTTCAATTGCTTCTTTTTCTAATTCTGTTTCGTAAATTAAACGTCTTTTTATGTAAGCATCATAGTAAGCTCTCAGCAAACACATCTGAAAACGATAATTCTTTAGCACGTCCTGAGGTACGCGCCTCTCTATTTCTTGCCACTGTCTTAAAGTAACTTCTATGTTGTCGTTGGCTATAAGAGGACCATTCCAATTTTCTTCAAGCGCAAGAATACCGTGAGCTATTTCATCTGCCCACTCACTACAAATGAAAAATCTAGCATAGTCTCTTAAAGTTTCTATAACTGGAGTTTTAGGATCCCACTCCTGATCAAGCCAAATAAACTTATTTACATCGTCATTTATTCCTTCCGAGTAACAAATACTACCTATAGTATACTGTGCGAACAAGTTGTGAATGTGTTTCATAGCCTTTGGCCTTGGATTAATGCATTCGCGACCTAAGGTTATAGCAAATGCTAAGTCCCAATTTGGAACAGGGTATTGGCATATGATAGAGTGAGTTATGTCTGGATAATGACGTATTGGATATTTCTTAGGGATAATTTTACGCAGTTCTTGCAACGGAGTTTTAACTCTAGGACCAAAAACAATTCCACCTAACCATTCTGGCTCCTTCTTTACGTTCTCATAGAATTTCTCATACCATTCATCTGAAGGGACTTCTGGAAACTGAGGGGAGAGCCAAACTTTAGCTTTTGGATGATACTTATTAAGTATTTCTGCCACCTCTCTAGCCCATTCAAAAAGTTCATCAGCCCCAAGTTCTCCCGGATCTCCGCCTGGAATAAAAACAGCATCTACCCTAGGAAGCTTACTGAATATTTCCTCCCTTTCAGCTAATTCTTTTTTTAGAACTTCTTCGTTTTTAAAATCAGAGCTTGAAAACATATTTGGGTACCATATCCAAACATCTAAGCCATACGAAGAGATTATTTGAGAAAGCTTTATCATCATTTCCAATGGTGGAACTTTCATCAAAGAGTTTATTGGTTCATCGTCTGTTCTTGGTGGTAAAATTTCAATACTATTTGCGCCAAAGATGGCAAGCTCACGTATGTATTGATCAAATTGTTCTATGGACCATGCATCGTAGGCGTTAGTTTTTGGTCTATAGCCTAGTTGATGTCCTCTTAAGGAATACGCTGGAGTGCTAGAAAATTTAAGCTCACTAGCTATTTTTATGGA
>JBAMLO010000025.1:1872-6666 GCA_039793485.1 Nitrososphaera sp. | reverse complement strand
GATTGAAATGCCTCTTTTACAGAACCTGTAGAGACGGCTACAGATACAGATAATTTGACACAGTATAAGCGAAACATTACTTATTTTTATATAGCTGAGGATGTAACAAGAGCAGTATGGCTTCCCTCAGAAGATCACTTAAATTATGTTGCGCAATCATTTTTAGTAAGTTTTCATTATTTGTAGCTAGATAACCTTTCCATAGCCCAGGGCAATCTTTTCCACTTACTCGCATATCTCCGAAGTATTTTTCTGGTTCTGAAATCAGTTCGTCTAACTTTGGCCACTTTAGACCAATACTTTCTGCTTTAGTCTTCCAAGGAGATTGTAAGTCTACGAAATCATTTTCTTCAAAAGATAAGTTTAATTCTTCTTTCATCATGTCTTTCTCAAACTTTGCATTGTATGCATAAAAAGGTCTTGGAAGTTTCTTGATGATACCTTTTATTTCGCTGTAAAATGGTGCTTTTTCTTTAATTCTTCTAGTTATTATTACTAGCTTGTTTGAAGTTATATATCCAAAACTCGTTATTTCGTGTTCTCTATCTTTGAAGGGTATACCTGTAGTTTCAAAGTCAATTAAACTACCTCTTTCTATACTAACTGTTAACATCACTTGGCTCTTTATGTGGTTTTTTGTTTCAACGAAGGCCATAATAAAAGATAGCGAACGTGTAAATTTAAACATTATGTCGAATAAATTGGTGCTTAAGTTCTCTTACCGATGGAAAGAACATAAGTCTGTGAACTTAGTTCTTTCAACTAAAAATATTTAAGTTAGCCGAAAAGTTATCATCAGATTGAAAAAGTTAAAGATTCTTGCGACTATTGTAACTTTGGTAACCTTTTTATTCTTGTTTCTGCTTTGGACTAGCCAAATGAGTCCAGAGGAGAAATTTATAGTTTGGGCTTCAGATCCATTGGTAAAGATCTTTAAGGATACAAAGCCAACTCCAAACGCGGAAACTTCTTTGTATGTTGAAGCAGTAAGAAACGAATATGCTGCGGCGCAATTTGCCATAACTGTAGAGAAAGGAAATCCAAAGGTTCACCTTAAAGTTGAGCCACTTGAGGGACCGAATGGATTTAAAATAAATTTTTCTACAAATTTTGTTGGCTATGTTCCAGTTGCCAAAAATACGCCGAATACGCCTGGCGAAGAACTAGTTCACCCAGCTCCATTCGACTTTCCAGATCCTTTGCTAAACGTCGACTCTGTTTGCTTAAAGTCCGGAGAAACTCAACCAGTTTGGATTACAATCTTTGTTCCACCAGAGGCGCCTCCTGGAAACTACACAGGAAAAGTATATGTATTTTCAGAAAAGGCAAATGCTTCAGTACAAGTTACTTTAAAGGTTTATCCTGTTATACTTAGCTCAAAAAGAACTTTGTGGTTAACAAATTGGTTTAACGTAGAAGGCCTTGCTAACTATTACAATGTAAAAGCATGGAGCGAGGAGCACTGGAAGCTAATTAGAAGCTATGCAAGGTTCATTTCTAAGTATCGCCAAAACGTAATTATAACTCCAGTACTTCAGCTAATAAAGTTCATAGAAGCGTCAGATGGAACTATTAGGTGCGACTTTTCAAACTTCGACCGCTGGGTTGAACTTTTCATTGAAGAAGGTGTGGTTGGAAGAATTGAAGGAGGGCACCTTGCCTTCAGAAGAGAATGGGAAGCGAAGGACTTTTTCTCTTACGAAGTAACAGTTTACAAAGAAAATGGAATAGAAGCTTATAAGTTACCTTCTATGAACGTAACTTCCAAAGAGTACTATAGCTTTCTTTCTAAGTTTCTTCCTCAACTACAGAAACACTTAGAAGAAAAAGGATGGATCAGCATCTACATACAACACTTAACCGACGAGCCTATTCCTGTAAACTCAGAAAGCTACAGAATATTTGCTGGCTATGTTAAAGAACTAGCGCCAAAAATTAAGATAATAGAAGCAAACCAAGCTACTGAAGAACTTATTGGAGCTCTTGATGTTTGGGTTCCGTTGCTGAATCAGTTTGATGAAAACCAAGCTTTTTACAACCAAAGAAAAGCAGCTGGAGAAGAAGTGTGGTTCTACACCTGCCTTGCTCCTACTGGAAAGTATCCAAACAGGTTCATTGATTACTCCTTAATAAAAGTTAGAGTCCTGCACTGGATAAACTTTAAGTACAACCTTTCAGGCTACCTTCACTGGGGCTTAAACTATTGGTCTGAAGACCCATTTAAAAATGTAGAACCAAACAACTTACCTCCCGGAGATGCTTTTATAATATATCCTGGAAAAGAAGGTCCACTGAGCTCTATAAGGTTTGAAGTTTTAAGGCTAGGAGTTCAGGACTATGAGCTGCTTAAGATGCTAGAAGAAAAAAATCCTACTAAAGCTAGAGAGCTAGCAAACGAAGTTGTTAGAACCATAACTGACTACGAAAAAGACATTTCAAAGTTTAACGAGATTAGGAAACAGTTAGTGACTTCTCTTTCTCAAATGGAATAGACCAATCTTTGAAGCTAAATTCGCATCATCACTAACTGGAAAAGCTGCCTTCCAACAAAGATCTTTGAAAGAACTAGTAGAGTTTTGTCTTACATTTTAGAACATTCTCTTTATTTTCGGAATTTTATCAAAGTCCTCGTCATTTGAGTATACTTCGCTTATACCAATCCTCTTCATTTGTGCGGCTATTACTATGTCGTCCCACATGGCCCAGGGTAGGTTATATCGTTGTTGTATGCTTCTCGCTTCTTCAAAATCTAGTATGCTGGTTTCAATTTTTTGTAGAGATGTCAACCCCTTTAAGAAGGATAAGAACAACGGTATCACGCTTTCTCTCTTTTTCCACTTAAGATAGCTACATACCTGAGCTATAACAAGCGTAGATACATATGCCTCTTCGCCATTTTCTATCTTCTCTATAATCTTCTTAGCTTTTTCTCCGTATTTTTGATCTGCCGCTAAGTGGTATACAAAAACGTTTGCATCTACAAAAGGCATCTAGTTTTCCCTCCCTAGGGACTCCTCTATTTCTTCTATCTCGACCTTCTCCAATCTTGCAACTCCCCACAATTCTCTTGACGATGGTCCCTTGGGTTTTAGAAGTATACCTTTGTTTGTGACCTCAACTACTAAGGAGTCCCCCTCTCTAAGACCAAGTAACTCTCTTAGTTTTAGGGGAAGCGTTATTCTCCCTTTATTCCCAATTTTTATTTCCATTTCTAATTCCCACAATATAGAGGGAAAAATTCCTTATAAGTTTTACGCACCAAGGCCTACTGATCGCTAACTTAAGGTTCTTCTTTGTTTTGGCTAGATTTCTCAGGATTACAAAACCTTAGCTACCGTACATTTAGCATACTTACTACGCCTTTCAACTGCCATCAACTGCTGCAACCTCTATGTCTATCAGCTGTTCCATGCTTCATTTCTCACTCGGCTTTATAGCATCTTTCTTCAGTAAGCTTGGACTTACTCAGCAGAGAGAATAAAACCTTGTTTTTTGTTCTTCTACTAGCTCCCTTGAAACTTTTCTGTTGTACTTCAACCAGTTCTTTCAGTATTTCTATGTAAGTGTTTTTGAGCGCTGCCAACTGCTCTGTTAACTTAAGCTTCGTGGAGGCAACTTCTCCTTAAGGGCTAAGTTTTTAGAAAAAGGTCTCATTGAACTTAAGTTTTAAATATTGCAGCAAAGAAATTTTTGTAAACTTAATTGAATGCTAGAGAACGCTTTTTGGAGACTGCATTGTTTGGCAATCCTGATAAAGTGCCTCTAAACTTAGGTGACGTTAGACCTGCTACGCTAAAAAGATGGATAAACGAAGGATTTCCAGAAAAGACTTCTGTTTCAAAGTTCTTCGGTTTCGATGTATGTGGCGTAGGCTTTAGAGAGGTTGCCTCAAGTCCAAGTGAAGGATTACCTTGGAGTCCCAGCACCAACAAAGTTAACTTGGGGCCAATTCCTCCCTTCGAATACAAGATTATAAAAGAAGATGAAAGATATAGAGTATGGGTTGACAACTTAGGAATAAAGCAGATGGGTTTCTTAAACGACTGGAAAAATGGGTGGAGTGGCTTCGCTACAAGAGTCTTTATAGATTTTCCAGTAAAGAGTCGTAAAGATTTTTTAGAAGTAAAAAAGCGTTATGACCCAAAAACACCAGATAGATATCCTAAAAATTGGAGTAAGTTTTGCAGTGAATGTAAAAAAAGCAACTATCCTGTTTTATGCACGATTCATGGTCCATTCTGGTGGACTAGAGACATGATGGGTTTAAAGGAGATGAGCTTAGCTTTTTACAAAGAGCCAGAACTAATAATGGAAATTATGAACTACTGCGCAGAGTTTCATGCAGAAGTTCTTAAGAAAGTACTTGAAAACATAGAGATTGACTGCATCATACTAAATGAAGATATGGCTTACAAGAATGGTCCAATGATATCACCTAATATGGTTAAGCGCTTCATGGTTCCTGCCTACAGATCTTTAGTAAAATTCTTTAGAAGTTATGGAGTAAAGGTTATATTAGTTGATAGCGATGGTAACGTAGAGCAACTAATTCCAATTTGGCTTGAGCTAGGAATAAACGGCATCACTCCATGCGAAGTTGCAGCTGGAATGAATGTCGTTGATCTTAGAAGAAAGTATCCTAGACTTGTTATGATGGGTGGCCTCGACAAAAGAGAGTTGTCGAAAGATAAAGAAGCCATTGAAAAAGAACTTATGTCAAAAGTTCCTAAGCTAGTAGAAACTAAAGGCTACTTTCCAGGAGTAGATCATGCAGTTCCACCAGACGTTTCTCTG
>JBAMLO010000025.1:0-1772 GCA_039793485.1 Nitrososphaera sp. | reverse complement strand
GATATAAAAAACAGAATTGAGCTTACATATCCATGTGGTTGGAATTTTTCTATGCAATTTATGGCCTACACTCACGAAGAAAGTGGTTTGTACTTTGCAACCCATGATCCAAAAGCGTACTACAAACGTTTTGTCTTTGAGCCCGACACTTACTCAGGTACTCTTGTTGAACATTTGCCCAGCTCCTCTTTTAAGTTAATAAATTTTCCAGAGGGCATGGGAACAATACAACAAGCTTATGAAATGCCCTATGATGCAGTCGTGGGAATCTTTAAGGGAGACTGGTATGATGCGGCGCAGTTGTACAGAAGTTGGGTGTTGGAAAATGCAGAGTGGTGTAAACAAGGAAGCTTAAGGAAAAGAAACGATGTTTCTGAAAGCTTTAGGGAAGTGGCGATTTGGTTACTTCCAGGTAATGATACAGATGGAGACCCAGAAAAAGTTGTGCCTCAAGTATTAAAGTTTAAAGAGTTCTTTGGAGTGCCTGTAGCTCTTCATTGGTACAATTGGCACAAGATACCTTTTGACACAGACTATCCGGAATATTTTCCAGCTAAAGAAGGCTTTAAAGAAGCTGTGAAAAGACTACAAAAAGAAGGTATAAAAGTTATGCCTTACATAAATGGCAGAATATTTGATATCAATTGTAAAACTTGGCGTATGGATGATGCGGAAAAGTATTGCGCAAAGGAAAGTGCTCCACGAATTAATGCTCCTACTCTTCAAAACTATATAGAAGTTTATGGTTCTGGACAAAAAATGGTTGTTATGTGCCCTTATACTGAGTATTGGCAGAACAAAATCGCTCAAATAGTAACAAAATTGGTAGAAGAATTTGGAGTTGATGGTGTCTATATAGACCAGGTAGCAGCAGCTGAGGCTAAACTATGCTTTGACAAAACTCATGGTCATCCATTAGGTGGTGGGTGCTATTGGGTTGAGGGCTACCATAAACTCTTGGAAAAGGCGCGAAGCAATGCAAAAGCTAAGAAATATGATGCATTTCTTACCAGTGAGTGTAATGCTGAGTGCTTCATCAATTACCTCGACGGTTTTCTAACTTGGCACAGCTTTCAAGGCGACTTAGTTCCAATATTTCCAGCAGTTTACGGAGGGTGGGCTCTTACTTTTGGTAGAACTTTTTCTAAGGAAGACCTAGAGAATCCTATTTCTTTTGCTGCAAAAGTGGGGCAAATGTTTATCTTTGGTGCTCAACTTGGTTGGTTTAGTCTTTACGAACTTACCGAAGAGAAATATCAACAAGAAGCAGAATATCTTAAAAAGCTTGCTAAGTATCGTCTCCTCGGGCTGAAGTTCTTTGAATCTAGAATGATGCGTCCTCCAAAGCCTGCGGCTCCAATTCCTGAAGTTACTCTTCTTTGGAAATTTATTGGAAGTTCAGTTAAGACCACTATTCCTTTGGTGATGTCTTCAATTTGGAAGGCAGAAGATGGTTCGCTTGGAGTGTTTATCACTAATATATCTTCGATTCCTCAGCTCGTTGCTTACAACATAAATCTTGAAGACTATGGATTTTCTAAAGGAAGAAAATACGTTGTTAGCAAAGTTACGGAAGCAGGTGTTCAAAAGTTGTATGAAACTGAATCAACAAACATAAACTTAAAAGAGCTCTTACCAGAAAGAAGCGTAGTGTTGTTGCAGGTGGAAGAAGCTAAGTAAGGACAAAAAGAAGAAAAACAAATGAATAAGTTACTTAATTCTTAATCTTAAAGTTCTTGTTTCGATTGCCCTTTATGCGTGAGCCGACTCCT
>JBAMLO010000024.1:0-45062 GCA_039793485.1 Nitrososphaera sp. | reverse complement strand
GCATTTCTTTGCATCTCATGAACTATAAGTAAGTCAATAAAGTCAACTTTTACTAGGTCTCTCCTAGGAGCAAAAGCTTCTTCATTGCTTAGCCTTATTCCCATTGGAACAAGATTATCCCAGTCTATCTTCCACTCTCCTTTCTTAAAATCATAGTACTCTGGCCTAAGACTAACACTTTGCACGTAGTCGAGAGGCGAAATTTCAAAGGAGTTTAGAATCCTCTCCTCAACTAACCTTTCAAAGAATACTTCGTAAAGCCTAGTTTGGTAGTAAGGCATGGCAAACATAGTTTCATAGGCTCCATCTGGTAGAGTTCTTGCATAGTAAGTTAATCCAAAGGGATGCAGGTTGTCAAGTATTTCTGTTGCTCTATTTTGAACTTCCTTGTTAAAAGTCATCCTCACGAACGCTCTCCTTAAGCCCATAAGCTCAAAGTCAACGATTGGCCTAAAGGCTATGCCTTTCTTCATTAGTTGCTTAGTTATCTTGTACCTTACAGTTTCAACTGGAATTCCAGTCATCCTTGAAATTAAAGAACAATTTCTTGGTCCTACTGTTTTTATTGCTTCTATGATTGCAATTAGCCTAGAATCATCATCCTGTTGCATTCACTTTTCACCTCATTGTTTCTCCTCATCTTTGTTAGTATCTTTCTGCAAAGGTCAATTATTAAAATTTTCTCTTTATGGTGTACAAAAAGTTAAAGAAATCCTCAAAAATTGAAATTTTTTAGGGTGTTCTTAGCGAACATCAAGAAAAGTTTAAAATAATAAGCTTCAACAAACTGTCGTGAACGCATGGGATCTCTTATGGTACCTAATAACGCAACTTGGAAGTGACTACTTTTACGTTGCAGCTCTCACTATAATTTACTTAGGGTTCAACAGAAAGCTTGGAAAAAAGCTTGCCACCATAGAACTTTCGAACATCTGGCTGTCTGCTTTCCTAAAAGACTTTTTTAAGATTCCAAGGCCTCCAAGAGAATTCTGGAAGTACCAGGTCGAAGGCTATGGGTTTCCAAGCGGCCATACTCAAGGTACTACGGTATTTTGGGGTTACCTCTCCTTGTACTTTAGTTCAGTCCTGCTCCTCGTACTAACTGTACTTATAGTACTACTTGTGGCATATTCAAGGCTTGAGCTGGGAGTTCATAGTTTGCTTGATGTTGTTGGCGGTGCATTCTTTGGTGCAGTAGTTTTAGTTTTAGGATTTCTCGTTGAAAAGGAAGTCGTCAAGAAGATTAAGAACCACATTAGTTTCGTTTGGGTGGCTTTGCCTTTGCTCCTCTTTGCAGTTTCCGTTGTCTTAGGTTATGGTGGAAAGGATGCTGCTTTAACAACTGGCGCGTTCTTTGGGATGGCTGTTGGATTTGTCTACTTAAAAGAAAGCGTCGAGGAAAAACCAAACTTCAAGGTTGGAGCCTTAAACGTTATAGTTGGTGCTCCGAGTGCGTTTGTTGCATACTTCTTTGCTTCAAAAACTCAAGCTTTACTAGTTCAGTTTTTAGTGATGTCTTTAGCAGGCTTAGTGATATCTTTTCTGCCATTCTTAGTTGAGAAGGCAAGAGTGACTAAAGCTCGAGAAACTCAAGAGCAAGCTCCTCTCCAGTCTTAGCTCCCAAAGCCTTCCTCGCAGAAGCATCTATGAGTATTGTTTTTCCTTTTCTAATGCTTTCAGTTCTTTTTGGAAGCCTTTCTCTAAAACTTTTTAGAACTTCTTCTTCTACAGAAAAAAGTGGAACTCTAATACTTTTTCCATTTTTCTCGTTTCTAACGATTGTTAGCTTAGAATTTTTATATAACTCAAAAAGTTCTCTTGAAGCCACAGCTACATGAGCTGTGTTAAGCTCTTTTGCCCAAGTTGGCTGTCCTGCTGGAAGTTCTTCTGGTATTGGTTGTGCAACAACTTTAACTTTTGTTTTTGCCTTAAACTCTTCAAGCCTTAAAATTTCCTTAGAAACGAAGAAGCTTCCAGACGCTACAGCAGAGATATCAGAGAGAAAGGATAAAAACGAGTCTTCTCCTACTGAAACACACGACAACGTATTTCCTTTTTCTTTGACTTCTCTAGAAATATGCAGTAGTTCGTTGAATATTACTTCTTCACCCTCTGAACCACTTCCATTAAGAGCCAAGTTCGCTCTTCCGTCAGAGATTAAGAAAAAATCAGCAGAAGTATACAGTTCATTAGCAAACTTAATGGCCTTAGAAATGTTTGTGTTTCCTCTTGGAAAAACTTTCTTCAACGCCTCTTTTATTTCATCTAAGCTAGCAACCTCTCTTAAAGGAAGAAGCTCATCGACTAGGTGATCAAAAGCTATAACACCAACTCTCCTTATGTTAAACTTATTGATTAAGTTAATTGTGGCTTCAACAGCTTCGTTGAACTTATCGTCGTACTCCATGCTTATGCTTCTATCTACTATGAAAACTACTTTCTCTTTAGTCCCCTGCATGAGTCGCGCACCTTTGTAAAATTCAGAATAAATACTTTATCCTTTGTTAGTGGTAGTAATGTTTAAATAAAGCTTCCTCAGCATAACGCCGCTATGTCAGAGGTCTACTTTGCCTCGGCTCAACTAAAAAGGTACGAACAAGATGCAAGCTTAGTCTTTAAGTTCATAAGGGCAGCAAAGAAAGCAGGACTTGGAGAAGTTATAAAGAAGGGAGACTTAGTAGCAGTAAAGGTACACTTCGGCCAAATCGGAGGCTTTAGAGCAATAAAGCCCCAGTTCATAAGGAACTTAGTGGATGCAGTAAAAGAGTTTGGAGGCATTCCTTTCTTAGTTGATACGTGGGGCATTAGTCACTTGGATGCTGCAGTTAAAAACGGAATAACCTACGAAAGCATGGGTGCTCCTGTTATCCCAATAAATGGAATTAGAGAGAACGACATAAGATGGGTGAAGCTTGAAGACGGCTTAAGGTTAAAAGAAGTTGGAATTGCTGGAAATGTCTACGATGCAGATGTTTTAGTTAACTTTGCTCATGCCAAAGGTCATGGAAGCAGTGGTTATGGAGGAGCAATAAAGAACATTGCTCTAGGCTGTTCTGCTCCAAAGAATAGGCATGAGCTACATAGCATGGAAAGGGAAGAAGAGGGCGCAAGGAAGTTTCAGGAAGGTATGGCTGATGTTGTTGCAGCAGTTCTTAGGAAGTTCAAAGACAAAGCAATACACTTAAACTACATAATGGACGTTGCTGAGCATTGCGATTGCGCGAGCTGGTCTCCAACTCCGATTGTTCCAGACATAGGAATTGCAGTTAGCAGAGATATTGTTGCCCTAGAGCAGGCAACCTTAGACTTAATAAATAAGGCTCCAGGTCTACCTTATTCAACGGCTGAAAAGTACAACCTTAAGTCTGGGGACAACAAGTTTCTCATAATCCATGGAAAGGATCCATATATTCAAGTACAAGCAGCTGAAAAACTAGGACTTGGTACCACAAAATATGACTTAATAGAAGTTGATTAAACTCTTATAAACCTTTATATAGTTTCTTTTTTCTTTATTTTTTATGAACTCTTGGGAAAGAGTAGTCAGAGCTATGCAACTTTCAGTACCCGATAGAGTTCCAATATATGAAATGCATATTCCCCCAAAGATTTCTTCTGTAATCCTAGGAAAAAGCGTTGACGAAGTTATGCTTCACAATCCTGAAGCTTTCTACAACTTAGTAATTTCAAAAAAAGAAATTAACTTAGATAAGGTAAATGAACAAGTAGCAAATGAACTTTTAAGTTTGTACAAGAAGCTTGGCATAGATTGGATCCGTGTAGTTGGAGCTTACACTAGCATTCCAAGAGAAGTAAGAAAACTTGAAGAACATACGTGGCAAATAGGTGGTCGGCGCTACAAGTGGTCTGGAGACAGCATGTGGGACTTAGATGAACCAAAAACTTACGACCCCGACGAGGTAATAAGAGCTTGTAAAAATGCTAAGGTTGAAGTTAATCCAAAAGTTTTCGATGTTCTTAGAAGGTTAGTTAAGGAAGTTAAGAAAGAAATGTTTTTGTCTTTTGATGCAGATGGCACATGGGGGCCCATAGTTTCTTATCCAAACTTGCTCAAGCACGTTCTAATTTGGGTCTATAAAAGACCAGATGCTGTTGAAGCTTTGATTAACTACCATACTAACATAGCAATTGAATATGGAAAGTATGCTATTGACGAGGGTGCAGATGCAATTCAACTTTGCGTTGACTACGGCAACCAAAACGGACCTTGGATGTCACCAGCTATGTTTAGAAGGTTTGTAAAGCCCGCATTAGAAAGGCATGCAAATGCTTTCAAGAAGAAGGGAGCTTTTGTAGTTCTTCACTCTGATGGCTACATTATGCCATTACTTAAAGACGTTGTAGATGCTGGAATTAACGCTTACCAAGGTATAGACGCAATAGCTGGAATGAGCTTAAGAAAGGTAAAAGAAGAGTTTGGAAGTAAGATTTGCTTGGTTGGCAACGTAGACCCAAGAGTAATAGAGTTTGGAACAAAAGAAGATGTAGAAAGAGAAGTTGATAGGTGCTTGAGAGAAGGAGGAAAAGAAGGTTACGTGCTTTCTGCTTCAGCAAACATTTCAGTTAACACAAACGCAGAAAACTTTGTTCATATGATAAACTATGCAAAACAAAAAGGCGTTTACAGTTAGTCTTCATAAAGTGAAGTACTCAAGTACTTTTCTCCTCCGTCTGGAAGCACAGCAACTATTGTTTTTCCCTTCCCTATCTCTTTCGCTTTCTTAAGAGCGATGTACATTATTGCTGCTGAGCTCATTCCAACTAAGATTCCTTCTTCTCTCGCAAGCTTTCTAGCTACTTCAAAAGTTTTTGGAATTTCTTCAGAGCTTATCTCATAAATTTCGTCGAACCATTCTCTTCTAAACAGCTGGGTTGGGTTTTCTTCTCTTGGGTTTCTTATTCCTTGTATGCTAACGCCAAGCTTAGGTGTAACTCCAACTACCTTAATTCCTTTGTTGTAGCTTTTTACTCTCATAGAGGTTCCTACTCCAGTCCCTGCTGTTCCTACGCCTACTACTACCATGTCAAGTTTACCTTCTGTTTGTTCAAGTATTTCCTTTCCAGTTGTTTGGTAGTGCGCTAAGATGTTTGCAGGGGGTCTTTAAACTGGTCAAGGTCAACATACTTTTCTGGGTTTTCTCTTAGAATTTTTTGTTTTAGCTCTATTGCACCAGCCGTTCCTTTGCTTCCCGGAGAAAGCACTAGCTCAGCACCATAGGCTTTTATTATCTTCCTCCTTTCAATACTTGCAGACTCTGGCATTACTATCTTTACTTTGTATCCCTTTACAGCAGCTATCATTGCCAAAGCTATTCCTGTGTTTCCTGATGTTGCTTCAAGTATTGTCTTCTTCTTATCAAGCTTCCCAGAGGCTTCTGCATACTCTATTAAGAACAAGGCCATCCTATCTTTTACTGACCCGCCTGCATTGTACCATTCTAGTTTTGCAAATATCGTTGCATCTCCTTCACTAGTTAATTTGTTAATTTTCACCATTGGTGTTCTTCCTATTAAGTCAAGTATGCTGTCGCACACTACTAAATTGTTAACAATCTTCATGCTTCGGACTAAATAACATTGTTATATAAGCTTTTTTTAAATTTCAGCTCCTTGCCTGTGAAACCTTTATATTTTCATCAACTTAAAACGTAGGCGATGAAAGAAAAATGGAGAAGAAGATTAAAGTTTTAGTTTGGTCTGAAGGTACAGAACCAAAGAGTGTTTATCCAAACGGAATAAACGGAGAGATTGCCAGCTTCTTGAGAGAACTGCCAAACGTAGAAGTTTATACTTCAAGCTTTAATGATTCAGAGTTTGGACTAAGCGAAAGAACGCTTTTTGGAGTAGATGTTTTGGTATGGTGGGGGCATCAAAAGCACGATAAAGTTCCAGATGAAGTCGTAAGTAGAGTAGTTAAAAGAGTTAAGAATGATGGAATGGGCTTTATACCACTGCACTCTTCGCACTTCTCAAAACCATTCATTTCTTTAATGGGAACAAAATGTAAGTTGGGAAGCTGGAGAGAAGATGGAAAGTCAGAGTACGTGCACGTGTTTAATCGAAGGCATCCTATTGCAAACGGCGTTGAAGACTTCGTAATAGAACAGGAAGAGATGTACGGTGAACCGTTTGAAGTTCCAAAGCCAGAAGACATAGTCTTCGTTTCCATATTTGAAGCTGACGGTGCAATCTTTAGGTCAGGACTAACGTGGAAAGTAGGCAAAGGGAAAGTCTTTTACTTTAGGCCAGGGCATGAAACCTATCCAACGTACAGGAATGAAAACGTAAAGAGAATCATAAAGAACGCTGTACTCTGGGCGGCGAGAGCCTAACATTTAGTTCGTTTTCTCAAGATTTAAGTTACTTATTTTTTGGTAAGATAGTAAAATTTAAGTAACTTGCAGGGTTCTAATAGCGCATGCTCTCGCGCACAAGAACAGTTGTTACTTCTGCTTTCTTTGGCGCTCTTGCAGCAGTTATGGCCATTGCACCTCTTAGCTTCCCCTTTCCTTTGGTTCCCTACCTAAAGTTCGACTTAGCAGAAATTCCTACGATGATCAGCTTCATTCTCCTTGGGCCTTTGCCTGGAATTCTTACTTCTCTTGTGTACTGGATTGTGCTAAACTTCTTTGGAAGCTTTGCACCAATAGGGCCTTTCTTGAAGTTTTTAGCAGTTTTGTCAACTATAGTAGGAGCATGGATTGGAACAGCTATTTGCCGTAAGATGAAATCTAGGCTTTTGACTTACATTGTTACAATTCTTGTGCTATCTGCAATAGTTAGAGTTGTGGTATTAACTTTAGCAAACTACTTTGTCATATGGGTTTTAATGCCTGATTTTTTATCCTATGCAACTTTTGCAGTTTCTCTAGTAACTGGAATTAAGTTAAGTCCAGACTTCGGAGGATTGCTAGTTGTTCTTCTACTAACAGCAGTTTTTAATACATTGCATGTATTCTTAACGGTTGTTCCTTCTTTTGCACTTGCAATCGCTTTAGTAAAAAGAAAGATTATAAAAACATGGTTTCCTTTAAGTTAGGTCGTTATGCAATTCTTTTTTCAGTATCGTTATTTTTGTTAGAATCTTAGAAGCTCAAAGTTCGCTGGCATCAACGTTATAGTGTAGAAAAATTCCAGGCATAACCTTAAAAGCTTCTGCATACTGAACATTTATTTGTTTTCCATACCTTCTTCCTTGATATCTTATGTAAGATTCAAAAAAGCTCCACGCATGCCCAAATTGAGACTTATGCTTTTTTACAGCCTCTAGCTTTTTATCTAAATAATTAGTTATGTCTACATATGTATTGGGTTTTGAAGTTACAAAAAAGGCTATATACTCTGCTGCATGTGGTTCAAGACCTTCTTCTAAATGTTTTCTGTTAACGTTTGGTAAGCCGCTAAACATAAACGCTTCTGCCGCCATTATTCCAGTAGTTCTATGGTCTGGGTGAGCTTCATACATTAGCCAAGGATCAACAGTAAAGATAGCTTCTGGTTTCTTTTCTCTTATCACCCTTATTATTTTTTCTCTTAATTCTAAACTCGGATAGAGTTCGCTGTCGTAGTACCCAAGCCAGATCACTTCCTTTACGCCTAAGACTTTTGCGGCTTCCTCTTGTTCTTGCATTCTTATCTTTACTAGTGTTTCAGGTAACATTGAAGGGTCTGAAGTTCCACATCTATCGTCGGTTAACGTTAAATATGTAACCTCGCATCCATTGTCAACTAGTTTTGCTATTGTACCGCCAATTCCAACATCTGCATCATCTGCATGTGGTTGAACGACAAGAACTTTCTTGAGCTCTTCGATTTTCTTTAAGCCAGGAAAAGCCCCTAATCCTCTTTTAATTAGGTCTTCAAAGTTTGCCATTTTGTATCATTCTTTCGTTTACTTTATTTTTGCTTAAAAGTTTTTTGTAAGACTAGACGGACGAAACTTTTTTACATAAGTATGTTAATTTTTACTAGTTCTAGATACCTAAGCTTAAATTTAAGTTAGCGGGAGCCAACGTTTGCAATGAACAATAAGCAAGACGAAGCAAAAGTTGAAAAGCTTCCAAAGCCAAGTCCTCAAGTTGCTTTAGCTTATGCTGCTGTCTTCTCAGCTATAACTGGAGTAGGCTTCTTGTTAACTGCTCCCATTCCTCTGATACCTGGTGCAATACACTGGAGAATTCTTGCATTTCTTCCATGCATCTTTGGAGTTCTCTATGGCCCAATAGTAGGATTCATCTCTGGTTCTATAGGAAATACGTTGTGGGCTATACTTGGTGGCTACTTTAATCCTGCAACTCCAATCTTTGACTTAATTGGAGTAGGCCTTACTGGACTAATTCCAGGCCTCTTTGCAAAACCAGAAGATGCACTAAGTTCAAAAGGTTTGTTGAAAGCCACATTGGTTTCCCTCATCTCTGGAATCATAATGGTTCCAATAGTTGCAGTGGGCTTTGAGTTAGTAGGTGTTGCACCCTTCGTACCTGCTTTGGTGATGCTTTCATTAAGCGACTTGCCTCCTATACTGGTAGGAACTCCAATCGTCTTAAGAGCTATTGCTCCAGTATTCATCAGGAGGAAACTAATCAAATGGAGGCTGTAAACTTACTTTCAGTAAACAATCTTTGCTGTAGTTATGATGGTAGACCTATTCTTAGTAACTTCTCATTTTCTTTAAGAGGAGGAGAAGCGTTAGCCATAGTTGGAAGAAGTGGGTCTGGAAAAACAACTTTAGCTTACTGTCTTACTGGCATCATTCCAAATATAATTCAAGCAAAAGTTACCGGCGAAATTTTGTTAAATGGAAAGAGCATTCTCGGGAAAAGACCTTCCGAGCTCGTAGAAGATATCAACATAGTTATGCAAAGCTACGAAACTCAAATCTTTGGGTTAAGCGTTGAAGAAGATATAAGGTTTGGTCTTGAAAACCTTGGACTAGAAGAAGGTGAAATTAAAAATAGAGTAGAATTCATCCTAAAAGTTCTTGGTCTAGAAAAGTATAGAAAAAAGCTTACGAGAAACCTTTCTGGTGGGCTAAAGCAAAGGCTTGCAATAGCTTCTACAGTAGCCATGAACCCAAAATTTTTAGTTATGGATGAACCAACTTCAAATTTAGATTGGAAGGGCATTAGGAGCCTAGTAGAAATTGTAGAAACACTAAAAGAACACAACGTTGGCGTCGTCTTACTTACAAGACGTATCAAAGGATTAGAAACTTGTCTAGACAAAGTTATAAGACTTAACGATGAACAGTACAACAACTTAAACTACGAATATGGGCCTGCAAAAAGGCAGGAGAAAAATTTAGAAGGAAGAGAGGAGACTTTAGTAGAGCTACAGAACGTATGGTTTAAATATGAAGATGATGATTTTTCAATAAAAGATATCTCACTCAGCTTTAAATCAGGCAAAGTTTACGCTATCATGGGATCGAATGGCTCTGGGAAGACAACCTTGATAAAACTAATCAATGGTCTAATAAAGCCCCAAAAGGGGAAAGTTCTTGTTCTTGGAAAAGACACAAGAAAGCATAGTACAGCTGAACTTGCTAGGTATGTTGCTATAGTCTTCCAAGATCCTGAAAAACAAATAACCTTCGACTCTGTTGCAGAGGAAGCTACATTTGGTTGTAAGAACTTAGGCCTTCCACTAAGCTATGCCTACGAGGCTTTAGAAGCTCTCAAACTAAAAGAAAAGAGTCTAAGTTCACCTTTTGCCCTAAGCACGGGTGAAAAGGTCAGGCTAAGCATAGCTTCCGCGCTTGCTATGAAGCCAAAGCTTCTCATTCTAGATGAGCCTACTACGGGACAAGATGAGGCAACCTTAAAACTCATAAGTGGCCTCATTAAGAGCCTAAAGGAGGAAGGAAAGGCTGTTGTAGTTGTAACACACGATTCTGACTTTGCGTTAAGTGTAGCTGACGAAGTTCTTATAATGCACGAAGGTATGCTTGTTGTACGTGCAACTCCAAGTGAAGTTCTTCTCGATGAAAGCACATTAGAAAAGTTTGAGTTAGAGCCTCCAAGTTATGTTCAGCAGAAGGCCTTCGCGAGGGGTGCACAATGAACAATCTAAGCATAGATCCACGAGTTAAGCTTACTACATTCTTCTTACTCTTTACATTTTCTTTCTTTCTTAGCAGTATACCCTCTGCTCTTGTTTTAATAGCACTGTGTTTGGCAATTTCAGCTGTAGGTGGGGTTTTAAAGAAAGTGGTGAAAAAATTGGTTATCTTCGTTCCAATGCTAATTGTTGCGTTTTTACTTTGGACGTTCTTTTCAAGTTTCTCGTTGTTTTACGCTAAGAGCGAAAATGTGAATGTACTAAATGGTGCATTTATGAGCATAAGACTTTTTCTGTTTTTAACTATATCAATGACTTTTATATTTACAACAACTCCAGAAGAAATGATAAGGGGGCTAAATGCCCTTCGCTTTCCTAAGAGCTTAGTTTTCTTACTTGGACTATCTTTAAGAGAAGTTGATGTTGTATCTAGAGAGTTTGTTTCTATAAAGGAAGCTCAGGCTTCTAGAGGCTTAGAGCTTGATAAAGGTTCATTAATTAAGAGAATAAGAAATCACATTCCAATTTTAATTCCACTCTTGGTGAAAAGCATTGAAGGTGCCGAAAAACTTTCTCTTGCAATGGAGCTAAAGGCCTTTAACTTAAACAACAATAGAAGGTACTCAAATCTTAAGCTAAGTAAAGTTGATGTTGTGGTTATGGTTGTTGTCATCCTTGTTGGATTGGTTGCAGTGTTTTTCTTAAGGTGATTTACTTTGGAGGAAACTTTAGTTTATAGGGGCCAAAGTCATTACGAAATTGAAGTTGAGGGCTTAAAAAGGAGTCTTCCAATAGTTGAGGTTAGCCCAGGTACTTTTATAGCGTCTGACGCTGAACTAATACTTGGTGACGTTGAATTCATAGAAAAAGTTGCAAAAGCGTTATCTAACAAAATTAAGCAGTTTTCTCCTAACGTAATTGTAACGCCTGAAGCAAAGGCAATAGCTCTTGCTTATGAAGTTTCAAGAAACTTAGGGCATAAGAAATTTGTCGTAGCTAGAAAAAGTTTGAAAGCTTACATGAAAAAGTATTTAGTTGAACGAGTAAGCTCTATAACAACTACTGAAGAGCAAAAGCTTGTTTTAGCTGACGATGATATAGACCTAGTTAAAGGAAAAAAGGTCTGCATACTGGACGACGTTGTTTCTACCGGGGGAACTCTTAAAGCCTTAGAAAAATTAGTCCAAAGAGCTGAAGGTAAGATTGTGTGTAAGGCTGCAATATGGAAGGAAGGTTCTTGGTATAAAAGTGAAGACTTAATCTTCCTCTCAAAGCTTCCAGTTTTTGTAACTTCAGAAAATTTGAAAAATGGAAGAAACAGCTTAACGTAAAAATTAATAAGGTAAAAATTAATAAGAATCTAAAGAGCCTACATTTAGCTATAATTCTTACTTTGTATATCTTTTATTTTAAAATTGCTACAAGAAGTTCATAAATTCTAAAGACTCTGTTATTCTTTTTGGTTGTTCCCGCTGGTTTAACAAATCTGTTAAAATAGTAAAAATATTTTGGTCTCTAGTTTTGAGAAAACTGGAAAGTCATGAAAGGACTTGTCGATAAAGCTAGAGCATAGGGATTACTCTTAATTGTATCAGAGAAGTTTTCAAAAACTCATAATTTGTACTGTTGCTTACATTGAGGTTGAAGATTTTTACGTTCCTATAGGGAGGTACCGCATTAAGACTTTTTATGGTTCACCTAGAACTTCTTTAGACGCTCCTTCTATAAGGCATGTAACTCTAGAACATTGTAAAAAAATTAGCAACAAAAATAGGTTTTAAAGTATTCTAATTCGCTTTTTTGGCCCTTTGCTTTGAGCTTTTCATAAATCCCTCAACTTCTTCTAAACTACTAGGAACTTCCATAGGACCAAAGTTTGTGACTTTCAGAGCGCCAACAGCATTCGCAAACTTGAGGCTTTCCTTGTAGTTCTTTCCTTTTAAGTACATCATTATGTACCCCGCATCAAAAGCGTCTCCAGCTCCAGTAGGATCTCTTTCATTGACTTCGTAAGCAGGCTCAAAGTATTTTTCATCTTTCGTTATTAAGTAAGAGCCTTCATTTCCGAGCTTAACTATAACCTGTTTTACTCCATACTTAAGAACTTCTTCTGCAGCTTCTTCTACGTTTCTTTTCCCAGTTAAATCAAGTAGTTCATTTTTTGATGGCATCACCAACTCTGCTACCTTTAGAATAGGCTCTGATATCTTCCTAATCAAGCTTGGTTCAATAAGTTCGGCTCTTAAGTTTGGATCATAAGTTACAATTAGTCCATGTTGGTTTGCTATTCTAACAGCTTTATAGCATGCTTCTCTCATGCTTTCGTTAAGAGATAGTGCTGACCCCATGATATGAACAACTTTTGTTTCTTTAACAAAGTCTTCTTCTATATGCTCTGGCTTTACTTGTGCCGCTGCGGATTGCTTCAGCGTAAAGACAAACCTCCTTTCGCCAGAAGAAAAGTACATAACAAATGCAATTCCAGTAGTTATTCCATCAAAAACCAAAAGTTTGCGAGTATCAACGTTGTCTTTCTCTAGCCTGTCTTTTATAACTTTTCCAAATTCATCGTTTCCAATTCCTCCAACAATTCCTGTTTTCATTCCAAGCCTCGCTCCAGTATCAACAAATATTGCTGGTGCTCCGCTTGGAAAAGGTCCAACGTATTCTCCCCTTTCGTAGTGAGGTGAATCCTTATTCTTCTTCACAAATTCAACCAAGACTTCTCCCACTGTTAAGATGTCCATGAATTGTTCTCATACAAAAGAGCTTTTAAATTTTTATTGAACTTGGTAAGAAAAGAATATCCTGCTAATTGTCTTAAGTTAGATTTAAGTTCCCAAATTCTTTAAAGAATTTCCTAATGTTCTCTAAGCTCTTAGTAGCTATTGTTTCCGGATCTGGCTTAAAGTCAAAAACTTCAACTGATAAGTAGCCTGAATATTCAACTTTTAATAAACCTTGAACTATTTGTTTATAGTTCGCTGAACCGGAGCCTGGAATATAGCCGTTGCAATCATTTGAGTGGAAGTGTCTTAAGTTTTTCCTTCCTTCTACAATTATATCTTCAAAGGATCTTTCTTCGTCGCACATGCTTCTAACATCAAGTATGAGTTTTATACTTTCATGGTTCACTTCTTCTATGAACCTATTAGCTTCATGAACGTTGTTGATAAAATTCGTTTGTTCTCTTGATAAAGGTTCAATGCACACCGTTACTCCTTCTTCTTTAGCAAGGTCTCCAATTTCCTTAAAAGCTAAAACAGCAGAATTCCAGGCCTGCTTAAAAATTTCTCTTGAAGGTATACTCCTTTGTTTTGGAGACCCAAAAACAACTATTTTTCCTCCTATTTCACTAGTGAACTTTACTACTTCTTTTAAGTAGTTTATGGTTTCTTTATTAGCTTCACCAGTATTGTTAAACAAGCTTAAATTCTTATCAGTAGTTACCAAAACCCAATGAGTGCCAACAACTTCAAGTTTATTATCGTTTGCTTCTTTTCTTATTTCATTTCTTTTTTCCTTTGAAACCTTTTCTACACTACTAGCTATCGTAAAGGGTGCGATTTCGATACCATCGTATCCAAGTTGCTTAACATAACGAAAAGTTTTCGCTAAGCTCCATCCTTCAAATATTTCGTTGCATATGGATAACTTCATATTCATCATTGTTTTATTCAACGTTTTGATTTAAATCTTATTAATCTTTTTCTTTACTTTAAGTTTATCAATTCCTTCCCATACTCCTTAGCTGTTTCTCTTATGACAATGTTTTGAAGGTCCCTTTCCGGTTCTCTTACTGGTATTATCCTAATTCTATTTATCTTGTTTATTTTCTCCAGGTTCTCTACATATTCCCCTCCCCGCAAATGAAATATTGTAATCTTATGTCCTCGTTCTACGATTTCCTTTAAGCTTGGAAGAACTTCTTCTATATTTTGCCACCCGCAATCTGTAATAATACTAATTAACACCTTGTTTTGGCTTTTCTCCGCTAGTCTCAGTATTTCGTTTAAGGGTAGTATTGTCATATCATTAAAGTTAATTGCTAAAGCCATCTCTTTTTCAAGTAGCGAGCTTTCCCACTCTCTGGTGTAATAGTTTGTTGAGAAGTTTATAACAGCTGTATTGCTGCCTATCCTCTCTGAAGTTAATAAATTAATAAATGCAGAGGTGGCTGCATCGTCAAAAATTTTTTCCATGCTCTTGCTTGAGTCCAACACTATTATACTAGAAGGAACTCTTCCTATGGTTAGGTTGTTTCCTTTTTCTTTTGCTTCGCTTTCCCATTTTGTTGTGTTGACTTCAATCCTTATCTTACCTTCGTCTAAGCTTGCTTCTAGGTCAAGGTCTTCAACGTCGTCTTCAACATTCCAGTCAACAGGATACTTCGAGACTGAGAGGCTTGGTTCTGGTCTTCTTCCCTCTTCTAAGTAAATTAACATAGCTCTCTTAGCCCTTGCAATATACCAAAGCATTCTCCAAACTATATCTTCAGCTAAATTCTCTGGAATACTAGAGTATGGCTTTCCAAGGCTAGTTGGTAGTATTGGCTCCTTTCCAGTCCCAAGAGAAGGCTTAAGCATCTTGCCACTTTCTCTTCCTTTTCCTTTATGAACCCCTGCTTTCTCTTCTCCTTTACCTTTACCCTTCTTCAATTCCTCCTTTAGTTTCTCAATTTCGCTGTTCTTTAGCCTTGGCTCAATCCAGTAAGTGTAAAACGCCTTTGCCTCATTCCTTTCTTTTATTCCACCAAATGCCCTCAAAGCTTCTTCCAAAGTATTCTTGCTTAAGTCCTCTCTTAAAGGAATATATCCACTAGAAGCTCCTACGCTGTTCCTTGGTACTTTAACCTTAACGTTATACTTCGCTAAGATTTTTGATATTAACCTAACCTTGCTAAACCAATTCTTCTCAGACCTCATAACAATCTTTATTTGTCTTGCAACAGTTTCAACAGCATACTTGTGGCCCTTCTTTCCTTTGCCAAGTAGTTGCTCGTAGGTTGCTTGAATGTATTCATTTATTCCACTCTGTCTAGAACTGATAAATTCTTCTGCATGGTATGGCACTTCGCCAAATCTTTTCGTAAGGTAAAAGCAGTCCACATTTAGGTCTGAGAAGAGTAAAAGGGAGAAATAAGCCAAGTTCCAATCTCTGCAAGCGTTGTACGCGCTTTTCAGTAGTTCATGCGCTGTCCTTAAGTCGTAAGGGCAATAGTGAAGATGACTAACTTCATGCCTAATTACAGACTTAAGGTACTTTTCTTTGTTTACGTTGTTTGGTATTGAGTCTAAGGAAATGTAAACTTTCGTGTTTAAAACATAAAATGGCATCGCACTACCTTTTTCTTGCTTTTCAATCACCTCTAGTTCGCATGGTGGAAAGTATAGTTCGCTCCTAACTTGTGCAAAGATTTCTCTTACAGTTTCCTTGTTCATGCTACTTTACTCCAAGAGTTGCCTTCAGAGTTTCTTCTTTCTTAATCTTTCCTTCTTTTATCCACTTTTCTTCCAGTGCATAAAGCTCTTCCGCAAATACATTGTCTTCAACAGCTATCTCTCTTGCTGTCCTATACAACCCTGGGCTATAGTTCGTGTAAAGCTCATTTAAAATAAACCACTGTCTTCTTGACTCTCTTTCAAGCATCCTCTCTTTTTCTCTTTGAAGTAATTCTTCAATTTCTTCTATAATGTTTTCGTTCCTTACTAAGCTAATTCTATGCACCAGTGCCCATTTTGCCATTTCTATTATGTCGTCGCTCCTTACTTCTCCTTCTAGCCACTTCTTTGCCTTAGCTAGTTGCGTAAGTACTACAGTTGCTCTTTCGCTTGGTGGCTCCTTAACGCTACTACAAACAAACCTTGTAAAGTGGCATCCCTCGCAAAGTACTGGTGGTAACACGCTGCTGTGCTCCTTGTTTCTAACACATACCTGAAAATCTCTAATTAATATATTTATGAATCCTAAAGTTTCAGGATCAAGTTCTGTCTCTTCAACCTCTCTTCTAATTTCCAGTAAGTCTTCGTATCTTATTACCTGAGGCATAGAGTTTACTAGGTCGTTTTCATACTTGCTGTTTTTCTCCTGAAGTTCAAATTTCTGGCTAACTGTTAAGGAATTGAGGTAAACACAAACATCAAATCTATCGTAAAATGGCGGTGGCTGAATAAAAGTTGTTAAGTCGTTAGGATTTTCATTTGCAATTAAAGTATAGTCGCCCGCCGTTGATTTTTGACCATATGCCCAAACCTCCCCAAATTGCATCATGTGATGAACGTTTGCCGTGGTATAAGGGTTTAATCTGTTTACTTCATCTATGCCCTTTCCATGTGCTTGTACAAACCTTGCCCAAAGGACTTTCTCAGTCCCTTCTTTTTCAAGAGAGGGAATATGAAGCCTTCCAATCACCTCTCCTCTCTTAACTTCCGAAGCTCCAGATATCACAGTAAAGTCATCTCCAAACAATCCTCTAAGCAGTAAAAGCATCAGCGTAGACTTTCCTGTACCGCGGGGTGCACGTATAAGTAAAGTTGACCGCTTGTGAAGTAAGTTAAGTATTGCTATATAAACTGCTTCTTCATTTCCTACAAACCTCTTCATTACTTCTTCTTGCAATGTTCTAACGTACTCTCTTTTGTTTGTCATGTTAGCCACCCCCAAATTGCTATCAGCGAAACCAGAATTAAGGTAGCAACCAGAATCTTTATCTTCTTGCTTAAGCTTTCAATGCTTTTTTCCATCCATTCAATTCTTTCTGCTAAATCAAGAGCCGTTCCTCTTTCCAAAACTATGGCATCTCCTGTCGTTTTTTCTGCGTAAACAAGTTCCAAGAAGTCAGTAAATTTCGAAGAGTGACTTGTTTGAAGGCCTTCATCCCATGCCAGTAGATCTCCAATTCTTCTTGTATTTACCTTAGAAGATTTAGATTCTAAAAACTTTCTAAAGTACTCGCTTTCCAATTTTTCAGTAAGTAATACAAGCTCCTCCTTTTTAAACTTTGTCCAAAGATTAGAAAGTAGTTTAGTTGGAAGGTTAAAGATAAATTGTGCTCGTTGATTCTAAAGTCATCGTTTTAGCTTAGCCACTTACTTTTACGTTTCTTATCCTTATCTTTGGTGCAATTCTTCCTGCCTCATTTTTAGTTCTTTTTCCAACTGCATCTATAGATTGAAGAAGCTCAAAAACTGTACTTCCTACCATAGTGTTCTTCACAGGATACTTTATTTCTCCATCTTCAATTAAGAATCCGTAGTCAACTAAGCTAGAAATGTTACTTGAACCTTCTACTGGACTTAATGAACTGTCGTAGATATATATTCCTTGCTTTATATCCTTAAATAGTTCATCCTCTTCATATTCCCCCGGAGCTATTTGAAGGTTGGTTAAACGAGGACGTGGCTTGTCCGCTAGTCCGCCTCTGCCTGCGTGCCCATTGTTTTCTATTTTTAGAGCATTAGCTGTATATGAATCTGTAATGTAGTTCATCAGAATACCTTTTTCAATTAGTTTAACTTTACTTGAAGGGTAGCCCTCAGAATCAAATGGCGTTGAACTCCATCCATATGGATAAAGAGGATCATCCAAAACGTTTAGCTGCTCACTTGCTACCTTCGTTCCTAGCTTGTTAACGTAGTATGAGGCCTTTTGCAATACGTAGAATGCGTTTGCACCGTATCCAACTATGCTTCCGATAGTTCCTAGCGTTGCTCTTTCATCAAGAACTAGTGTATATGTTCCACTTTTCACTTTTCTCCCACCAACATTCTTAATTGCCTTGTTGGCAGCATTCACTCCAACTTCTTCAAACTTTAGTTCCTTTGTTGTTCTCGTGAAGAAATAATCAAATCCTGTTCCTATGTCTCCGTTGCTCCCCTTCTTAAGTGCTTCTATTCCAAATGAAAGTCCAGAAGCTTTTTGTGACCTCTCAACCCCCAGAGAGTTTGCAATAAACCTTTCTGTTACAAAAAGCTCAGCTCCTCCGGCTGCATCTAAAGTTTCATCAACACCCTTAAGCGCATTTATTCCTTTCCTAATGTTGTTTACTAATTCTTCAGAAGTTAAATCCTCTATCGCTCTGTCATACAGTCCTGGAACTTCCTTAAACTCTTTGTCCTCTGGTAGTGAAACAAAGTTCTCATCTGGTGGGGAGCTTCTTGCAAGCTCTATCGCCTTTTTAATAGCAATTTCAACCTTGCTTTCTTCAAGGGGCGTAACTGTTGAAATCCCCACTGACTTACCTATGTAAACTCTTACACCAAATGAAGAAAATGAACCTTCATCGATGCCTTTTATTGAGCTTCTCTCTATAGATAAATTAACTGACCTCCCTACCAAAGCAACAGCTTCTGCTTGACTAGCTCCAAGCTTTTCAGCCAGCCTAACTCCTTTAGTGCACAAGTCTAGCTCTTTCATTTTACTTTCTACCTCCAACAACTATTTCCTTAACTGCAATATGCGGTCCACCGCCAGAAACTGGAACCCATTGGCCATCTTTGCCACATGTACCCGGAAATGCAAGCTTTAAGTCGTTTCCCACACCTACTACGTTCTTTAATACGTCTAGAGTTAAACCAGACATCGATACATTTTGAACCTTCTTTCCTATTTTTCCATTTTCCACTAAGTATCCTTCTTGAGCTGTAAAGTAGAACTGTCCTCTTGCAGGGTCAACGTAGCCACCATACGACTTTGCTAAGTATATTCCATTCTTTATCATTTCGGCCAGTTCTTCTAAGTTGTATTCTCCATTTTCAATGAAAGTGTTGCTCATCCTTACTATTGGTTTGCTTGAGAAATCCATTGCTCTTGCTGCTCCATTTGGTTTAGCGTTTAGATAAGCCGCAGTTTCTAAAGAGTGAAGATACCCTACTAAAATACCATTTTTCACAATTTCCCTTTTTTCTGCTTTAGTTCCCTCAGAGTCATAAGGATAAGAACCCCTCATTCCAGGAATTGTTGGGTCATCTGTTACGTTAATTGCTTCATTCCCAACTTTCTTGCCGATTAACCCTGAAAGTATAGATCTGTTGGCCTTTACAGCATCAGCTTCAGAAGCATGACCAAAGGCTTCATGAATAAACACGCCTACTAAACTTTGATCCATTATGACGTTCATCCTTCCGCTTGGCGGAGGTAAAGCCTTTAAGAGCTCAACTCCTCTTTTACCAAGCTCTTGGCCTTCCTTTACATAATCAAATTCTTTTATAGTTTCCCATCCTCTGCTTTCGCCTACAGACGTGCTTACGTTCTGAATTAAGTCTCCTTCCTTTGCAACAGCAGAACCAGAAATTCTAGTGCTACAAACTTCGTATTTTACTTCTGTACCATAACTATTTACAATATATTCTCTTTTTACGCTATCAGAAAGTGCAACTGAAGTTGTAGCAATTCCTTCATTGTCTTTCCATATATTCTTATCAAACTCAAGAACCACCTTTACTTTTTCTTCTAAAGAAATACTTCTTGGATCAATCTTTACATTTAATTTTACTTCATCTTCATAAGTTCTTTCTATTTTAACCTTAGACTTTTCAATTACGTTTTCAGACAATGCCTTTGCAGCCTTGTAAGCTTTTTCTAGTGCTAGTCTTATTCCCTCGCTAGAAAGATCAGTAGTATAGTAAAAACCCCAGCTTCCATTAACTAAAACTCTTGCTGCTCCTCCAATGCTTATGTCGTGCGTTACTTGTTCTACGTTTCCTTTTCTAACAACTAAAGATGTGGACTCTACTTCAGTTATTCTAAAGTCAGCAAAGTCTTCTTTTCCAAGCTTAAGAGAACTTACTAAAGTCTTTATCTCGCTCAACTCAAAGCCTTTTCATTTTTAGCTTTTATAAATCTTTACCTGCTCTACTCGCTAAAAGTAGATACTCAAGTTTTTAGAAAAACATTAATAACTGCAGTTTTGCTAATGCAACTCAAGATGGAGGATAGGTCAATAGAGCTTCATAGGATTTACAGCGGAAAAATTCAGGTTTTTCCTAAAGTTCCAATAACAAGTGTTGAAGACTTTGCTATTTGGTATACTCCTGGGGTTGCTTCGCCCTGTAAGCTAATATCTAAGAACAATGACCTTTCTTTTGAGCTAACCTCAAGGTGGAACCTCGTTGCGGTTGTAAGCGATGGAAGCAGAGTTCTAGGGCTAGGGAACATTGGTCCATACGCAGGTTATCCTGTTATGGAAGGAAAATGCCTCCTCTTTAAGTATTTGGGTGGAGTTGATGCAGTTCCAATAATGCTTGGAACTCAAGAAAAAGATAAAATAGTTGAGCTAGTAAAGTTAATTTCTCCCTCCTTCGGCGGAATAAACTTAGAAGATATAGAAAGCCCAAAATGTTTTTATGTACTGGAGTCTATTCAAAATTCTCTTGATATACCTGTTTGGCACGATGACCAACAAGGCACTTCTTTAGTTGTTTTAGCGGCACTCATAAACGCTCTTAAGATAGTTGGAAAGAAAATCAACGAATCAAAAATTACAATAGTTGGTTCTGGAGCTGCTGGAATAGCTACGGCAAGACTACTAATAGAAGCAGGAGTAAACAACAAAGATATGCTAATAGTTGACAGCAAAGGCATTCTAAGTTCAACAAGGCAAGACTTCGAAGCTTTGTCCAGAACAAACCCATGGAAAGCTGAACTTGCTAAGAAAACAAACTTAAGTAATATTGAAGGTAGTATTGAAGACGCCATCGTAGGGTCTGATGTTCTAATTGCTCTTTCTACTCCAAAGCCAGGCATAATAAGAAAGGAGTGGATAAGCAAGATGGCTAAAGATCCAATAGTCTTTGCCCTAGCAAATCCTCTTCCTGAAATCTGGCCTGAAGACGCTAAGGCCGGGGGTGCTAGAATTGTTGCAACTGGAAGAAGTGACTTCCCAAACCAAGTTAACAACAGTCTAGCTTTTCCTTCTGTCTTTAGAGGAGTTCTAACAGTAGGCTCAAGGAAGATAACAAATGAACTTTGTATTGAGGGTGCTAAGTCCTTAGCTAATTATGCTGAAAAGGGAGGATTAAGTGAAAATAGGATACTACCTTCCATGAGCGATTTTAGAGCATACATTGAGGTAGCGTACAGCATAGCACTTAAAGCAATCGAACTAAACTTAGCAAGGAAAAAGTATACTAAAAAGGATTTGTACGATAAGATATCTTCAATAATTGTTTACCAAAGAGTCTTAATGGAAACTCTAATTAAAAGTGGCTTAGTGAATCCTTCTTTACAATCGCAGGGAGCATTCAGTAGCTAGGTTAATCTTTGAGTTTTAGTCTAAGAGTGCTGCTGCACATAAGTTGTTCTTTTTTCTTAAAGCAAAATGTTTTTAACGTGCTCTCCTTGAGCTTAGCAAAATGCTGAAGACTCCATTTCTTTCAAGAAACGCTGTAGTGGCTTCAGAACATCCTCTAGCTTCGCTAGCTGGAGCAAGGATTATGATGGAAGGTGGTAATGCTTTCGATGCTACTATAGCAGTTTCACTATCTTTAGCCGTGCTTCAGCCTCATCTTGGCGGCTTAGGGAGCGACTTCTTTGCTCTCTTTTACGATTCAAAGCACGATAAAGTTTATTGCATGAACTCAAGTGGTTGGTCTCCAAAGAAGTTAAGCGCAGAAATGCTCTTAAGCAAAGGCATAAAAGAGTTTCCAGTTAGAGGTGCTTTGACACCAGTTGTTCCTGGTCTTGTAAGAGGTCTTTTTGAAGTTTATAGCAAGTTTGCTACTAAAGAGCTAGAAGATCTGTTTAAGTATCCAATCAGCTATGCTAAGGATGGCTTTCCTGTTTATCCTCAGTTGTCTAAAGCTATATCTTCAAACATGAATCTTTCTGAAGATAAAGGCTTTAGAGAAAACTTTTTGCTGAATGGTAATCCTCCATCAGTTGGGCAACTACTAAAACAGAAAAATCTTGCTAAAGCACTTGAACTTATTAGGGACTCTGGACCTAGCGCTTTCTATGAAGGGCCAATTGCTGAAAAAATTGTAGAATATGTAAACAGTAAAGGTGGTTGCTTTAGTCTAGAAGATTTTAAAGAGTTTAGCGCATCGTGGGAAGCTCCAATAAGTACTCTTTACAATGACGTTAAGGTTTACGAAATTCCACCGAACAGCATGGGTGCTACCACTCTGCTTATTTTAAACTTACTTGAAACACTAGAAGCTAAAAAGTATAAACCATTTTCTAAGGAAAGAGTTAACTTATTTGTAAAGGTATCAAAAGTTGCGTATACGCATAGGAATAAGAGCTTAGGAGACCCAAGGTTTGTTGAAACCAATCTTGAGAGTTTTGTTTCAAAAACTAGTGCAAAAGAGCTGTACAATAGCTTTAAAGCTGAAAACTTTAGTAGCAAGCTTAGAAGTGGTGATACAACGTACTTTTCTATAGTTGATGCTGAGGGGAACATAGTTTCAGCTATACAAAGTTTGTTTTATCACTTTGGTTCTGGTCTCGTTGTTCCCGACTATGGTATTCCACTAAACAATAGAGCCTCGTACTTCAATTTTTCAGGTCCAAACAAAGTTGAGCCAAGAAAGAGACCCTTACATACGCTATCTTCTGTTCTATTAGAAAACAAAGATGGTGTATTTCTTGGTTTAGGTACAAGTGGAGGTGATTTTCGTCCGCAATTGCATGCACTCCTAATTAGTAATATCCTAGACTACAACATGGAACTTTGGGATGCAATAGAGGCCCCAAGGTTCTTATGGGAAGGAAACAACGTTCTAGTTGAAGAAGGAATTGAAGTTCCTGAAGGGCTAAGCATTAAAAAACAAAGGTATCCAAGTTCAATGGGAGTTTCTCAAGGAGTTATGAAGAAAAGTGGTTTAAAAGCTGGTGTTTGCGACATTAGAGGAGACGGCCTACCAATAGGGTTTTAAAGTTCTGGAAAGTATGTTTTGAATTCTCTCAGTAGGTATCGACCAGCTAGCTAGTATACTTTTTCTTGTAGAAGAAATCTTCCGCGTACTTTCCTATGTTTTTGTAGTTTCTTACCCTTTTGTAGTTCATCCTCACAAACCTTGGAAGCAAAGAAAGGAAGTTTCTGTACCTTCTATCTCCTAAAACAAAAACCGCTCTGTCTTCAGAGGACCTTAATGCTCTTCCTAAAGCCTGAGAAGCTCTTCTTATCGCTGGAATAACGTAGGAGTAAAGTTCACCTTTTTCTAAACCATACTTCTTTTTGTAAAATTCTATATAAAGTTTAGTTTTTGCATTAATTTTATCAAAGGGAATTCCAACCAAGAATACTCCAACAAGTTGTCTACCAGGAAAATCAGCACCCTCCGAAAATCTTCCTCCTGCTGTAGCTACAAGAACTCCCTTTCTTGCATCTTCTGACGATCTTTTAAATGCTTCAATAATTGCTCTGCTCTTATCTCCACTCATACCTTTTTCTTCAATATAAACTGACCTGTTGTTTCTTTCTAACACTTGTAAGAGCCCATTGTTTATCAAATCTTGTTGTATCCTATAGCTAGCTGAAAATATTGCTATGTTTTCATTTAAGCCTAACACAAACGACTCTATTGCTTCAACGTACTTCTTAGCCATTTCCTCAGGAAGTTCCTCACCTTCAGATGACAGCTCTAAAGTAATTAAAGAAATGCAATTTTCTTTTCTTAGCCTAAAGCTGAATTCCCCATAAGCAAAAGAACTTAAGCCTATAGTTTCAGCAAAGGCCTTTGGAGGGCCAAGAGTTCCTGAACAAAAAACTACCCTATAGTACTTATCCCAAACTTCTGAAAGTAGCTCTCTTGACCTCATATCGAAAATTTCTAAAGACAAGTTATCTTTGTTTTCTAAGTTTGCTATAAGTGCAACTCCTTCTTCTGGCGTCAGTTCAAGTGCTTTCGCAAAGAAGTTTCCAAGAGCATGTAAGCTAGACCTTGGAGCCTTTCCCTCCCTTATCTTTTTCTCCCTTATTTTATTCCCAAGAGCCTTGACTTCTTCTATCCTTTCTTCAAATTCTTCGTAGTTTCTTGCACATTTCTTAATAATTTCATTTATCTTAACAACCTTGTCTTCGACGTTTTCTTTTTTCATTTCATCAAGAATTTCCTCTAAGTACAACTTTATATCAATTAGAAATTTGCTACATTCTCTTCTTTCAGCGTAGTTTTCTTCAACTTCTTTAGCTGCATTGTTTACGGTGTTAATAGTAATTTTACTTGTATTTATGTTTGCGTAAGCATTCTGTAAGTTGTGCGCTTCATCAACAACTAAAAAAGCCTCATCTGTTTTTATTTTACTCTTAATGACCCAGCTTATTGGCTCGTTGAGTATATAGTTATAGTTTACTGATATAACATCAGCACCTGCTATCTGCTCTAGTTGGTAGTAGTATGGGCAAATTTCGTTTTTCTCACACCAACTTAAAATTTCAGAATAGGTGAGCGGGACTTTAATACGCCTTGGTGTTGTACTATACAAATTGTTGTAAAATTTACACTCTCCGTTTTTTATCTTTGTTTTGCAAAAATAAGTTATCTCATCGTAGTCCATTTCTTCGTCCATAGTTCGCTGTAGTAAGCACATGTCTTTCTTTCCTCTAAGTGAGATTCCAGTAACAGAATGGTTTTTTGATATTGTTTTTAATTCTTCAATTGGTCTATCCGTTTCTGTTCCAGTTCTAACTGCCCAAATTATTTTTCTTTCCTCTTTCCTTGCAATAGGTAACAAGGCTGCTAGTATCAGTGGAGTTTTTCCGTAACCCGTAGGTGCGCTTATAACTACGTTGTTTTCTACTACTTCTTTTTGCAAAAAATGAAAAAACCTCTCTTGATCGTACTTGAACTTATACGGAAAGTACTCTGCTTTAACACTCAAATTTCTCTGTTTTTAAGCTACAGCTTTACTTATAAAATTTATTGAACATCCTCACCAAGGGAGTTTAGTTTATCGACTTTACAATTTCTCCTATCTTTTTCCAATCTCTTTTCATTGTCTCGCTTACCTTTGGGTTGTAAAGCGCGGTTGCTGGATGATAAGTTGGCACTATTCTTAAGCTTCCATAGAGTAACGAGCTAACTAAAAAAAGCTGACCATGAATTTGACTCATTGGCTTAGCTTTAAGGTTAAACTTACTAAAAATTGTAGAGGTTGCAACATTGCCCAAGGTAACTATTATCTTAGGTTTTATGAATCTAATTTGAAAATCTAAGTATGGGAAGCATGCTTCTATTTCTTCTTGCTCTGGTTCTCTGTTGTTTGGAGGCCTACACTTCACAACATTAGTTATGTACACTTCGCTTCTTTCAAGTCCTGCAATCTTTAACAGAACTTCGTTAAGTATTTTTCCAGCTTGTCCGACAAAAGGCTTACCTTCTTTATCTTCGTTAAAGCCAGGGGCTTCTCCAACTAAAAATACTTTTGCTTTTATGTTTCCTTCCCCAAAAACAACGTTAGTTCTACTTTTGTTTAATTTGCACTTTTTGCACGTGGCTGCTTCTCTAGCTACCTTTTCAAACTCTTCCAAGCTTCTTAAGTATTCAAAAACGCGTTTATAAAATTTTTATCTTCATCAAACTAAGCAAACGTTTTTAAGGTCTAACAGCTACTTCTTTCTATGAACTCAAAGGTACCCGTAGGCGTAATAGGATTTGGGAATATGGGACAATTGCACACAAGGAATGCGATCAAGCTCGGATTATTCGAGATAAAGGCTGTTTCTGATATAGACGAGAATGCTTTAAAAGTTGCTAAAACAGATTTTAAGATAAGCGACACCTACAGCAACTACTTAGATTTACTAGAAAGAAAAGATATCGAAGCTGTCATAGTAACAACTCATCCAAATACTCATGCTAAAATTGTTGCTGATGCTTCAAAGTATGGGAAGCATGTTTTTTGCGAGAAGCCCTTTACCCCAAGTTTTAAAGAAGCTCAAGTTGCTTACAGTTCTATAGTTAAGAACAAAATAAAGTTTCAACTAGGTCTTGTACTAAGGTATACGAAAACTTACAATGCTTTGCTTAATTATTTGTCTAGTGAAGTTAAGTTGCTTGGTATACAGGGAAGGTACGGTGGATATCTAATAAGCTACAAGCCACACTTTGATAGAACCTTTGACCGAGGCATGGTTAATGGCAATACAATTCATTTAATAGATATAATTCAGTACTTGGCTGGTAGTGTAAAAGAAGTTTATGCAAAGTTCAACGCAGGCTTCCCCAAAGAACCAGAGCTTTCTGGGATTATTTCTTTTGTACATAAGAATGGCATTATCAGTAACCTCTATGCTTCAGGTGCTATGCGAGTAGAGTCCTTCTTATTTGTGAATACATTAAGCAAAGACTACCTAGTCGAAAGCAACATAAAGCTTTTTGAAATTACTGACAAGGGAAGAACTCAGATTTTGTCTTCTGAGCTTGGGTTTGAAGAAGAGTTAGTTGCGTTTTACAACTACTTAGTAAACGGCGTTCCACCTCAATCTGGAATAGAGGATGCAATGAAGCTCTCATATCTAATGGAAAAAGTTTATGAGTCTGCAAGTAAGGGGAAGCCAGTAAAAGTTTAACTCTTAGAAGATTTTATGTCTAATTTAAAATCTCAGAGTTTTGCCCCTCGTTTTCAAGAAAGATTTTAATACTGCTTTACGATGTTATAACCTATGGCTCTGTCAGAAGAAGAAAAATACGAGCTAAAGGCTCTTGTAATGGCTGCACTTGAGGACGTGGTTGACCCTGAGCTTGGAGTTGACGTTGTAAACCTTGGCCTAGTTTATAATGTTGAAGTCTCTGATAGTGGCGTAGTTAACATTACCATGACCTTAACTGCGATTGGCTGTCCTCTTGGAGAGCTCATTGCCTCCATGGTAAAGGAAAAGCTTTCATCGTTAGACAGCAGAATAAAGGATATCAACCTAGAAATCACATTTGATCCTCCATGGAATCCAAAGATGGTTACAGAAAAAGGAAGGAAGATACTTGAGAAGAATTTCGGGTACGATGTAATAGGCAACCTCATTAGCTCTTACGGAGGATAGAGTTAATAACCTTCTTCGTTCTAAGTGCATTGAGCTTCAGAATTTTCTCGCTATTCTGAGTAAGAACTTAGCTAAAATCTTTTTGCAGTAGTGTTAAAGATTAAAAAAATTAAAAGATTAAAAAAGATGACCGTTGCTACTAAAAAGAGGCCTTAACGAAATTTATTGTTTGCTTCCTTCTAAGGCTTCCTTTAGTCCTTTAAACCTATTCCTTACAGTAACTTCTGTTACATTACTGGCTTCCGCAATTTGTTTCTGAGTTACTGTATTGATACCCATTCTTAGAGTTGCCAAGTAAATCGCAGCTGCAACAAGACCCATTGGATCCTTACCAGAAGTAGCCTTCCTAGCTCTTGCCTCATTGAGAATCTTAATAGTTTCCCTTTCAACTTCAGGTCCTAGGTTTAGTTTTGATGTAACTTTCGTAACATAGAGTGTTGGGTCTGTAATCGGCATCTTCTCATTTTCAAGAGCTCTTAAAACATTTCTATAAGCTCTAGCAACTTCTTTCTTCTTTAAGCCTGCCTTAGCTGCAACTTCTTTTAGAGTTCTTGGAACTTCGCTACTTCTGCAAGCGGCATAAACTACGGCCGCAGCCATTGAATTAATTGGCCTTCCTCTTACTAGCCCCATCTCAAGAGCTTGCCTATAAATCCTCGCAGCCCTTACTACTACATTCTTACCCAAGTTTAGTTGGTCTGCAATATGAACAATATAACGCATAGCAACCATTAGGTTTCTTTCGTTTGCAGTACTAGCCTTGCTCCTTTCTTGCCATAATCTTACTCTTTGAGCTTTGTTTAGCTCTTCTCCCGTTAGTCCTTTTCCTGAGGCACTTTTTGTCCCAAACTCAACTGTTGTTGCTAGCCCTAGGTCATGCACTAGTGGTGTTAGTGGGCTTCCGGCTCTGTCTCTTTGTTCACTTTCCTCGTCTCCAAATTCACGCCATTCTTGACCCATATCGTATAGCTTATATAGCACTAGACCACAGTTTGCACAGTATACCTCTCCTGTTTTTTCATCTGTCACTATGTTTGTCGAGCCACAATTTGGACAAACGTTTCTTTGCATCACAGTTTCCCAACTTTTTTCCATTTTCCTTACACCTCGCTAACTTTTATATACCTCCGATTATAAGTGCTCCAAAGAAATATTTAAGTCTTTCTAAAATCAATGTGGCGAGCAAAAAGTAGTAGCTGGATGAGATTTACTAACGTTATTTTTAAGCATTTGTTTGCAATAAAAATAAAATTGACAGATTTTTGGCGTTTTTTTGTTAAATTACCAATTTTTAAAGCGAAATAAAAGTTAAAAAACTATTGTTCTACCTGTAAAAAAATGGAAGTGTTTATGTTCCAAGAGTTCTAAGTCGCTTACTCTTTTCAAACTTGCGTAACTTAGCTAAAGGTCTTAGTGTATGGTAAGTAAAATACTTTGCTTTTGTAGTTCATTTTGTTTCAGCACAAAATGTCTTAGTTTAACCTAGCTCCGCATCGTCTAGATCCTACTGATTTACGGCTTTGCCAAGTTAGGCCAGCTGGAAGTGTTAGCATAAACCCATCCCAGCACTTCGCCATTGAGAACCTTATAACTATCTGCTGATACACTTCCCATTTCCCACTGTTTAGCTGTGGCATTCCACCTGTACCAAATCCAGTAGTAACTTGGTTTAGAGTATTTTGTGCCAACATCGTAAATTCCACTAACAAAAGCCCCATACTTTCCAATTGTATAGGTTACCTTGTTGTTTGTTACCTTTATCGTTAGGTTCAGCAAAGAAGCCCCAAAGGGTAGCACCGTATTATTGTACCAAACTCTCGTACCGTTTCCAAAGTTTATAACAAGACTTGAAACAACAGTATTTTCCGAAAGCGCTTTACTAAGTCTGCTAACTTCGTTTCTTGTCATTATTAGCTGACTAGCCAAGTAAAAATTAACGACTACTGAAACTAGTAAGAGAAAGGACAAAGTTAACGTGGTAACAGAAACTTTCATCTTCGTTTTCACCTCTCAAAACAAAAACTTTACGTAAGGCTCGAGTGCTAAGCTCAGCGACGGAAACATAATCGCATTTGAAAGTTCATGTATGAGTCCCATTGGAAGCGGAAAGTTCATGGTTATTAGTCCTGTAATTATGGAGCCATAAAAGAGAATTCCAACTGCAGCGTTTGTAGCTATGTCGTAGATCAACGTAGACAATAAACCAACAATTCCATAGATAAAGAATTTCTCCTTGTTAGACCGTCCTGAAAATCTGTTGCCTACTAAGCTCCCAGCTACACAGTAGGACATTTCTGATACAATAAGAACTGGAAGTATCGAAGCTGAAAAGCCATATGGATTTATCGTGCCATAAACTAGCCATATCAAAGTTGCTGTTGCAGCACCCCAGGCAAAACCAAGAGTTTTTCCTGCTAAGAAAGTAACAAAGTCCATCAGCTTGACGTTTGGCACTGAGATCAAAACGTAGTTTGTAGCTAGAGCAAGCGAGACCAGAAGGGCAACAAATACTAGCTTTTTCTTATCACTTGCCATGCTGGATAATTTATCCAGCACGTATTTAACTCTTTCGTATGGTCCTAAAAGCTTTAAACCCGCGTTTTCCACTATTTCGTACATAGAGAAAACCTTTTATTTATGGTGAGCTAAGGCAAACGTGAAAAATAGTTGGAAAGCCAAGGAAGTAAAGGAATAGAAAAAATGGTTGAAAAAGCAAAACAAATGATAAGGGAAGGTAGAGTAAAGAGGTTAGATAGATTTACGTATCAAGTGGTTGGTGATCATGGGACTTACATAGTAATAAAAGGAACTGATGGTGCATACCACTGTGGGTGCCAAGGCTTTACAACAAGAGGATTTTGTTCTCATGCATTAGCTGTTTACTTAATTGAAAAGAAAAGAGTTAAAAAACCAGAAGAAAAAGAAGAAATGGAGGAGCTTCCTGCTGAAACGCAAAAGGAAGAAGAACTAGGTCCAAAGGATATACTTCAATTTCTTGAAGATGAGTGGTAGAGTAAAGCTTATTTTCGCTTTTTAGTCATTTTAAGTTTCTTTGCTTCACGCAAATTAAAAATTTAAATTCTCTCCTTTTTCAAAGAGAGTTCAACAAAATGGGTAACTCAACAGTAGAAATTAGGCTTACAAACAAGGCTGATGATGAAGACGTCTATGATTTATATATAGATAAAAAAGAACTAGGAAAAGTAAAGGTTTATAAAGTTACGGAGGATGAAAGACAGATCATGAGAAGTAAGCTGAAAAAGAACGTTAAGGTTGGCGACGTCTTTTCTGTTAAAGTTTTTCTAAAGAATGAGATTAAAGAGGAAGAAATCAACGAGATAAAAAACGTAGTAAAGAGCAACTACAAGAGAGGACTTGGAAAGCTCTACTTCTTAATTGGCGATGAAAAGAGGCCAAGTTTGCTCAAGGAACTGAGGTGGGAATAAATGAATAGAGCTACTTTTCTCTTAATAACAACTTTACTTGGAGGTATCATTTTTGCGGTCACGCTTCCGTCTTTACTAGGCTTAATTGTAAATGGCCCAGTTTATGACGTTATGCCAACTGAAACCTACAATAAGACAACCACAGTAATTGTTCCAAGACAAACTTATTTAGTTACAGGAGACTCAAAAATGTTTAGTATTTCACTCACGCCAATAGGCTCCAACTATAATTTTTCTGGAAAGATATCTGGAAATTCAACGTTTACCTTCAGCATAAGTTCTCCATCTTACTCTGAAAGTAACGTAGTAGTTTCTATGGGAAACGAAAAGACTTTTGCTTTTCCAGTAAATTCCCCAATGAACGTTACGATTACTGTAAAGAAGCAAAGTTCAGATAAAGTACTAAGTGTTACTCTTGAGGCTTCTGGAGAATACAACGTTAGAGTTCCTTCTTCACAAAGAGTTATAAACTTCTTTTACACATATATAGTTCCTTCACTGTCCATTCTAGGCCTAGTTGTACTGTTGTTTAGTTTCTACAATTTAAGAAAAGAAGCTAGATCCGAAGCAACAGCTCAAAGTTCAGTAGCCCTTTAGTTTAAAATGCTCTCAAAAAGCTTGAGAGAAGATATAGAAGTATTTGTCAACGAAGTCGTTATTCCATTTGCTATAAGTGTAATTCTGTTTATCTTATTTTACTTTTCCCTTGTTCTATTAACTGGAACAACAACTCCATTAAGAATAGTTGCAATAGATATGCCTGTTTGGTACCAGAACAGTATGTATCCCACATTTATAACCGGAGATATAATAATTGTCCAAAAAGTTAATCCTTCTGACCTAAAGGTTGGGGATGTAATAGTTTTCAACAGACCTTACTCTGACACTCCAATAGTTCATAGAATAATTCAAATTGTTAACGAAGGCAACTCTCTAGAGTTTAAGGTTAAAGGCGACTTTAACCCAATTCCAGACTTTTACTTGGTAAAGGAAAGTGACGTGCTAGGAAAATGGACTGGGTACAAGATACAGCTTGTGGGCATAGTTATACTTCTTGCTCAAACAACTCTTGGGAAAACTGTATTAATTTCATTGTTTATACTTTATATAGTTTACACTTTCCTTACGGAGAAAAAAGAAAAAGACGAGAAAAAGAAGCTTGAAGTAAATCCTGTTTCTTCTAAGAACGAACTACAACGTTAAGTTTCTTACCTGCATGCCTATGCATAGAACTTTTTGACGAAACAGTTAAAACCCCAAAAAGTTTGTAGTTGAAGCATGAACAAGATTCCGTTCCTGCTCATAATACTGGATGGTCTGGGAGACCACAGTTATGCTAAACTTAACAATAAAACTCCACTTGAAGCTGCAAGTCAGAAAAACATTTCAAAGATAAAAAGTTTTGGAGCTCAAGGTCTCATGGATCCAATAGCACCTGGTGTGCCTCCAAGTAGCGATACTGCTCATCTTCAAATCCTTGGCTACGACCTTGCAACTGAGTACTTTGGAAGGGGCCCAATAGAAGCTATGGGTGAAGGAATTGAACTTAAGGAAGGAGAAATTGCTTTCAGAGCAGATTTTGGAACTGCTAAAGTAGTAGGGGATAAAGCCATAGTAGTAGACAGAAGGGCTGGAAGAATACCAACTGAAGAGACTAGGCAGCTTGTTGAGCTACTAAACAAAGAAGCAAGGTTCGTTGATGGCTATGAGTTTAAAGTCATAGGCTTAACTGAGCACAGGGCTGCAGTCATTGTAAGAGGCGAAGATCTATCTTATGAAGTTACAGACAATGATCCTCACAACATAAACGTTCCAGTACTTGAGTGCCAAGTTAGAGAGGAGGCGAAGGAGAAAGAAAAGGCAAAGAGATTAGCTGAAATTATGAACAAATGGACTATAAAAACAATGAACATACTCGAAAAAGCAGAACTGAACGAAAGAAGAAGAAAAGAAGGAAAACTTCCTGCGAATGTAGTGTTGTTTAGGGGCGCCGGAGTAATGAAGAAGTTACCGACATTTTACGAAAAACACGGTCTAAGGGCAGCAGGGATTGCTGGAGGTGCTCTCTACAAGGGAGTTGCAAAAGCTGTTGGTATGGATTTAATTGAAGTTCAAGGTGCAAACGGCATGCCGGATACAAACATTAAGGGAAAATTTGAGGCAGTCAAGAGCGCTCTTTCGAGCTACGATTTTGTCTTCCTTCATCTAAAAGCAACCGACTACTATTCCCACAAAGGTGATCCAGTGGGAAAGTCTGAGTTCATAAGCAAGTTTGACGATAACCTATCCATAATAGAAGATAAGTTCAAAGACATTGCAATAATGATAACAGGTGACCACACAACTCCATGTGACAGGGGCTTACACAGTGGTGAGCCCGTCCCTGTCCTTATAAGTGCGCCGTCGATAAGAAGAGACGACACTAAAATTTTCTCCGAGAGAGAAGCTTCGATCGGAAGCTTAGGAAGAATAAGAGGTTCAGATGTGATGAAAATAGTTCTAGACATGGTTGAAAGGACAGTTGAATTTGGAACAAGACCATCTCCAAGACTAATAACTTATATGCCTTCTGAACTTAAGCCTCTAAAAATATCTTAACTTCAAAATATTTTCACTTCAGTATTTTACTTTTACTTCGTTTCTACATATGAAAGATATCTATTTGCTTTGGGCTCGAGGTGAGGGGTTGTCCCGCTCTCGGCCGTACCTGGTTTAACGCCCAACCGAGTATACGGTTCCCCTCCACTCCTGAAGGCGATTTTCCCCCAGAGTGCCCAAGTCCTGACCGTTTCTCAGCCCAAGCCGGCAGGACCCAGGCTGTGGCGAGGACATCGCCTTCATTCATGCGAGCTACCACCGTTAGGCAGTGAGGCTCGACCTCGATCTGCCCGCATCACTTCAAGGTTACTTGAGCTGGTGAACAAATTTAAGCTTATATCTTTAACTTTCGTTTAGTTTTAACTAAACTTACATAGTTTTTGAAGTTAGAGGTACACAAAATTTTATTTTCCTTCTCTAAAAATCAAAAAGGCGAAAACAATTAAACCAACTAGCGTAACAAGCAAGCCATAATATCCTATTCCTGCTGATTGAATGGTCAACTTATCTGCAAATACTTGTACTAATCCTCCAAAGGCAGTTAGTAAAGCTCCAACAAGAAATAAAAGGTACTTCATCGCGTTTTCAACTTTTCTTTGGGAAACCATTAGGAGGGAAATCAAGAAGGAAGAAAGAAGAATCGCAGAAACTACTAAAAGAGAAGTCTTAAGCTTTTGAAAAACAAAAAAGTACTCGACGGAAAGTAAAGAAATAGCCATAAGGCCACCAACACTTCTTGCCAGTATTGCTGATGGTAGCTGCTTTGCTGGTTTGTTTATCAACCCAAGAAATACTGCTACGAGAATTAGAGCTAAAGAAGCATAGATCACATAAGAATTTTTCAGGAAGTTCTTTGCACCTAGGAATATATTTCCTATTAAAAAGATTGCTAAATAAAGGTATGCGCTTAGATCCGAGATCAGACGAAAAATATCTACCTTGTTGTTTTTCATACTTAAGCTCATTAACAAAAATTTTGTTTATTTAAACTTTTAGAATTCTAGCACAATAGAATCCTCAAGATAAACAAATCCTAAGCTAACTCTTTACGTTTACTAAAAAAACTAAAAAAGCGTTGTGGGCTCTTGCCAGTGGTAAAGGCCTAACTGCTCCTTTTTTTACTTGAATTTCTTGTAAGATTATGTCTACGGCTTCATAGAAAACAAAATCACTTGGAATATTCTCACTAAGTTTAACTAGCTGATTATAAGTTGGAACAACTAGCGCAACTCTTGAGGAAGGTTTTAGTGCACTGCTTATCTTTTCGAGAGCTACCCATGGCTCAGGAATGTCAACGAACGCCGCATCAAAAAAATCCTTTTCTTCAATTCCGTTTCTAACGTCAGTCAGTCTAAGGTCAACGTAGTCAAGCAACGAAAACTTCTTCAAGTTTTCTGAAGCAATTCTTAGTGATTCTTCGCTTACGTCTATAGAAACTACCTTTCCACTCGGCTTAACTATGCTTGCTAGGAAAATGGTTGTTGCTCCGCTTCCGCTTCCTACTTCTAATACATTGCTTCCACTTTCTATTCCAAGTTTTACTAGAGCATACCCAATTTCCTTGGGATAGACTATCTGAGTTCTTCTAGCTATCTTAGAAACGATTTCAGAAAACGTAGGCTTAAGGATAAACACCTCTTCTCCTAAATTTGTAGTTAACTTACTTCCATACCCTGAGGAAGAAACTTGCTCAAAAGTCAGGTAGCCTCTGTGCGTATGTATTCCTTTCTTCGTTAGTAGATGCAAACTCTTTTTGCCATTTTTAAAAAGAACAAGAACATGAGCCCCTTCTTCTAAGTTTTCTTTCAAGCTTTCACACCTCTATCATGGTAATTGCTTTCCTTGCTGGAAAAGCAACGTTGTAAACCAAAGTTTTTCCAATTCTGCAAGTAAGTTTTGTAGCGTTATGTGCATGTCCATGGATTACAATATCTGGCTGAGTAAGAGAAATAACCTCCTCCATTCTAGGGTCCATTAAGTAAGGGTACGCAGACTCTTCTTCTCCAAGAACAGTTTCTCTACAAGTTGCATAGTGAGAAAGAAGTATTACTAAGTTAGCTTCGTTTCTTTTCATGAGTAGTTCTCTAATTTTGTTTACTCTATTAGAATAAATCTGCTCTATGTTCTTTATTTTTTCTCTTTGCCAGCTTGTTGGTTGCTGAAGGCTTCCTCTTGTTCCTACTATCATTACTTTTTTGTTACCCAAAGTTGTATAAAAAGCCTCGTCCATGAGCCAAACGATCTCCTTATACTTTTGTTTCAGTCGCTCATGAAGTTCATCGAATTCTTCGTTTCCAAACGTAGAAACTATTGTTCCTTTGTAGACTTTCCTGACAATGCTTAAAACGTTGGAAAAGGCGCTAACGTTGCCCTTATAGATCATGTCTCCAGCGAACAGCAGTAAGTCAGCACTTGATAACCTTAAGCTAATCGAAGAAGAAAATCGACTTAAGTAAATCGGAGCATGTACGTCTGAAACAGCAGCTATTAAAGTCATTTTATTTTTCTCTTCTCCAAAATTAAACGCTTAGCAATAAATCCAAAGAAAGAAGATAAGAAAAGTGCAACAATCTCAAGGTAAGAGTTGAGGAGAAATTCTAAGTTTATTAAAGTTAAAGAAAAAGTAACATATGCCGCAATGGCAATAGCTCCTAAAGTCAATCCCTCTTCAAAATAATCCCTTTCGCTTAGACACAAGGAAGCCGTAAAACCTGAGGCTAAAACAAGAAGAATAAACCTAATGTCCTTTTCTATTACAGTAGTAAGACTAAAAGATAAAGTTAGCAAAGTTGAGGCAAAGAACAAACCATAAAGTAGAGTAAAGAAGATGAGATACTTATAGAGCTTCATTTATTCCTTTGAATGAAAAAGTTTTACTTCTTTATAAACTTTATTTTTAGTTTATGCGATAGTATGCTAGTTCGCTTTTCTTGTTAGGCAACTTTGATACAACTTCGTTAGGTGCATCTTCTGGTAATCTAAACTTCTGTGAGGCAATAGCTAGAATTTTCTTTGCAACATTCTTGTTTTCAACGTTTCCAGGAACTATGACAAAGTAGTTGCTGAGTTTGTTTTCAGACTTGTAAGAGTAGGCAAGAGGTTCGCCACTTTCGTTGAAGGAAATGAGAATCTTAAGTGGGCAACTCTTGAAGAACCTTTTTTCTCCACTTACAACAAAAGAGCCCTTGCTTAAGAAAGTCCCTGAAGGTGCTTTCTTTGAAAGCTGACTCCTCCTAACACAAAAAACATCAAGAGCTGAAAAACCTGCTTCCCATGCTTTGCTTGTATAGGATGCTACTAAGCTCGCAACTTCTTCCATCTCCTCTTCTCTTAGCTCTTGCTTAGGCCAAACGACTGCAAACGGAGAACCAGGAAAGTCAGAATGAAAAACTATTATGTCGTCGTCAACTGCATACTTCTTCAACAAAATTTCGTTTGTTATTGCATCTTTTCCAAGCAAGACCATCTTGTTTGTTGAAGTAAACGCGTATCTAAATTTCTTGTACCATACTCTCTCTTTCTCTTCTTTAAGCTTTATCTTAGTTTCCTTCTTTTCAACTTTCTTTGGTTTTATTGCTTTCGCCTTTTTCTCAAGCTCTTTTGAAATTTCGAAGAGCTTAGATGCATTTTTAGCAGCACTTATGTTATAGTCAAGCTCTAGAACAACATTGTTAACTTCTACCAGAAGAGTTCTTTTGTCATAGTTTATTCTCTTAACTTTGATTGGAGGATAGTCCTTTTTCTGGGTTAATACTACTTCAAATGCCTGTAGGTTTGTCATTATTAGATTCGCCTTTTCTCTAGCCTCCCTTGACATTTCAAGCAGTCTCCTTATTTTTTCTTCTTCTCTATTCTTAGAAGCCTTCTTGCTCTCTACGTAAATTTCTCCAGAAGGAGTATAATACTTATCCAAAGCCTCAGATATCGAACTAAAAGTTATTGTTTGTTCTGCTTGTATATAACTTAGTGGAATTAATGAGAAGTCTACTACATCGTTAGACTTCATGTAAACAGTTGGCATTGGAGTAATTTGATCAATGAACGTAGGTATCTTTTTTAGATTGATAATTTCTTCTTCACTTAATTCTTTTATCTTCTTATCTTCTATTCCAAGGTAATTCATAACTGCTTGAGCCAAGTTCCCAAATCCAAGAGTTGTGCTTAAGAATCTGGAAAGCATTTCTTCTTTGTCGTTCGTAGAATTTATGTCGAAGTTAAGTGGCGAAGGAAACTTAGAAGGTGGCAAAGAATACTTAATACCAATGGCTAAGCTCCTATCTCTCATTTTCTTCTTCTCAGTTGTAAAAACTATTACTCCTTCCTTGTTTGTAACAACTAAAGCTCCTCCACCCATAAGTTCAAGGAATATGCTAAACTTTTCGCTTCTCCTTTCAAGCTCTATCCTTAAAATTCTGTCAAAGTTCACTTGGGCCACTTCTCTAACGAACGAGCCCCTTATCAGTTTCCTAACGTTTACTACGTTAGCGCTTGGAGAAGGAAAAGGGTATACAAAAGAAGTTAAATGTGCTCTAAGCCCTCCTTGGTAAATTAGTCTCCTTGTTCCAGAAGTTGAGTGGAGCTTGATTAAAGCTAAGTTTAGCTCCTCGTTGTGATAAAAGTTTGAAACTCTTGCGTTTTTTAGCAAGCTTCCCAGCTCCTTTGCTAAAAAGTAAACTTCTACCCTAGATAGTTGTCTCAACTCTTACCTAGATGCATTTCTAAAAATAAAACTTTATAAACCATTTTTATCTAGAGCAATAACGAGGAAACTCAGGTGCTTTTTGATGGAAGAAAAAGAGTCAGAAAAACTTGAAAACATTGTTTATTGGGCGAGGTGCCTCATAGGCTCCTTGCTAGGCGTAATTTTTGCAATCTTCTGGAGGCCAAGCCTAGGTGGCGTAATAACTGCAGTTTCAATTGCATTACTGGTTTTCTTAATTTCTTACTACGTTATTAGGTGGGTCCTCGGGGAAGTTAGAGTTAATATTTTAGGCGGAAAGAGTAAGGTTTACACTATTGGAATAGGCGCATACTTTACAGCTTGGCTATTTTTCTGGATTCTTGTCTATACGCTGTTCTTCCACGGGCCTCCTCCCAGCTAAAAAGCCCTGTTTTTCTTAGTCTTGCCGTAATTAAGTTAAAAAGTTTTAAACTTAAAAATAAGTGGTAAAAATTTTAATACCCTACTATTCATACTCTACTGCTTTAGTTTAATCTGGTGATTAAAAATGAGTTCTGAAGCTAGAGAGGAGAAGACTGAAAAAAATGGAGAAAAATTATCGTTAGAGCTTGAGCTTCTTACTCTTAAGAATGAAGTAAAGCTCCTAAAAAGTGAACTAGAGGAAGAGCGGAAAAGGTATAATGAAGTTAAAAATAAAATGGACTATCTTACAGCAGATTTTGAAAATTTCAGGAAAAGAGTTGAAAAAGACAAGCTCAACGCTACTTTAAGCGAGAAGGAAAGGATAATCAGGAAGGTTCTTCCGTTGGTCGATGAACTTGAACTTGCAACCAAGATGGCAGATAAGAACGATGAACAGCTAGCAAAGGGCCTTAAGATGGTTTTAGATAAGTTTATTGCATTCCTAAGAGAGGAGGGCTTTGAAATAATCGAAACAGTAGGCAAACCTTTTAATCCGAACTTTCACGAGTCTTTGGATGGAAAAAATGAGGGAATTATTACCGAAGAGGTTAGGAAAGGGTTTATGTTTATGGGTAAAGTTATTAGGCCTAGTATAGTTAAGCTTGGTGATGGAGGTGAGAAGAAATGAGTAAGGAAACTACCGAAAAAGAAAAAATAATTGGAATAGACCTAGGAACAACAAACTCTGCAGCAGCAATAATTGAAGGTGGTAAGCCAATAATAATACCAAGCGCAGAAGGTCCAACGGTTGCTGGGAAGATGTTTCCTTCAGTAGTAGCCTTTACTAAAGATGGCGAAATCTTAGTTGGGGAGCCTGCAAAACGCCAAGCTACTGTGAACCCTGAAGGCACAATATTTGAAATTAAGAGGAAGATGGGCACCAACTACAGGGTTAAAGTTTATGGAAAAGAATATACACCAGAACAAATATCTGCTTTTATTCTTCAAAAGATAAAGAGGGACGCCGAGCAGTACCTTGGCTACCCAATTAAGAAGGCAGTAATCACAGTTCCTGCGCACTTTAACGACAATCAAAGGCAAGCTACGAAGGACGCTGGAGAAATAGCAGGCCTTGAGGTTGTTAGAATAATAAATGAGCCAACTGCAGCTTGCCTGGCTTATGGAATAGACAAGCTTGAAAAAGAAATGAAGATTTTAGTCTTCAGTTTTGGAGGAGGTACACACGACGTTACAGTAATGGACTTTGGCCAAGGGGTTTTCCAAGTCTTAGCTACAAGTGGAGACACACAAACTGGGGGTGCTGACGTTGACAACGCAATAGTACAGTACTTAATTGAGGAATTTAAGAGGGAAACTGGAATTGACTTAAGTAAGGTTAATGACAAAATGGTGATGTATAGACTTAAGGAAGCAGCAGAAAAGGCAAAAATTGAACTTTCAACTTTACTTCAGACCACAATAGATATACCTTTCTTGTACTATGATTCCTCTGGACCTAAACATTTGCACGTAGTGCTAACTAGAGCAAAGCTCGAAGAACTTGCAATGCCAATAGTTAGAAAGGTGGGCGATACAATAATGCGCGTCTTAGAAGATGCAAAGCTAACTCCAAAGGATATTGATAAGGTTATACTAATTGGCGGTATGACAAGAATGCCTTTAGTACAGAGGTATATTGAAGAAGTAACTGGTAAAAAGGTAGAAAGGGGCGTAGACCCAATGGAGGCTGTAGCCATTGGTGCCGCGATCCAAGGTGCAGTACTAACTGGAGAAATAAAGGATATTGTTCTTCTAGATGTTACTCCACTAAGTTTGGGTGTTGAGACTTTGGGCGGGGTGTTTACAAAGATAATTGAAAGGAACACAACTATTCCAGTTAGAAAAAGCCAAATCTTCACAACAGCTGCAGACAACCAAACAACGGTAACAATACACGTACTACAAGGAGAACGACCTATGGCTGCCGACAACGTCAGCTTAGGAATGTTTAATTTAACGGGGATACCTCCAGCACCAAGAGGAGTTCCTCAGATTGAAGTCACCTTTGACATAGATGCAAACGGAATACTGCATGTAACTGCAAAAGACTTGGGAACTGGAAAACAGGCTGGAATTACCATAACTGGTTCGACGAAGTTGTCAAAGGAGGAAAAAGAAAGACTAATAAAAGAAGCTGAAATGTATGCTGAGCAAGACAGAAAGAAGAGAGAGGAAGCTGAGCTAAGAAACGAAGCTGACTCTCTAATATATACTGCAGAAAAAACAGTTAAAGAGCTAGGTGACAAAATTGGGAAGGAAAACGTAGACAAGATAAACAATGCAATCAATGAACTAAAAACAGCTCTTGGAGGAAAAGATATCGAAAAAATAAAGCAGAAGAAGGAAGAGCTTTCAAAAGTACTGCAGGAAGCCGGAACTGTAATCTATCAACAAGCAGCTGCTCAACAAGCTCAAAGGCAAGAAACTTCTGGAAAGACAGGAGAAAAAGTTAGAGACGCTGAGTACAAAGCTGAAGACGAAAAGAAATGAATGAACGTAAATTTTGCCACGTGAAGTTAACACTTTGTCCTAGCATAAGAAAAACTCAGATTTTTTATATTTTTCCTTTAACTTATTTTTTTGCAGGAAGATGAGATGAGCAGCAAGAAAGACTACTATGAAATACTTGGCGTCCCTAGAAATGCCACCAAGGAAGAAATAAAGCGTGCATTTAGGCAGCTTGCCCTAAAGTATCATCCAGACAGAAATAAGTCTCCTGAAGCAGAGGAAAAGTTCAAAGAAATTTCAGAAGCTTATGCTGTTCTTTCCGATGACGAAAAAAGAAGACTGTATGACATGTATGGTCATGAGGGAATCTCTGGAAGGTATACAACAGAAGATATATTCAGAGGAGCTGACTTTGAAGACTTATTTAAAGACTTAGGCTTTGACTTTGGATTTGAAGATATATTCGAAAGATTTTTTGGGTTTAAACCTGGATTTGAACGTGGAGGGCGAGACCTATCGTACGATCTAGAGGTCACACTGGAGGAGGTCTCAACTGGAGTAGAAAAGGAGATTGAATTTTATAAATCAGAGAAGTGCGATATGTGCGGAGGAACTGGAGCAAAACCAGGTACAAAGCCAAGAACATGTCCAAGGTGCAACGGAACAGGAAGAGAGCGCCACGTAAGAACCATGGGCTTTGCTAGGCTTTACACGGAAACAACATGTAGTTTGTGCCATGGTAAGGGATACGTGGTAGATTCGCCTTGTCCTAAGTGCGGAGGTAGTGGAGTGGTAAGAAAAGTAAGAAAGGTTAAGTTGAAGGTTCCCGCTGGTGCATACGATGGACTTACGCTAAGACTTAAGAATGAAGGTGACTACGACCCAGATTCCAGGAAGTATGGAAATTTGTATGTTGTAGTTCATGTAAAGCCACATAGGTTATTCATCAGAGAAGAAGATAATATCATTTACGATGCTAAGGTGAGCTTTCCAACTGTAGCGCTTGGGGGCGAAATTGAAGTTCCTACGCTAAACGGAAGCACCAAGCTAAAGATACCTCCTGGAACTCAGCACGGAACTATCTTTACGTTAAGAGGAAAAGGCTTACCACACTTAGATAGCTATGGGAGGGGAGATGAACTAGTTAGAATAAATATTATAGTCCCAAAGAAACTAACAAAGCGGCAGGTTGAGTTACTTAGAGAATTTGAAAAAGAGAGTCTCAAAGAAACTTAAAGTACTATCTACTTTTCATCCTCTTCCAGTTCAACTTCTGGTGGCGCATTTTCTACCTTTTGGCTCTCAACTTTTAATTCTCCTCTTGCCAATGCTCCTATTTGCGAGTAGTATCTAACTATCACGTTAGCTACGTTTCTGTAGTTTCTTATGTTGTTTTTCAATAACCATTTTAGTAAAAGCTCTCTTCTTTCAATTTCAGCTATGTATGCATCTTCCCTTCTACCACTTCTTAGGCTTACGTTTCTTAAGTGTTCACTTTCTTCAATATTTATTTCATAATCATCGGTTCTGGGATTCCATCTTGCTATTTCTTTTGGGGTTCCATCTTTTAAAATTTCCCAAACTTTTCTAATCCTTCTTCCAAAGGTAACGCCTTCTGCTCCTGCCTTTGGCAGGATAACTCTTTCAACTAAAACCGCAACATTCATTAGTGGAATATACGATGGCGCTACGTTCATTGGGGGGCTTGTGAGTCTCTTTATTGCATAGTCTAAGTCTTCAGCATGCACCGTGCTGAGGCCACCATGTCCAGTTGCCATTGCTTGAAATAGTACAAAGGCTTCCTCACCCCTTATTTCTCCTACTACAATGTAGTCTGGCCTATATCTCAGCGCGGCTCTAACTAAATCGTACAAAGTTACTTCTCCTATCTTTGAGCCTCCTAAGCCATAGCTTGAACGAGAGACAAACTGAACCCAATTTTCGTTGGGAATGTTGAGCTCTGCTGTTTCCTCAACTGTAACTATCTTTAATCCAGGTTTCAGTAAGTTCGTTAGTGCATTTAAGAACGTAGTCTTCCCAGCACCAGTACCCCCCATTATCATTATTGTTAATCTGTTCTCTAAGACTAACCAAAAGTATGCTGCTAGCTTTGGATTCAATGTTCCAAAACTTATTAAGTCAATTATGCTTAGAGGTTCTTCCCTAAACTTTCTTATTGTAAATGTTGAACCAGCACCTGAAACTTCTTTACCGTAGGTAGCAGCTAACCTGTGCTTTTCTGGAAGCATGGCATCAACTATTGGAAACGCAGTACTTACATGGCGTCCTGCAAGATGGGCAAGTTTAACAACAAGGTCATTTAGGGCGTCATTGTCAACGATCTTTAAGTTTGTTGAGATGCTTTCATATTTTCTGTGCCACACAAACAGCGGGCGATTAATTCCATTGCACGATATGTCTTCAATATTTGGATCTTGTATCATAACGTTAATTGGTCCATACCCAATAAGGTCTCTCCTCACGTAGTACTTTATCTTATCCAAGGAGTCTTTATTGCTTAGCTTTAAGAAATTTTTATACTTGTTTATTATCCTATCAACTTCACTTAGAACATACTTTTTAGCATCCTGAGTTTGCTCTTTTGGAGGTAGAAGTTCTTTTGAGAGGATGTCAACCAATTTTTTATAGGCCTCCTCTTCTTTCTCGTTCATCTTAGCTTCATCAACAAAGTAGTATAGAGCGCGACCTCTTTCTTCTACTTCAGCTATAACAACTCTTGCAAATGGTTTTTCTATGTCGTAAGTTTCAACAATCTTTGCATTGCTTGGCAGGGGAGAAAATTGGAATGGCTCAACTTTTACTTCTTTTTCCTTCCCCTTTTTTAATTTCTTTTTCTCTTCGAGTTTTTCCTCTTTCTTTTCAACCTTAGTTTCTTCTTTTTTTTCAACTTTTGCTTCCGTCTGCAAGTCTAATCGTTATAAGAGTTACATGAACTTAAGCCTTTCGTTTAACATTTATTTAGAGTTTCATAAAATAAAAAGAAGCATTTTATTTTATTGTTTAAATTATTAACTTGTCAAGCTTTTTGCTCAGCTAGTTATATTTAAGGAGAACTTATTTCAAAATTTATCAAAGCAACTAGAGTTTCCAAATGTACTTTTTATCATAAACTAGCAAGAAGACTCCTGCGTAAGCGTAGAGGTGGAGGCTGCCAACTTATTTACTTATACTCATAAAATATCTCAGGAGAACTAATAAGTTCGAAGAGACCTAAGTGCGTTTCTAAAAACACTAAAATTTGCAGGAAATGGAGTATACATGATTGTAAAACAGACAAACTGCTGTATAATGAGAAACGCTGCGCATTCTCGTGAGTACGAGCATACTATGCTTTCTGTAGCGAACATCATCAACTCAACAACATCGCAACTTCTCATGATGATCAATCGTTTACTGGAATAGTATAAGTTCAGCTGAGCGTTATACGCCAAAAGTTGCTTGTTTATGAATCAAGCCGGTTTGATACTTTTCATTACTCTTTCAACTTCGTTCCTCACTTAAGTTTTGCATAACCTTTTCTAGCTATATTCTTTATTCTCATTATCGTTGTATCTTCCTAAGCTCTAACGCTTGGTAACAAGCGAAAACCAAAAACCTACTCTAGCCTCTTTCCAAATTCCTAACATACTTTCATAGAGACTTTCTATATAGGCCTTGGCAACTTCATTGTATCGTTCTATTATTTGACGCGCATTCTTTTCTCTAAACATCTTTTTAACTTCTTCTCTCTCAAAATACCAGTCTGCAATTTCCCATGCAAGTTTTATATCCTTTTCATTTTCTGCTGACAGCAATCCTCTTCTTACTTTTTCTATTTCGTCTTTTACTTCATCTAAGTTGAATATGGCTACTGGCCAGAAGACATGTAAAAAATAAGAAGAATACTCTGCGATCTTCTCAACTCTGAATCCAACTTTGTTTTTAAGTTCTTCGTATGCTTGTTGATCTTCTTCAGACCATTTCCACTTAAATTCACTTGCTTTTAGTTTTCGGTCAAACATGAAAAAGTCGTAAGAGAGAAGGTTTAACTCATGAAGAAATCTTTTTTGATTGTCTCCTTCTGGTGGTCCAGCTATTGAAGTTGCAAGAATTATTGGTAAGTACTTTAGTTTGGTTCTCATCGGACCAATATCGCTGTTTATGATAAACCACGGGTGCCTTTTTCCAAAAAGGGAAAGCCAAAGGTACTTATCCTTAAGTTTCGTTACTAGACTTTCTGGGATTCTTTTCTCAAAGAGAAGCTCAATCACATATTCTGTCATTTTAAGTGTAAAAACGTTGTAAGCGCTCTTTAAAAATCTTCTAAGCTAATCTAAGAAGCTCTTTAAAAGATCTTCAGACAAAG
>JBAMLO010000023.1:0-7034 GCA_039793485.1 Nitrososphaera sp. | reverse complement strand
AACAGCAATAGAGCAATATTTCCCTAAACTAAAGAGAAGACTAAAGCAATTTAACGTTTGCTTTCCAAATGAGAACCTTAGGTTCTCATATAGGAACCAAAGGTTCCTATTCAGGAAGGTGGATAATGTTCGTATGTGGCCTTAAGTTGACAGTCTCTCAGCATTCTAGAAAACATTTTTAAGTATCTAATTCAAAGATTTCCATAGGTTGAGAAAAGCAGTAATAACCGCAGGTGGTTTAGGAACAAGACTTCTCCCATTTACAAAGGAACTCCCAAAGGAGATGCTTCCACTCTACGTAAAAGAAGGTAACACAGTGATGCTTAAGCCTCTTCTTCAGGCAATATTTGAGCAGCTTTACGACGTTGGCTTCAAAGAGTTTTGCTTTGTAGTTGGGAAAGAAAAAAGAGCAATTGAAGACCACTTTACCCCTGACTATGAGTTTTTAAACTATCTTTTAAACAATGGAAAAACCGAAATTGCAAACTCAATGAGCAACTTTTATGAAAAGGTTAAAGAATCGGTTCTCTTCTTCGTTAATCAACCTTCGCCAAAGGGTTTTGGAGACGCTGTTCTTAGAGCTAAGCCCTTTGCCAACGAAGATTTTTTGCTTCACGCTGGAGATACTTACATAATTTCTAATGGAAACAAACACATCAAAAAGCTCCTGTCTGTTCACGAAAACTATAAAGCTGATGCAACCTTACTAGTTTATGAAGTTGAAGACCCAAGAAGATACGGCGTAATTACACCCGGAAGTTCTAGTGATGACGTTATAGAAGTAGTTGAGGTTGAGGAGAAACCAGAAAAACCAAAGTCCCATCTTGCTATCGCTCCAGTTTACGTCTTTAATCCGGTAATATTCAAGGCACTTCAAAACATAAGGGAAGGAAAAGGAGGTGAACTACAGTTAACCGATGCTATTGGGAAGCTAATAGGCTGGGGCCTTAAAGTTGTTGCTGTTAAGCTTAGCAACGAGGAAGAAAGTCTTGACATTGGTACACCTGAAACATACCTTGATGCCGTCGTCAAAAGCTACAAAAAATCAAGGGGTGAGGTTAATGAACGAGGTAAATGAAATCTTAAGTCAACTAACAACAGAAGAAAAAGATAAACTAAGGGCAAAGAAGGTTCTAATAACTGGAGGAGGTGGCTTCTTGGGCTCTTGGATTGGCGAAACGTTGCTTGCTCTGGATGCAAGAGTTTACTGCTTAGACAACTTTTCTACTGGAGTACGAAGAAATATAGAAAGTTTAAAAAACAATAAAAATTTTTACTTAATAGAAGGAGACGTAGAAAGCTTTGAAACAAATGAAACATTCGATTTTGTATTTCACTTTGCAAGCAGGCCCGCGCCCGATGATTATGTTCTTCATCCAATAGAAACATTGAAGGCAAATTCCATAGGAACTTTAAGGATGCTCGAACTTTCCAAGAAAAGTAATGCAACCTTCGTGTATGCTTCGAGTAGCGAGGTTTATGGAGATGCTGAGGTAATTCCAACTCCAGAAGATTACTGGGGAAAAGTTAATCCTATTGGAGTCAGGTCATGCTATGACGAAGGAAAAAGGTTTAGTGAAGCTCTATGTATGGCTTACTTTAGAGAGTGCAACCTAGATGTTAGAATAGTTAGAATCTTCAACACATTCGGCCCAAGGCTTAGAGCAGACGGTGCTTATGGAAGAGCAATTTCAAGATTCTTAACTCAAGCTCTAGAACACCAACCAATAACAATCTATGGCGATGGTCAACAAACAAGAAGCTTCACTTATGTTACTGACACCGTAACTGGAATTTTAAAGGCTGCTACTTCAAGTCTAGCAAGGGGCGAAGTTTTCAACATAGGCAATACAGAAGAAACAAAAATCATAGACCTCGCCACTCTGATAATCGAGTTAACAAAAAGTAAGTCTAAGATAATTTTCCTCCCTCCTGCAAAAGACGACCCTAGGAGGAGAAGGCCCGATATTACCAAAGCAATGTTAACGCTAAAATGGGCTCCAAGAGTAAGCATAGAGGAGGGAATAAAACGTACTATAGAGTGGCTAAAAAATCAGAAAAGTTAACTCAAGAAAGATCTTTTGTCTTAAATTTTGGGCTTAAATTCCTTTTATTTGCAGGTGTTTGCTTAGTGTCATCTTTTACCGTTAAAAAATCAACATAAGAGAGCCAACAACCTGAGTAAAATTTTTTAATCCCTTTTAAGTAACATTAGGTTTAGACTGGGAAGGGGCGATGACTTAAGAATTTGGCTCTCCATTCTCTTTTCACCCCCCTTCTCAGTCTTAAAACCTGTTTTTTCTCAATCTTTTTACGCACTACAAATAAATGTACGTTATGAGCACCAGAAAACCTAGAACTTTAGTTGCGTGGGCATTAAGAACGAGGGTTGTTCGTGTACGTTTCTTCTAATCTTTAGCTATGAGGTTGTGCTAACTATACCCTTAAATTTATCAACAATCGTGCTCATTTCTTAGTCGAACGAACAACTAAATTATTTTTAGTGTTAAAAGAGTTAAGAAAACAAGGATATTTTCCTAATTCGCAACGTTCCACTGAAATTGCTACAAAGGCTCTAAGTATTTCAACTCTTGATCGGTGAAAGTTGCTTAGTTTACTAGAATTTCCAACAGAAAAATTCCTTCATTAAGTTTTAGCTATTCTTAGGTAGTCAAGGATCATTTTGTTGTGGTCAAAAGCTAAGTTTTTTGGGAGTTCGTTAAAACTAAAGAACTTAACTTCTTCATTTTCTTCAAGGTTCAAGCTAATTTTACCTTCCTTAATCTTAGTTGAGTAACAAACAGCTACAACATGTCTTCCAGGATGCCTATTTCTTTCAGAGTAAACTCCAATCAATTTTTCTGGCTCTACAGTTAGGCCTGTTTCTTCTTTCACTTCTCTCTTTACAGCCTCTTCTACAGTTTCTCCATACTCCACAAATCCACCAGGCAAGCTCCAAAATCCCTTAAAAGGTTCGCTCTTCCTTTTTACCAGCAAAATTCTTTCTTCTTTAGTAACGATGGCATTAACTGCCAAGGAAGGATTCAAAGAGGCCCCCACCCTTGTTTTAGGAATCTCTAATTCTTTTTTTCCAAGTCCAATTGCAAGAAATTCAACTTCATTTTCATACTCCTTTGGGTTATATATCCTCCTACCGTCAAAAACTAATGGCCTTCTCATTAATTCTTTAAATTGCTTTGCAGATATTTTCTTAAAGTCTTCCCATTCAGTTGCAACTATTGCACAGTCTGCATTACTAATACAATCGAGAGAATCCTTTGCATAGTAGACTTGATTACCAAGCTTCTTAAAAGCATTTTCCATAGCTACTGGATCGTAAACTTTTACTTTTGCTCCCCTCTTAATTAGTTCCTCAACTAGCTTTACTGCAATAGATTCTCTAATATCGTCTGTTCCAGCCTTGAAGGCAAGACCAAGAACTGCTACTACTTTTTCTTTAAAGCTACCCAGTTTACTTTCAACTAGACTTATGGCGTTTATTGGTTGATATTCGTTAACAATCATCGTTGCATCTAAAAGCGGTAAGTCCAAGTTTAAAGATCTAGAAAATGATTTTAAGGCTGCAAGATCCTTTGGAAAACAGCTTCCCCCCCAACCTATCCCTGCTTTTAAGAATAAATTTCCAATTCTCTTATCGTACCCTATTCCCTTTGCTACATCTTCAACATCAGATTTTGGTAATACTTGGCAAAGATTCGCTATCATGTTTATGAAACTAATTTTCATTGCCAAGAAAGCGTTGTTTGCGTATTTAATTAGCTCAGCATTAACTAAAGAAGTTCTCAGTATTGGAGGAAGTATGTTATCATAAAATTGTTTATAAAAGTCTTCCAAGTAATCTCCTGATTTTCTGTCGTACTCTCCTATTATTATTCTATCTGGATTTAGTGTATCACGTATTGCTGAGCCCTCTTTTAGAAACTCCGGATTCATGCAAATTCCAAAATCTAAGCCGCATTTCTTTCCAGATGTTTTTTCTATTGCCTTCAATACTAGTCCTTCTGTAGTTCCTGGAACCACTGTGCTTTTTACAACTACTAAATGCCAAGAGTTCTTTTCCCTTAGTGCTTCTCCTATTTGTGTTGCTGCGCTTTCAATATAGGATAAATCTATACTCTTATCTTCTTTGCTTGGAGTTCCAACTGTAATAAAAGTTATATCACTTTTCATGACCGCTTCCCTATAATCTGAAGTGAACTTTATTTTTCCATTTTTAAGAGAAACTTTTAAGAGCTCTTCTAGGCCTTCTTCATATATTGTTGGAACGCCTTTATTCAGCATGTCTATCTTAGATTTATCAATGTCATAGCCAACAACGTTAATGTTCTTACTTGAAAAGCAGACAGCTGTTGACAAACCTACATAGCCAAGCCCAAATACAGAAACGTTCTTCATTTTCCCCTGTCAATACAAAATGCACTTTTTAACTTTATCGGAAGGTCTAAGGTTGTTACTAACTTTATTTTGCGAGTAGCTTTAATTGCATATTCTGTCTCAGTTCGTGTACTAAATTTTATAAGCTCAAGATAGTAGTATTGAGTTCATGAAGAAAACCTCAATTTATTCTATGTCTTGGAAAGAAGCAGAGGAATATTTTTCAAACCACGACCTAGTTATACTTCCCATTGGCTCAAATGAGCAGCATGGTCCCCAAAACCCCCTTGGAACCGACTTTCTTATAGCTGAAGCAATTGCCGAGGAACTCTCAAAAAGAACAGGTTTTGCTTCTTTAAGGTGCGTTCCGTATGGAGTAAGCTTTCATCACATGCATTTTCCTGGGACTATAGCTGTAGATGAAATTGTCTTCATGAACTACATTTACGAAATCTTAAAGTCTTTAAGTAAGTGGAACATTAAGAAGGTTTTAATAATCAATGGCCATGGCGGAAACTTAAGTTCGCTACAAATTTTAGCTAGAAAGGCAAGAGAGAAACTTAATGTCTTAGTATTCATATTTCAGTGGTGGACACTTAAAAGTTTAGAAAATTACTTTAGCAAAGACGAGCTTGGCCATGCAGCCGCTGTTGAAACCTCGTTTATAGCTTATCTGCATCCTGAATGGGTTAATAAACAAGAAGCAATCAACGAAGAGCCCAAGGAAAAGGTAAAAGAACTAACATGGTTCACCTACACTAAGGAGGCAACTGAAAGTGGAGTCTTTGGAGTTTCGAAAACTTTCAGTGAAGTGAAAGGAGAGAAGGTGTTTGAAGAAGTCTTAGACTACTTAGTAAAGCTTGTCGAGATGATTGAGAGAGAAAAGTTCTAGCGATTAAAAAAATGCTAATAGTAATGTGTGGCCTCCCCGCAACTGGTAAAACTACAGTAGCAGAAGCTTTAGCTAAAGTGATAAAAGCTGTTATTCTTAGAACAGACCTGATAAGAAGGGAAATTTTCAAGGAAGGTAAACTTGAAGAAGTTTTAAATTCAAGAGAACCTCTAATTTATGATTTGCAAAGAGTCTTTGATCCCTTACCAAAAATTCCAGAAGAGTATCAAAAGTTAATATGGAAACAAAATGAAATCGTTTACGAAGAGCTTCTAAGAAGAACCGAGAATCTACTAAGGCAAGGGGAAAACGTAATACTTGATGGAACCTTTTCAAAAAAAGCCTTAAGGAACAAAGTTTATGATGTTGCAAAAGCTTACCATGCAAACGTTTACCTAGTTTATTGTACATGTGACGAAAAAATAATAGAACAAAGACTTTCGCGCAGAGAGAAAGAAAAAGAAAGATTAAGCAACGTAACTAAGATGGATGTCTACTACAAAGTTAAAGCGAACTTTGAGGAACCTTCTAGGGATGGTGTTCCAATAGTGCACTATGATAGTGGAAAAGATGAAGTTGAAATTTGGAATAAAAACCTTGGCGACGAAAAAGAAATCAAATTGATCATTAACGTAGTAATGAATAGGCTATGAACTTTAAGCTACACAGGCTTCAGCCTTTTCGTTAATTTTCATTGGAAACAAATATGCTAAGACCTTTAGTGCTCCCTACTTTTCAAGGTAAAGAGTTCTCCTTTTCTTGTTCTGCTCTTTTTATTTTTTCACTTACTTTTTTAGGTAGAGCGTAGTCTTCTCTCCTTTCTTCAGTTGCCCTTACAATAGATAGCCCTCTTCCGTTTTCTATGTTTATCTCATGGAGCTGCAAGCTGTGCTGTGTTTGCCTCATCTTTTCAACTATAACGTATCTCTTCAGGATTCCTTCCCTTATTCCTCTTCTAAACCTTATGATTCCATCAGATACATGCTCTACACCCCATCCAAATGCGCTTGAGGTTGTAATCGCATACTGAGAAGTAACTAGTATCGTGAAGTCCCATTTGCTTAAAACCTTCTTTAAGTAGTATGAGTACCTTCTAGCCATTGCTGGCTTATCCAACCAAAAAGCTGACAAAGAGTCAACAACAACTCTTGACCTACCAAAACCAAGAAATTTCTTTCCTTCTATTATTTTTTCTACAAGCTCATCTAACTCTAAACTCTTCAAGGACCATTGTTCATCTTTACCCATGAGCGCATCGATGAGCACTAACTTCTTTTCACCCATTGCTTTTTCAAAGTTAAATCCAAATTGAGCTGCTTGTCTAACTATTGATTCCTTGCTTTCTTCAGTCGTTACGTATATGCACTTGTCTCCAACTTTTATGCCCTCGTTTGTAAAGTGAATGCAAAATATTGTCTTTCCAGTACCTGGTTCTCCAGTAACAGCAACAAAGAAGCCCCTAGGTATGCCTCCCTCTATTAGTTCATCGAATTCTTTAACTCCTGTTGATAGCCTTTCTATGCTTACCATTCAGTATTTACAAACTTTTCTTTGGTTAAAAACTTTACTTCTTTAATTGACTGTCAGTAGTTTTACGTTCATGTTAGCAATCTCTTAGAGTTAAAACTCTAAGCTTCAATAAATTTCTCCTTAAGAGTTAAATTAACTACAAACTAATAAGAAGACTCAATGAAGCAATCTTGTGCTTCCTAAGCTTCTAAAAGTTCATGGTAAAAAAGAAATCTAA
>JBAMLO010000022.1:0-7055 GCA_039793485.1 Nitrososphaera sp. | reverse complement strand
GGTTTACTTTTCTTTTTGCTCTGATAACAAGGAAGCTAGCTAAAGCTGTTGCAGTGATTCCAGTAAGTGCGCTATAGGTAAAGGCTTGTGTTCTACCAACGTTATCCCAAATAAACCCCACTAAAGACATACCTAATAAATTTGACAGACCTACTGTAATGTAGAATAATCCATAAGCTGTTCCTCTAAGTTCTGAAGGAGCATATCTTGGGACTAATGCTCTTGATACCGTTTCATATATTCCGAAATATAGGCCGTAAAAAACGATAAGTAAAACGATTGTAAAAAGTCCACTGGAATAAGCAAAGACAAAAGAAGTTAATGAGAAAAGTAAGAAAGATGTTGCAAGGAGAGGTTCTCTTCCAATCTTATCAGAAAGAACTCCGGCGGGATAGCCTACGGCAGTGTGGAATAAGTTAATTGCCATGTAAACTAGAGGTACTAGGTCAGGAGTAATTCCTAGTTCGGCAGAGCGAACGAGTATGAATGAAAAATCATAGTATCCAAGCCCAAATATAGCTAGTATTGCTAAGAGGAGAAGAAAGTCACCCTTTATGATCTTAGATGCTCCTTTAAGAAGTTGTGATTTCCTAGGAGCAGTTTTCACGTCCACTACAAAAAACCATAGAATAAGCAAGGCAATTGTGCCAGGTATGAAAGAGACTACAAAAAGAGGTCTTGGCCCAATTAAGGGTAAAAGAATTGCTGCAAGCAGAGGTCCAAGGATAGCGCCCAGCTGGTCAAGGGTTCTGTGAAGCCCAAAAGCCTTTCCTGTTACCTTTTCATCCACAGACTGACTAAGAAGGGCATCTCGTGGAGAAGTTCTTATCCCCTTACCTGTTCTATCCATAACTCTAACTGAAAGTGCCTCTGCTGGCGTTGTTGAAACTGCAAAAAGAGGTTTCGAAAAAGTTGAAAAAGCATAGCCTGCAAATACTAAAGGTTTTCTTTTTCCAAGTCTATCTGAAAGAAAGCCACTTATCATTCTAAAGAAATTGCTGGCAAGTTCTCCAGCTCCTTCAATTAGTCCAAGAATTGCTTTTGTTCCGCCCAAATCTCGAACTATAAATACAGGCAAGTAACTTGTGATCATTTCTGTTGAAACGTCGGTAAAGAAGCTTACAAACCCCATCGCATAAACGTTTCTAAGGCCAGGTTTCTTTGAGTCTTCGTGAGAGCCTTGGTCTGTTTTTTCCATGCCATGTTATAGCGATCGATAATACTTAAACTTTTTTAAGAAGTGTTTTGCCCTTCTAACTTAAAGCCATCTTGCCTAAGATATAGAGCTCCCAAAGGAGGCTTCTTAAAAATGCCTAAACGATAAATTAAGGCTATAACTAGCATTCGAATGAACATGAGGAAGTAAGGTAAAATCTTCATGCTCCAATTTTAGTAGAGAAGGACTAATTTAAGATTCGAAACGAACATGAAGTAAAGTATCTTCCTTCCTATAGAACTTTTTGCTTTGTTGTACTCATTTAGAGTTGCCAACTAATTTAGGTAACTTTCTAGAACTTTTCTATCAGCAGTTTTCTTAGTACAGGGTCTACAACAAAATATTTTTCATTTTCTTTCTTTATGATCATAGCAGATAAGAGAGCATCTATTATGTTTTTCAATGTTGCATCATTTACACTACCAACTTTTACTTCCAATGCATGCTTTATCTCACTCCAAGAAGCTTTACTTGCCATAGCACTTAAAGCAATTATATATCGTTTTCTATCCCTATTTATAAGGAAGTGCTCAAGCTCTTCTAAGACTATTTTACTTCCTTCATCGAACACATTTTTTAGAGCATCTTTATGGCTTAGTTTCTTAACTGCAACACTATTTCCATACAATGTCAGCCATCCTACGATACCATCAAGCTCTTCGACTGCCTCTAAAATATCTGACTCTGAAACATTGACATTGTATTCTTCAAACCCTATTTTTAAGAACTCTATTGAGGTTTCTTTACTAAAAGGCTTAAGAAAGAGTTTCGTTGGAGACCTTCCGTAAAGTGGGGAAGTAGAGGAAGGCTCTAAAAGCATTCGCATTAGTCCAAACATTGAGCCAGAAAAAATAAATATGATATTTCGATAAGTGTTAAAAGTATTTGCAAGGAATTTAAGTAGTTGCGGAGAAGCACTAGAAAGCTCTTCAATCTCATCAAGTTCTACAACAATTTTGTCGTTAAGTCTACCAAAAACTGAAAAAATTGAAAACAAAGTTGAAGTAGGTCTTCTCGAGAATCTTAGCGAAAACCCAGAAGGTGTTAACGAAACCTCTTCTATCGCTCCTAAGAGATCCTTTACACTATTAAACAGACTTTTCGAGTTATTTAATGATTCGATGAGGACTTTTAACAATCCATTTAAACTTTTTATACCCCATAAGTTCACATAAATAGTTTTGTAACCTTCGTTTTTCTAGTGGTTTTCTGATGCTTTAAGGAGACTGGATTTCCCTATCATTCTTGGACCGAGGACGGCGACCCAATTATTGCTTCTTACAAGTCTAATTATTTCCTCGATTTCTTCACTACGGCTGTAGAGCTCATCTGGAGACTCTTTGGGATGTAGGTCAAACAGCATTACTTAACACCCTTAAGTACTTAACCCCCTTAAGTATGTTATAAACTTTGCTTTAAACTCAATGTGACCTGTTAACTTAAGGGTTTTCTAGATCAAGTTGCCTTTTTCCTATGTTCTTCAACTAAAACTTCAAGAGGAAGAGAACTTACGCATAGTAGTTCTCTGCGCTCTTATCTTACCTAGTAACTCTAAGTTGTGAATATGAAAAGTTGCAATGCATTTACAGGCACTCCAAACTTGAGCGTACCCATGTGCTGCAAAAAGAACGGGAAGGGAAAAGATGATAAATTCTCGAAACACACTTTAAGTAATTCAGTGACTTTTTAACTAGCTTTTCTCTAACAACGCAATATAAGTTCATGAAGTTTACATCTTAATTTATCTTGCTAACTTTTGTTTCTAGTTTTTCTTAAAAATTCTTAAGGTCTAAGCTCCTTGAAGACCAGTTCTTTCATGAGCCTTAGTTGATTTAGCACAAAATTAAAAGGAAAGATTTATAAGCATTTAGAACAATTAACCAACTATGCCAAAACAAATTACAATTGAAATTCCTGAGGAATTGTATGCTTTGGTTGAATCTGACCCGCTTTTAAAACTGTTACTAGAGAAGATAATTAAGGAAGACGTAATGAACTACGTCTTATCTGTTATAGCAATGGATAAACTCACAGAAGAATCAAAACTAACTGAAGAAGATATAAACAAGTTAGACAAGGAAATCAAAAGAAGAATTAGAGAAAAAATTGAAAATGAAGTTAATTGTTGATACAAACAAAATAATCGCTTGTCTGCTGAAAGATGGGATGGTTAGAAGAATTTTATTTCTACCAAGCCTAGAGCTATATACTGTTAGGTATGTTTTTGATTAGATAGAAGAATATAAAAACGAACTTCTATTAAAAGTATCGAAAGCATCCTATGAGTTACTCTTACTCAAAGTAAAAATGAAGACTAAGTCTATTGGATTTTCCCTTGATGATAAGAGCCTCCTCCAAATTGCGAAAGAGATTGCCTCAAAATTTGATATCGACGATTATCCTCTCATAGCTTTAGCTTTAAAGTTAAACATTCCAATATGGACTAACGATAAAGGGATAATAAAACATAGCCTAGAAACTGAAAAATATCTAGCATTGGATACTGGAGCTGTTGAAGATTTGATAAGTGGAAAAAGCTTAGAAGAGCTTAAAGAAAATATGAAGAAAAGATATCTTTCTAGACTTTAGAAGAATAGAAAGCGTTAACTTTAGCGGAGTACTAACAATTAAGAAAGAAGATGAGTGAGTCTATTTAAAACAGGCGATTGGGTTTACCTCAAGTCCAAGGTTTTCTAAACCATGCAAACCAAAAACTTTTTCGTATTCCTCTTCTACAAAGACAACTACAGCTAGAGTACTTCTTCGCTACTGTAGCACATAAAAACATACTCGACATTTCGCTCTAACATCTCACTTTTCATTGTTTTAAACTTAATTTTTCTAGTAATCTTTTGAATTCCAGAGGTAAGCAACTCCTGTACTTATTAACAACTTAGCTTCCTCATAAGTTACTTCAGAGACTGTATGTGTTTCTAACGAAATGTATACTTCTTACAGGGTTCTGTTTTAAAGTGAAAGGCAAGGTTTACAAATTTTTTAGTGTGTTGACTCAGCCAAAAAATTTGTGCTATAGTAAATTGAAGGAACTTAACTAAGTACAGAAGGTTCAGAGCTATGTGGCATTTTATGGAATCACTTCTTTATTGTAATTGTAGCATTGCTCCACGTCCTGTTAATTGGAGAACCATCAACCAGTAATTCTAGGACAACAGTGTACTCTGCAGAATTAACTAAGTTGCTAAGATCACCCTTCAGCATAAAATTAAGTGAGACTTCTTGGAATGCAGGATCAAGATAAAAAGAGTACAGAAACTTGCTTACTCCATCAGCCTTTGTTGCGTTCAATGGCTTCCAATCAGGTAGGTAAATCTTAACCAAGCTATTAGTATAGAAGATAACTTGAACTTCGTGGCTCCTTTTGTTGCTTTCTAGAGAAATTTCTATTGTTGCGTTTTCTGTAGACTTTATTTCTTTTGGAGTAATAGAGTACTTAACTACAGTTACTCTGTTAGTTGAAGTTTCAGCGACTTTATTTCTGCTAAAAAAGGAAAAAATATTTGGAAAGAATACGTACACTACTATTAAGAGTGATATGATAAGCAAAGCTACAACCACAGAAAAGAATTTTTTACTCAATTTTGGTTTGTATCATGTTTGCTTTACAAAGTATTTAAGCCTTTACCATTTAAACAACTTTTAGGAACTCTAGGTGCAGCAGAGAAGTAATAGCTAATTGAACAAATTATCCTTAATGTAACTTAAGTGGCTTAAAGTTTTATCTTGGACGCAACTTCTTCAGCTCTCTTAATTTCATCGTCTGAAAGGCTAACTTCAAGAGCTTTAAGATTTTCAATCAGCTGCTGGCTGTTAGATACACCTATTATTGGAACTATGTTTACGCCTAAGCTCTTTTGCTTATTTAAAATCCAAGCAATTGCAAGTTGAGGCAACGAGATTCCTTTTTCTTTAGCAATTTCTGAAAGTTCTTCTATGGCTTTTAGGTCTCTCTTAGTTACAGTTTCTCTAAGCCCGCTAGAGTAAGTTGCTCTCGAACCTTCTGGAATTCCTTTTAGAGATTTCTCAGAAAGTATGCCTTGAGCTATTGGAGAATAAGCCATTATCGTAAAGTTGTATTTTCTTGCTAGCGGAATTTTACTAAATTCTATTGTTCTGTTGATTAAGTTATAAACTTCTTGAATTGTAACAAAGCCGCTTAACTTGTATTCTTTCGAAAGCTCCATGAAGCTTATTATCTCTTCAGGGCTTAAGTTAGAGGAGCCAATATAATGAACTTTCCCCATTCTAACTAAATCGTTAAGGGCTATTAAAGTTTCCAAAGGTGGAGTTTCTTTATCTGGAACGTGAATTAGGTAAACATCCACATATTCAAGCTTCAGTCGCTTAAGACTTTCTTTTATTTGCCAAAAAATATGTTTCCTCGACAGCCCTTGTCCGTTTACCCACTGAGCCATTTGGCCACCAACTTTTGTTGCTATTACAAAGCTTTCTCTCTCATAGTCTTTTAGTACTTCACCTAGAACCCTTTCAGCATTACCAAGGTGGTTAAAGTCAACTGGACTCATTGCACCATGGTATCTGTTTGCAGTATCTATGAAGTTTATACCTTGATCGAAAGCTATTTTTACTACTTTTTTTGTCTCTTCAACGTCAACCTTTAGCACTCCATGCTCGTCTCTTTCTTTTGATCTTGGGAGGTGCCAACTTCCTAGACAAATCTGAGAAACTTTTAATCCACTATTTCCTAAGTTAACATACTTCATTTGTTTACTAGTTTCTTTGGAAGAGGTTTTAAACGTTTCTCGGAAATATTTGAATTTTCATTTGCAGAATGAAAGTTGGCTTTTACAACTTGTCGCTATGCTTAAGCTTACAACAATTCACCCTCAGAGTTAAAACTCTAGGCATTCTTGCCGAGTTATTTGTAAATTTGAATTTAAAAAGCTCGTCCTTTAGAGTACTTTTCAATAAACTTTGTTTAAAAAATTCTTTTTAGTGGTATGCTATTAAAGTCTTCATCATTTGAGATTATTTCTTTAGCTTTTCTTCTTAAGGCAACGGCTAAGTGCAAAGCATCTTCATAATCCAAGTTGTAATCCTTCATCAAACTAACTGCTTTCTCTAGGTCATCTAAACTTAATGGGACTATATCTAACCCTGGAAGGTTCTTTATTGCGTCTACAACACTTCTAACTAAGTTTTCATCTTTCATGCTTTTTCCAGTTAGCCCAGCCAATATGACTAAAGTTTGATAAAGAGTTAAGCTTGAGGTTATATATTTTCCTCTTTGAGAACTTTCGATCTTCTTTACCCATTCATAAGCAAATTTCCCAAAAGTAGGATGGTTGCCAAGCCAGTAAACGAACACGTTAACGTCTACGTAGCTTTCTGGCTCCACCAGTTTTTCATCACCTCTGCCACGAATTCGTCCAGGTCTTCTGGCCACTTCTCCACTTTGAAAGCTCCAAAGTACTTATCGGCAACGGGCTCTATAGGCTCAATTACTATGCTCTTCTCTCGTGCTTCTATTCTTACGTAGCTTCCTTCTCTTACCCCTACCTTTTTTCTTATGTTCTTTGGTATAAGTAGCCTTCCTTTTTTGTCAACCTTTACCACTTCCATATTATTCGCACTACGAGTAGAATTCCCACTATTTAAATTTTCCCACAAAAATGAAGACTGTTACAACTCTCTAGCTTTCAAAAAAGAGAGTTCTTAAGCAAGAAGGAAAACTTAAAAATTTAAGTAAGCTTTGCAAAGAGCATGAAAAGTTTAACGAGAATACTTAAGTTTGGGTTGCGTATATAATCTGGAAGCTCCATTTCAACAGTTAAGTTATACTTTCTTATCCTTTCGTCAA
>JBAMLO010000021.1:0-46560 GCA_039793485.1 Nitrososphaera sp. | reverse complement strand
TCCTATCAAGAAACAGAACAATTTCTTAGAACAGTAAAAACTTAAAGGAGTTTTAAGAGGACTCAGTAAGCTTCAGCAAGGTAAACGTAGCAATTAGCAGGTTTACCACACACTATGCATTTGTCACCAGCTGGTTTCTTATCGTTTAAAAGCTCACCTCTAACTTCTAAGCCAGTTTCGTTTTCTATTACTTCAGCGCAGTTAGCACCATCGAGTTCTACTGAACAAAATGGAACTCTAAACACCTTTTTACCTTCCTTTAGCTTTTCTTTAATTTCCTGGATGCTACCTGCACAATCTATAAAATGTTCAGCATCTTCTTTAGCGCGATTCCGCAACCTTTGTATTTGGTGAAGAGAAAAGTTGTTAATGTATTCAATAAGCTTACTTAGCTCCACAGTTTCTTTTTTCTTAGTGAGTCTGTCAGCTAGAGTAACCTTGCCTTCTTTAACTTCTTTTGGCCCAATCTCGATTCTTAGGGGCACTCCAAAAAACTCCCACTTGTAAAACTTTGCACCGGGAGTATCTTCACTATCGTCAAGGAACGCTCTGAAGCCTAATTGCTTAAGCTTCTCAAGAACGCTTTTTGAGTATTCTGCTACGCCTTCTCCTGGAATTGGAATAACAACAATTTGAATCGGTGCTATGTTGAATGGAAAGATTAGGCCACTATTGTCGCCGTGAACAGAAATTAAAGCAGCAAGTATCCTACTGACTCCAGGACCATAGCAAGTTTGGTGAACAAACTTTCTTTTTCCATCTTTATCTGTGAAAACAACATTGAAAGCTCGACTGAAGTTTTCTCCTAGATAATGGGTTGAGGCTACTTGAAGACAAGCGCCGTCTGGCATTATGACGTCGGCCGCATAAGTGTCTACAGCTCCTTTGAACTTATCCCATTGAGGTCTTCTAAAGAAAAACACTGGAAGTGCTAGATAATCTTCGAGAACCTTCTTAGTCACTTCTTCATCACTTTTAACTTGGTCTAGCGCTTCTTCCTTCGATGCAAATGCATCGTGAGCTTCTATCCACAAGAATTCTCTTCCTCTTATTAGCGGGCGAGTTGCCTTCGTTTCATGTCTGTAAACGCTGACGCTTTGATAAAGCCTAAGTGGAAGGTCAGAAAAACCTCTGATCCAAAGTGAGTACATAAAATAAAAAGCAGTTTCTGAAGTTGGCCTTAGCGCAAGCTTCTCATTAAGAGGCTCATCGCCACCCATTGTTACCCAGAAAGTTTCTGCTTTAAAGCCTTTTACGTGTTCGGCTTCCCTTTGAAAATTTTCCTCTGGAATTAGCAGGGGAAAAAGAACTGGTTCATGCCCCTTCTTTTCGAGTTCAGATTCCAGCAACTTATAGATTTCTTTTATTACCTTCATTGCCCTTGGGCGATAAACTATAAGTCCCTTAACGTTGTACCTGTCATCAATTAATTCAGCTTTCCTTATTATTTCGTTGTACCACTCTCTAAAGTTCTGCTTTTTGTCTATGTTGAAGGTAATTTTACTCCCTTGCATACGTCACCAATCATTAAACGGTAGGCTTAAAACTTTTATGGAAATGAACCTCCATGGAACTAGCTAAGGAAATGGAGAAACTAGACTAAAGAAGAACTCTGAGGCTTCTCCTGAACTTGAGGTATGAGTAATGGCAACGGAGGGGGTATTCCGAGGGCTTTGCTTATGATTATTATTTCACCAATCGTGAAGTTGCTTATAGCTTGAACTAGAGCTAGGGGAACCTGTTTTTTCTCGTTTGCTTCCCTTATTTGCTTTATTTCGTTTTCTTCTCCGTTTACAATAAGCTTTCCTTTTGCAACTACTTGACCAACAGAAGGAATGTACTGAACTGAAACTATGAACCTAGAGGAAGCTTCTTCTTTGCCTAGTGTTTCGAAGTCTATTAAGTTAACGTTGATTGAGATTTGCAGTTGCTGAGGAAATGGCTTTTCATGCTCCCAAAACCTTTCTCCACTTATGTAGCTTAATAAGACCTTCACATTCATTTTATACTAGTATAAAAACTACAAAGTATAAAAAGGTTTGTTGTCTACAACTTTTTCCAATCAGAAAGAATTATACCTTTACCCTTAAGAGCTAGCAAGTAGTTGCAAGCTGAAAGGCCAGCTATTGCACCAAAGCCAGCCGCAATGATCATTTGCTTATAAGGTATGTCGGTCACGTCTCCAGCAGCAAAAATTCCTTCACAACTTGTTCTTGCCAGTTTATCTACAACAATTTCGCCCTTCTCATTCAGCTTAACCAAGTTTGATAAGAACGAAGTTCTAAGCTCATAGCCCATTTCGATGAATATTGCTTCAGCTTCAAGTTCTCTTAGTTCTTTCTTGTTTTTGTCGTATACAACTATGCTATTAACTCTATCTTTTCCCCTTATTTCTTTAACCTCTGAGTTTAATAAAAGCACAACTTTTTCATTGTCCTTTACTTGAGAAACGATATTACTTTGTCCTACAACCTTTTCTGTTGGCAGTATATAGTACGCTTTCTTAACCAACTTTGATAGATATATTGCTGACTCATTAGCCTCGTCTCCAACTCCAACTATTGCAACAATTTTATCCTTAAAGAATGGTGCATCGCAAACCGTGCAATACGAAACACCTCTTCCTTTGAACTCTTCTTCGCCTTTTACCTTAAGTTTTCTTGGTGATTTTCCAATAGCAAACACTAAAGCTTTCGCATGATAAGAAAACATATTAGTTTTTACTTTAAAGCCAGAGTCCAGCTTTTCCACCGAAGTTACTTCTTCATAAGTTATTTGACCGCCAAACCTTTCAACCTGAGACCTTATTTTGTCTACTAGTGAAAGTCCTGAGATTCTTGGTATGCCTGGGTAGTTTTCTACTTCTGTTGCTAAAGTAGCTTGGCCTCCCAAGTCCATTCCAATAACTAGAACATCAAAACCTTGTCTTGCTATGTAAAGAGCTGCACTTAACCCTGCCAAAGAAGCGCCAACAACTATTACGTCATGAGATTCTAACTGCTCTGTACTCATGAATTTCAAGAATTAATTTAAAGGGTATAAAAACTATTTCTTATTCTTCTTTACCTTCTTTTCTTATTAGATTAATTAATGAGTCCTTATCTTTTAGGCCTATTATGCTTTCTGCAGCCGCTTCAAGAACATCAGAAACGCCCTTTACTACGATGCCAGCCCTGTTAAGCGGCTCTAAGCTTTTAGTTTCTATCAGTTGTTCCAGGTTATACTTTGGAATTATAAGTTTTTTAACGTATTTATCTGCGAGAGCAGCTTCTATTTTACCCATTCCTCTGTAGTCTAGCCCACCAACTGGCCAAACTTCACCTCTTGCAGTAATGGCGCCAGTCATAACAACAGATGGATCAACTTTTAGCTTAGTTATTGAAGATATGAGAGCAACAGCAATTGCTAGCCCAGCAGAAGGACCTGAAACTGGAGCAGCTGTACCAAATCTAGTGCTCATCTTTTCTAAGCCCTTTGCAGGAGTAACAAGCTCAACGAAGACGTCGCAGTTTTTATACCTCCAATCGGAGATAGAGTTTAAGTAAATGAAAGCATCTTCAGCACTTGCTTGGACACTTTCACCAACTTCACTTCCTATGACTTTTACTTTTCCATTTCCATTTCTTGAGACAACAGTTTCTATGGCAGCTACAAAGCCCCCTGTTCCTTCTTCTCCCACAGCTACTAGCCCATAAGCCTTACCAACCTCAGGAGTTTCTGTTCGCACCGTTCTTTCAATCATCTTCCTCATTTCTTCAACAGATTCTTCAGAAGATAGTTCGACGGCTTTCTTAAAGTGAAACAGCCTTAAGGGATAATTTGAGGGCTCAACGTCTTTTAATAAAGGTATTAAGCTATCCAATGAAGCCTTTGTACCAAAGAGTTCACTTATCCTTTCAATTTCCTGGCTGTAAACCTTAAGAAGCTCATTTATTGTCGTGCTATCGTTGCTCTCTGTCGCTTTTCTTATTGCGCGAATAGCGTCTAGCTCCTTTGCCCTAAGTCTGTTTGCCTCGTTTATTACTTCAGCAATTCTTCTTGGACTTAAAACTTTCCCTTCAAGTATTTCATAAACCTTTTCTGCGCTTACCTCTTTATCACAAACATCTAGATACTTACTTAAATGAATTGATATCACTTCAAGCTTTTCTTCTCTTGTCTTTGGATATGTAAACTCAAAGCGATGAGAAAACCTTTCAAGTAGCGCGGGATCTAAAACCTCAATTCTGTTTGTTGCTCCAATTACAACTACTCCAGACAGAGGAACAAAGCCGTCCAGCTCAGTTAAGAGCTGACTTGTTACCCTATCAAGAACTGGATCAGTTGTACCCCTTCTAGGTACTATTGAATCTATTTCATCAAAGAAAACTATTGCAGGTGCATTTTTCCTTGCATCTTCAAAGATATTTCTTATCGTCTTCTCTGGATCTCCGTAAATGCCCTGTATTATAGAAGGACCATTAACACTGTAGAACCAAACATTGTTTTCATGCGCTATAGCTTTTGCAAGCAAGGTTTTTCCAGTTCCGGGTGGCCCATAGAAGATGAAGCCCTTAGGAGGAACGTATTTTGCTCTTATTGATAAGTCGGGGTTTAAAGCTAAAGAAAGTTCTTTTATTATCTCTTCTTTTATACCCTTTAGACCACCAACGTCTTTATAAGTTTCTTTTGGTTTTATTTTGACAACTGACTTTTTAGCCGCTTCAGTTCTAGCTTCTTGACTGTAAGACTTAAGAAACCTTGCAACCCATCTAAAGTCTTCCAGTGTTATGGAATTTCCAACATAGTTTGAGTTGAACGAAGAGCTTTCTGACAACTCTTGCATTTTTTTGTTCACTATCATGTTGAAGGCATTAACTATGTCAGCTGGAGTTAAAGTTGTGTTCCCAACTATCCTTACTGATTCTTCTAGAGTAGACAGAACATCCTTTGGATTGAGGTTAATTTTGTGTTTTTCGCACTCCTTTTCAACTATCTTAAGTAGCGTACCAGAAGATACTCCAGCATCAAGATCTATCGTCCCAACAACTCCACGTCTTCTTATGGTATCAAGTAAAGCTTCATATTCAGTAGTTGCGATAAGTAGGACAACTCTGTAGTTTCTTTTCATCAGCTCGTCTATTTTTTCTAAAAATACTGTTTGAACTCTTGTTTCCTCCATTCCAGCTTCAGAAGTAGCACTAAATTTCTTTCCAAAAGCTTGAAACTCGTCAACAAAGATTACGCTTGGCCTAATGAACGCAGAATTAAAGAAATCACTTAACCTTTGAGCGCTTTGTCCATACCACATAGTGTAAACGTCTTCCGGCTTTAACGAACTGAAATTAACCAGCAAACCGTAGGATAAGCCTTCTTCAAATGCCCACCTCATCAGAGCTTCTGCAAAGTAAGTTTTTCCAGTTCCGCTACTACCCTTCACTAGAAAAAGCTTGGGCGGTACTGCCGTTGCTGCCTTTCTTATGTCCTTATCCCTAAAAACATGGTACTTTATGCTAAGCATAACTTGCTTAAGCTCCCTTTCTCTGCCCAGAATGTCCTCGATTTTAACTGTTGGAAAGTCAAACCTTCTCCTTATCTTTTTTGCCTCGCTTTCAACCTTCTTTTTTCTTACTTCCGGAGGCTGCCTTAGGAAGTTCCATAATCGAAACTCCCACGAAGTTAAGTAGAGCAGTGGAAAGAAGATTGTCCTTAAGAATGGTCTAGAGTACCACCATTTTTGCTCAAACTCTTCCTGAATGTCTTCAATATCGCTTTCGTTTACCAAGGTAAGCTTAACAAGGATAAGTTAACAAGGGGCTATAAAAAGTTATTACAATTTTACATCCTGAAAACTAAGAAGCTAGAAACTTAGAATAACTCCAATAGAGCAAAAAAAGATAACCTACAACTGTTGCAAAAATTAAGAGTTTTGACTGAAATGAAAGTTCGTTTTCTTTGCTTTTAAAATAAGCATTAACTAAGATGAAGGCCTCAACATAAGTACCTACGATTGAAATTAGTGCAAAAATTACAGTTTTTGGAACTATGGGCAGAAAACTACCGAGTATGCCTTGCTGAGAAGTTGAATTGGTCTGAAGAAAGTTTAGAAGGAAAGAAATTGAAAAGTTTCCAGGAGGCACGGTAATGCCAGAAAACGGAACAAAGTAGCCGTCTCCAGTTCTATAAGCCTTAAAGTTAGGATAGTCAGAAGCAGGAGAATAAGTAAAGGCGCCGTAGTAGACAGTAGATGCTCTATTCGACCTAAAGCTTAGAGTTACATTGTAAGCAACTCCATCTGGAACAACCTCTATTATAGAAAAAGGAGGTAAAATAAATGAGGTTATAACTTGCGTTTGGTTGGTGCTTATGTAAAGGACATGAGACCTTCCCTTTAGCACCGTAACGTTAACGTTTAGGTCAAAAACAGGAGGACTAATTAGTATAAGAAATGGATTTTGAGGTTGCAATGTAACTTGATAAACTTGTATTCTTTCAGCAAAAGAGTGAAGAAGAGCAGTAAGAACGAGAGTTAGGGTTACGTAAAAAACTAGAGACGTAGTTAGTTTCATTCAAGCTAAAATTACTTGTGTATACCCTTTTAAACTTTATTAAATTCTTGAGTTGAAGGTGCTTAAGCTAAGAAACTTTAGCCCCTGGTTTAACGTTGCCCTCTACAGTTAGTATGAATGGAACGCCGTCTTGAACCGCTGCCAAGAGCATACCTTGCGACTCAATCCCCATTATCTTTTTGTACTGTAAGTTTGCTAACACAACGATATTCTTTCCTATTAAGGAAGAAGGTTCATAGTATTCCGCAATTCCAGCAACTAAGGTTCTCTTCTCGCCTATGTCAACAGTCAACTTAAGAAGCTTCTTCGCACCTTCTATTTTTTCCGCGTTAATTATTTTTCCAACTCTTATGTCTAACTTTTGGAACTCTTCAATTGTAACCGAGGTCATCTTTATGCACTGTGAAGTGAGTTTTAGGTATTTAACTTTTTAGCAATAAGTGAGTGTAAAACGTAGTAAAGAGCTTTTCTAGCAAATTTTAAGGTTCGTAGGTGAAAAAGAAAATAAAAATTTAAATAAGCCAACGAAAAGCAAAAAATGCAAGGAAGTGACTGACCTGCACTGACCTTATGGAATGAAGATAATGCACCTCTTCTGATGCAATTTTTAGAATTCAAAAACAAAACTTAAGGTTTCTTTTCTTTCTTAAATTCTGAAATTTTGTCAGCTATTTCATGTATTGGGACTTCAAGTATTAAGTAGATAGTTTTACTGACGTCGTAGGATATTATTAGGATTAGGAACAAAGAGGCAGAAGAAATTAAGAAACCAAACCCTTCTTTCCAGGACTGGACTGCGGAAATAAGCGCATTTGAAAACAAAGAAAGCGCAAAGAGTAAAAGAAACTCAAGTATGAGCTTTTTTACCATACCAGATTGAGCCTTCAGAACCTTTCTTATTACTGTGGAAGCTACACTATCAAAAAGTTTCATGCCATCCAGCAAGACTCTTACTCCGATAAGGAACGTTATTAAAAATAAAACTAAGTTTATCACTTGAATTAAACTAAAGCCTTCTTTAAACCCTAAACTAACCATGCTTATTGCAGAAGTTAGACTAACATTTGTAACTAGTAGGAGAATCAAAAGTAAGACAAAGTTAAATGAGAACCTAAGCCAGGTTTTTGCAATTTCAGTGTCCATTGCTCTTGCAACCCAAAAACTAAATTCCTTTATAAAGGTACCGTCAAGATTCTTCTTGCTAGCCTGAGGAGAGAAAGATAAATTAATACCCTTTGCTCTAGAGTTCACTTAAATAAATGCAAGAGAGAATTACACTGAGTGGCGTTATTACTGCAGATTTTGGGAGAGCTGTGCGAGGATATGAAGATTATAAGTGGATTGTTGAGGAGATATTTTACAAATTAAGTCATAAGTTTAAGCTCTTGAGAACAGAACCTAATGCGGCCGTTTTTTCAGGTGGTTTTGTTTCAGTACTTCAGATGGCTTCTATTGGAGAAGTACATGAATTTTCCTTAGCATTTAGAGACGTTGTTTCCTCGAGTTTAATAGACAGTATTTTGGAAGAAACTCTTTACTATTGCTTAAGCGCAACTGTAAACTGTACCATAAAACTACAGGACAACTTAGACTTTGCATTATCAAAGCTTTATGTTAACGCAGAAAAGTTTTCGAAGGCGCAACAATCAAAAACGTATTGGTTTCAGACTCGTTACAAAAATGTTCAGTTTGAAGTTTCTGTTTATACAGAAAAATTAACTTTTTACGTTTCTTTCAAAGTCGACCCCGAAACCTATAGGGAGAACTTGTTTACCTCTTTCCTTCAGGACCTAGGACTTATTAAGGAGGAGCAACAGAATAAATATGGGATACTAGGTAAGATTGTCAAGCTAATTAAAGGGTGAGCGAAAGATGAGCGAAGATTATAAAAGAAAGTATGTGTTTGCAGCAGACTATGGCACCAGCGACTTTAAGTATGGCCCGATTTCTTTAGGAGAAACTCCGCAAGTAATGCAAAACCGTGGGTATTTTCCAGATAAAAATTCAGTAATTGCCCAACTTATGTCAAGTACCTCAAAAGAAGTTGTTGTTGGAGAGGAGGTTCCATTGTACTTAGAAAGTAAAGAGGACCTTGCCCAAAGACTAATTTATCCTATGAAAAATGGAATAATAGAAAAGAACGACGAAAGGTCGTGGAAAGTTGTAAAAGAAATAACAAGGCTAGCGCTCAATGAGTTTAAGCCAGCGGATCCAAACTTTCAGGGTTTTTACTTAGTTGCGTCATTATCTTCTATCGCACCTAGATACATGTATGAGAACTTGTTCGATATTTTTAAGGAAATTGATGGCGAAGAAAAACTAATAAAGATGGCAACTATTATTCCTCAGCCTTTAGCTGTTGCAATTGCTCACAAGGTGCCAACGTGTGTAGTTGTTGAATCGGGGCATGGTAACACACAAATTTGTCCAATTTCAAGATATCCTATTAAGAATGCAATTGTAGCACTTAACCGAGGTGGAGGAGATGCTAATGCTTTAACGGCTGAGATTTTAAAAGACCTTGGATACTCTGACCTTGCTTCAGAAGAAGCAGTAGTTAGAATGATTAAGGAAAAAATTGGTCTGATACCAAGAGACTTAGATCAAGCAATAAAATTTAGTAAAGAAAATCCAGAGCTGGTGAGAGTAAACTTTAAACTTCCAGGGACAAGACTGGTTGTGGATTTTGGTAAGGACTCTTGGGTAAGGTTCCTCCTTGGAGAGTATGTCTTTGACCCAAACAATGAAATTTTTATGAGCTACTTTAGTAGAGGGATGCCAAGACCAAAGGATGTAAAAGTTGGAGATATATACTTCTATGGAATGATAGATTTTGGAGAAGCAATACTTCAGGCCGTGGAAAGGTGCCCAATTGAACTTCAGCCATATTTGTATAAGCAAATTTTATTGTCAGGAGGAAACTTTGAATGGAATGTGCCTCAGGAACTTTTAGGAGTAGCTGTTGATTCAAAAATTAAATTAAAAGGCTTGCTCAACAAACATGGAATAGAAAACGTGAACATAACGACTTCTGAATCTCCAAAGTTTTCAGTTTGGAGAGGAAGTATAATCTATGGTTACGCTGTACCAGAAAGCTATTCTTGGAACTGGGAGAGGATGGAGGGATGGCTAGAGTTGAGGTAAAGGGAGAAACAATTTACAAAAAGATAAGAAATTCTCTTATAAGCAACAACTTTAAGGAGCAACAAGAACTATCTTATGGATACAGCGTATTCTCAGACGGAAAAATAAGAGTAGTAGTAAAGGTAGTATCACTTGCAGACCTATCAAGTTATTTCAGAACAAAAGAAGACATCTTATTTGATTTTATGTTTGAAATGTTTTCGTTGTTAGTTGATGAAAATTGCGATGGGATAATTTTGGTTTGTCCAAGCTCTTTGGGAGAGCATGTGAGCTTAAGAATTGATTCGATTCAAGAATTTAGTAAGAAACTTTACATAATACCTTACGATAGAAACCCTGAAGTAAATGTTGAAGTTGAAGCAGCGTTGTCTCTATTTAAGGATAGAGTTAAAGAGTGGAGAACTAAAAAAGAATTAAAGAAACAAGAAGTTGAAACAAAGATAAAGGAAAAAGTAGAAGCTGTTCCTAAAGTTTATGAACAAAAGAAAAATGATGAACTTAGAGTAGCTATTACTGAGTTAAATTTAAGGGTGAGAAACTTAGAAGAAAAGTACAACTATGTAATAAGTAAACTAGAGCAGATTAGTTATGGCGTACCAAAAATAGTTCCCACTATGCAAGAACTTAGTAAAGTCGAGAGAGAGGAGAAAGTAGAAGATATTCCAAAACCAAAAAAAAGTGAGAAAAGTTCATTACCTTCTTTCTTTGAGGACAACCCCTGGGTAGAAATACTTTCTAGTAGAGGGAAAGAGAAATAGTTGTAAAGTATTGTTTTTGAACACTTTAGGGGAAGAAAAATTTCCAAGAAGCTTTTATTTATGTTAGAAGTGAAAGGATTAGAAGTGCGGTAATTCCAACTAATTTCATTAGTATCTCAACTCCAGGTCCGGCTACATCTTTTAAAGCATCACCAAAGGTATCACCAGTAACGGCTGCCTTGTGATGCTCCTTACTTACTTCGTCTTCGATGTTCTTTCCGTAGCTAATTTCAAACTTCTTTTTAGCGTTGTCTAATGCAGTCCCGGTAGTTACTAAAGTTGGAGCTAAGATTGCTGCAGAGGTTATCGCCCCAAGTACAAAAGTTCCCAAGTACTCCTTACCAAAAGCAAACCCCACAAGAGAAGTTAGAAGTATTGAAAGCAAAGTAGGAAGAAGCATTTCGTTTAGAGCATACTTAGTTGAGATATCCACGCATTTTGCGTAATCAGGAGTGCTTTCTCCAGTTAATATCTTTGGATTATTTTTCACTTGTCTTCGCACTTCGTCCACCATAACATAAGCTGTTTTCTTTGCCGACCTTAAAGCAATTGAAGAGAACAAGAACGGCAAAGAAACTCCTAAAAGAGCACTAACAAACATTAGAGGAGTGAGGACTCTAACTTTAGTTATTTCTGCTAACTCGTAGTAAGTAATGAATAAAAGAACTCCAGATACCGTTGCCGAAGTTATGGCAAATGCTTTTGTGTATGCTTTCATTGTGTTGCCTATGGCATCAAACCTTTCTAGTGCTTTTCTCACTTCATGACCAGCATTTGACATTTCAGCTATGCCACTTGCGTTGTCTATTATTGGACCAAAGCTATCCATAGATAGTAAAAGTGCAGAAAGCATATCTGTACCAATGTTCGCAATCATTACCCCATAGATGGAGCCACTTATGTAAAAGGAGGAAACAACAGCAACGGCCACCATAACTACAGGAGCAATTGGGCTTTCTAAGCCATACGAAAATGCAGACAGTATTGTTATAGCAGCGCCTCTTCTCGCACTAGAAGAAATATCCTCTATCGGTTTTCCTTCAGTTCTTGTGTAGTATTGAAGCACATAACCAACTAAAGCTGTTATTATAATTCCACTTACTCCAGAGTAAAATAAGGTTATGTCCTTTACCACGTTGGTAAAAATTATTAGCATAGCTAGAGAATCAAAAACAGAGGCCACGACTATTGCTAAGTTAAATGTTACCATTGGGCTACTTCTCTTTAACGCAATTATTGTGATTATTCCAAACACTGACCCAATAAGCCCAATTGCCTGTAGAAGAAAGGGAATGAGTAAGGCTTCATTCCCATATTTAATTGTAAATGCTAGCCCAACCAACATTCCAGTTATTATGTCGGAGCTTATCGATTGAAATAGGTCGGTTCCTCTTCCTGCGCAATCACCAACATTGTCGCCAACAAGGTCAGCGATGACTGCGGGATTTCTTGGATCATCTTCAGGTAACTTAAGTTCAGTTTTCCCTACCAAATCAGCTCCTATATCTGCACCTTTAGTAAAGATTCCGCCACCAATTTGAGAAATGATCGCAGCTAAACTTGCTCCAAAACCAAAGCCAACTAGAGAATTTGGATCCTTAAAAATTGCATAAAATAACTGTAGCCCCATCAAACTTAAACTTAAGACAGATAGCCCAGTTATGCTTCCGCCTAAAAGTGCCAAGTTAAACGCACTTTTTTCGGACTTCTTAACTTCTTCTGTTACTTTTGAATTTGTTTCCACGGCAATCCTGAGGCTAAGCATTGCAGCTAATGTTGAAAGGAAACTCCCTACAATAAAGGTAATGGAAGTCTGGATACCACTTAGGAAAAAGATAGCAACAAAAAAGACAAAAGAAACCGCTAAAACATACAACGATTGTCTTTTGATGTAAGCTAAGCCGGCAGTCTTTATAAAACCACCAATCTCTTTTACTTTATCATCAAGAACTTTCTTTGAAGTGATGTACTTTACTAGCAGAACTATCGCTACAAGTGCAAAAAGCCACGATAGTAGTATGGTGTACTCTATTCCTGTCATTTTGCGTCACCATAATTTTTCCCTCACTTTTATGGTGTTGTAGTACACTGCCTAGTGTTTTATTGAATTTAAACCTTTCCCATAAAGCTTTATAAAGTATGATATTATAATTAGCATAACCTTATTTAACTTGGAAGTTAGGTTCTATCACGAGAGGCGCTATTGGCCGTGTTCAACTTGATAAGAATGTAAAGTTAAGGATGAGTTAAGACAATTTAGGAAAGAGTAGAGAACTAAAACATAACTTTTACAAATGAGCAGTATTAAAGGACAACTTCTTCCCCAGGAACCCTTCTGAATGGCTGGACGTCGCCAACGTGTTTTGCTCCTGTTAGAAACCTCACTAGGCGTTCTATACCAATTCCAGCGCCAGCACTTGGAGAAAGCAACCCTTTCTTAGCAACCTCTAGGTACTCTTTGAAGTCTTCTGGATTTAGACCATCCCTCGTTATTCTTTCCATTATTTTACTATATTGCCACTCTCTCTCAGCACCTGAAGCAGCTTCCCCATAGCCTTCAGGATATATTAGGTCATAGTTTCTGTAGTGACCAGGGTTGCTTGGGTCTTCCCTATCGTAAAATTCTCTTTTGAAGCAAGTAACCCAGAAAGGATATTTATGATCAAGAGAAGCCAAGTATTCCCAATCTTTACCATATTTTTCCTCTAACTCGTGGGAAGTATAAACTTTGAATGGCTTGGGTGGGACTTCTAGTTCTCTGTTTAGTTCCTTTAGTTCTTTCTCCCTCTCTGAAATAGTTTTTGAAATAACTTCAACAACTAAGTCTTCAAGAAGTGTCATCACGTTTTCCATCGTTCCACTCTTCATTTCAAAATCCATTTGAGTAAACTCAAACAAGTGTTTTCCGCTTTCTCTTCTTGCTTTGTTTTCTAACCTTATGTTTGGGGACATTATAAAAATTTTATCAGCACCGCTTAATAAGGCAAGCTGCTTATGGAGTATCATGCTCTGTGTTAGAACTAAATCTTCATCATAGTACTTTATCTTAGGAATTAGAACAACTGAGCTTCCAGGATCTGGGCCTAATGGATCTGTAACTTTAGCAGTTATGACTGGCATTAACTGAAGAAAGCCTCTAGAAACCATAAACTCTTCAATTGTAAGTAGAGCAGTAGTTTGTATCTTTAAAATTGGGAGACGTTCTTTTCTCTGTAGGTAGCTTACTGCACTTTCTATTTTCTGGTGAGTTATCTGCCTCATCTTCCATCGCCGACTTAGGGCTTGAGATCTCTAGATAAATTTTGCTAAAAAATAGCCGGCATTATAGTGAAAAATTACATGAAAAGATTACAACAATCGGCATTTTGATAAAAGAAGTTCGAGAAGCTTCGTAAGTTTGTCTTCCTAGTAATAGCCTAGAGCACCTTTCTTCATGACTCTCTTTTCCTCTACTAGGAATACTACGGATCCGAGCAGTAACCAGAATACATCGAAGAAAAGAAGAGGTAAGATAAGATTTACCAGGTCACTTAAACCAGAATCCAGTATTAGAACGTTTCTCATTCCTTCTATAGCATAAGTTGGAGGGAGCAAGTAAGAAAAATACCTTAAGAATGGTGGTAGAACAACTAATGGGTAAGAGATTGGGAGAAGCAAAGAAAAAAGCGCGGTTAAAAAGTTTACAAAAGCATTATGCTCTTTGAATTCTAAAACTATACCAGCCAAAGAGAAGCCTATTCCAAGAAAACTTGGAAGAGCAATGAGCAGTAGAAATAAAGCAATTGGTAGGTTTATGAATCTCACCCTTAAGTTAAAAACCAACGTTGAAAGAATGAGTTGTAAAACAACCCACAACGAAGTTGTCAGCATTGAGCTGAATGCTTTTCCAAGGAGAATTGAAAATCTACTGCAGGGAGCGAGAAAAGTTGTTTCTAAAGTACCACTCCACTGCTCCCCTCTCAGAGCATAACTCATTCCCCATAAAGTTGAGAACGCAAAGCTTGAAACAATCATTCCAACTACTATGAAAGAGACATAATCGCCGGTATTTGCTAAACTAGCTAAGTAAGCAGAGTAAGAAGAACCCACCAAAGCTTTACTATATATTATTGATGATAAAACCCACAGTAAAGGCATTAAAGCATCAAATAAGACCCACACAGGATACCTTAGATATAGCTTCAGCTCTTTCTTTGTTACTGCCAAAACAACTTTTAGTTCGTCTACCACGTTCATTTTTTCACCGCCTAATAAGTTCCAAGCGTACCAGCTTTTCTGGCTTTTCTTTCAACATGGTTAAACAAAAAGGTCCCTAGAAACAAAAGAACAACGGAGACTACTACTAAGTAAATTAAAGCCAATGTAGTATCTATAAAAGGATCAAAAGAAGGCAAGAGAAGAGCCCTTATTACTTCTAGGGCAGGAGTTAGTGGAAAAAGCAGACCCGTAATTAAGAGATAATAGCCAATACTTTCAAAAACAAAGACTAACGCTTTTAACGGGTAGTTGACTGGACAAATGATTGAAATAAAAGTGTTAACAAAATTTAGTAAGGCTCCTGGCTCCTTGTACATCAAAATTATTCCTGAAAGTAAAAACCCAACACCATAAAGTGCAAATATCATCAACAATAATACTAAAATTGCATAAGTTAAGTTTTCTAGTTTTATTTTTGCCCCAAACAAAAGACTTGCTAAAATGAACTGAACTACAGCATAAAAAGTAGTGAGCAAACTGTCAGATGCTGCTTTTCCAAGCAGTATGAAGAATTTGTTACATGGGGAGACCATTACTGTTTCTAGAGTACCACTCCACTGCTCTCTTCTTAAAGAGAGACCCATCCCCCATAAAGCAGACATTACGTAGGCGTACAACGAACTACCAACGATGTTGAACGTTACAAAGTCAGAATTGCCAGACAACGCGGCAAATGAACTTGAAGACCTTCCCCCAATAAGAGCCTGCCCTTGAAAAATTAGAGGAGCTAACCAAAAAACCGGCATTATAGCCCAGAATATTACCCATAAAGGATACCTAAAATTCATCAACAGCTCTTTTTTAGCTGTTGAAGTAGATACTTTTAGCTCTAAGATGAAATCTTGCACTGCGTCCTTTTTCAATTTCCCAATGCCTCACCCGTGAACTTTATAAAGACGTCTTCAAGAGTGGGTTTTTCTATACTTATTGAGAGTACCTTGCAACCAGCTCTGGAGAACACACCTACCACTTCTTGAATGTTCGACTCAACTTCTTTCATGTAAAGCCTAACAGTTGCTTTTGCAATTGTAGGGTCGTCATAAGTTAAGTTGTAATCTTCAACAAAAGACAAACTCTTTACAGAACTTAGCACTTCTTCGTTTGCATTAACAACAACCACCTTTAAAACCTCGTATTTGCCAATCATAGCTTTTAATTTTTCAGGAGTGCCTACAGCAACGATCTTTCCCTTATTTATAAACGCTATTCTGTCGCATAATTGGTCAGCCTCTTCCATGTAGTGTGTCGTGAGAAGAACTGTTTTACCTTGTTTTTTGTTAAGGTCTTCTCTAATAAAAGTCCTTATGCTTCTTGAAAAGCCTGGGTCTAAGCCTAAGGTAGGTTCGTCTAAGAGTAGAACTTCTGGATCATGAAGAATAGCTCTAGCAATTGCAAGTTTTTGTTTCATTCCACTGGAATACTTTTCGACCAGTTCGTTGGCTCTATCTTCCAGCCCCATCATATTAAGTAATTCCTTTATTCTCTTCCTTGAAACTTCTTCCGGAACTTTGTAAAGTCTAGCGAAATACTCCAAGTTCTCTTTAGCTGTTAGCTTCCAATAGAGGGACCTTTCGCCACTTGAAACTACTCCAATTGAAGCCCTTACTTTATCTGGATTCTTTATGATATCATACCCATTAACTGAGGCTGTGCCTTCATCTGGAATAATGAGGGTACTTAGTATTTTTACGAGAGTTGTTTTTCCAGCACCATTTGGTCCAAGTAAACCAAAAAGTTCACCTTTCTTTATGCTTAAGTTAATATTATCTAAAGCAACTATAACCTCAGAATTTTTCCTCCTAAAGGGGAGGAAGCCTCCTTCCTCCTTCTTATAAATTTTTCTTATTCCCATTGTAATGATTGAACAACTTTCCATGATAAGCAAAAGTTCTAAGAATGGTTTATAAACTCTTCCTAAGAGTAGTATAACATGTTTCCAGAGGATTTCTTATGGGGTTATGGAAAAAGCCTCTAGCTATTGCAAAGTTTATTAACTAGATATGCTTTAATAATCTTGATCTTAAGAAGCTATAAGAAGCGTAGGTTGTGGAAGTGGTCAAACATCCGCATTTGTTGGAATCATAAGCAATATATATGATTTCATTTGAACTCATGAACGAAAAATCAAAGGCTGATGTTAGTGCTACTAACTTTATGGATTTTCTTCACAATAGATTTATCATTGAAGCAACAACTTCTGGCTTGTTAAGTGAAAAACTTCAAGAAAAACAAGATGGTGAAAAAAGAGAAAGCATTTAGCAAACAGGTTAGATTGGATAGGAATAAACTATTACAGTAGAGCCGTTGTAAGGGGAAAATTTTCCTTGTTAGCTAAATTGTTTCGTTGGAATTGATTATTACCAGAGCTAGTTGAAGGTTATGGTTTGTACTGTGCTCCAAACTCCCTTTCACTAGATAAAAGAGAGACTTCAGATTTTAGGTGGGAACTATATCCTGAAGGACTTTAGAAAGTTATTGAAGAAACTTCTAAGTTCAAACTACCAATGTACATAACTGAAAATGGAATTGCCGATTCTGAAGATAAACTAAGGTCAAAATACATTATGGAACATCTCAAAGTAGTTGAAGACGCATTAAACACAAGAAAGTTTAATCTACAAGGCTACTTTCATTGGTCATTAGTTGATAACTATGAATGGGCAAAAGGTTTCTCGATGAAGTTTGGTTTGTTTGAAGTAGGCCTTAAAACCAAGGAAAGAAAGACGAGGAAAAGCGCACTAACTCTTAGGAGAATTATTGAGCAAAACTACTTACTTTTAATTTTTTAAATAATGGGCATTAATGAAAATACTTTTGCGTCGTTAATCAAGTTGCTCACTTTGCAGTACTCGTTAGGCTGATGCGCAGTTGAATCTGTTGTCATCCAAACTGCAGCTTGAACTCCAGCTCTCCTAAAATGAGCCGCGCACGTTCCACCTCCAATTCCAATTGCTCTTGCTTCTATGCCTTTGACTAATTTTATGCTTTGTTTCAATCTTTGAACAACTTCTGAAGCTATGCTTGTTGGAGGAGGAGCTTCGCTTTTAGCTACTTCCTCAACTCTTACTTCAACAGGATAGATTTGTTCATAAAGGGAGCAAAGCTTTTTAATGTTAGACAAAACTTCGTTTACATTATAACTAGGCAAGACTCTGCAATCAAAATAAAAGACATCTCTTCCTGGAATTGTGTTTACGTTTTCTACGTTGGCTTCTCTTTTTGTTGGCTCAAATGTAGACAATGGAGGATCAAAGAGTCCATCGTAAATATTGTATTTTGACTTTAGCATTTCATAAAGTTCTATTCCAAGCTTCATAGCATGAAGCGAAGCGTTTACTCCTTTATTTGGAGTACTTGCATGAGTTTGTTTTCCAATTACACTAAACTTTAGCCAAAGTATACTCTTCTCAGCAACTTCAATTACGCTTCCTTCTTCATTTCCTGCATCTGGAACAACTATTAAGTCTTCTTTTTTGAATAAGCCGCTAGCGATGAGGTGCTCTATGCCATACTTACTTCCTGTTTCTTCGTCAGAAACAATTGCTAAAGCAACATTAAACTTTGGTTTTATCTTTAGGTTAACTAATGCCTTTAAAGCAAACACTGAAGAAGCTATAGCTTGGCCATCGTCTTCAGTTCCTCTGCCGTAGATTTTATCACCTTCTATGAATGCTTGAAAAGGATTTGTCTTCCATAGGCTTAAGTCTCCAGGAGGGACAACATCCATATGACTAACGAGCCAGAGAGTTTTTTCTTTGTTTTCTCCAAAGTACTTTGCTACGATGTTGGGTCTTCTTTTAGAGGGAACCCTCTCGTCTTGAGCGTCGTACCTTTTTATCTCATCAAAGCCTACTCTTTCAAGGAATGCTTGGATAAAGTTAGCTTTTTCCCATTCGCCTTTACCTCCACTTTCTGGAGCAATTGCTTCGTAGCTTATTAAGTTAGACAGAAATTTTACTGCTTCGCTTCTATAGCTTTCTATTTCTTCGAAAAGTCTTTTGTTAGTAGCTGTTGTCATCTTACTTCTCACTTAAAATGCAGAACTTGTTTTTCTCTCTTCATAAACTTTTACTAGTTTTAGTTCGTCGTACGCAAGCTCTATGTTGCCTAAGCCATAACCTTCCGAAAGCATTCTGTAGCCATCCTTGTAACCAACTACACTTCTTTTGGTAAGTGTATTCTTTAGACTCAAGTCAGAATCTAAGTCTACAAAAACAACATTTTTTGTTGAGCATGCAAAATGTGTTGCGGCCGCTATTGAAATCGTGCCTTCCATCATACAACCCACGATATTCTTTATTCCGGCGGCTTCGCTTATCGTAGCAATTTTTCTTGCGTTTCTTATGCCGCCAGACTTCATCAACTTTATGTTTATGAAATCAGCAGCATCCTTTTTTACGATCTCTATAGCATCTTCTGGAGAATGAACAGACTCATCAGCCATTATTGGAACGGGAGAGTTACGCTTAACAAAGCTAAGACCATCGATGTCGTGCGCTTTTACTGGTTGTTCGACGAGTTCAATTTCATACCTTTGTAATTTATTTATTGCATAAATTGCCTTTCTTGTACTCCATGCTTGATTTGCGTCAACGAAAAGTTTCACTTCATTGCCTACAGCTTCTCTTATGGCTCTTAGTCTAGAAATATCTTCTTCTAGGTTCTCCGATCCAACTTTTACTTTTATAATTCTAATTTTTTGCTCTAGTAGTTCTTTCGCTTCCTTTACAGCTTCTTCTACAGGCTTTATTCCTATTGTAATGTCAGTTAAAACTTTATTTGAATATCCACCCAAATACTTAAAGAGAGGTAGCTTATATTTTTTTGAAACTAGATCATGAAGAGCAATGTCAACAGAAGCCTTTGCTGAAGAATTCCTATGTATACTGTTTTCTATAGCGTAACTTATAAACTCAAACATTTCTGGTTCCAGTCCAATAATGCTTGGTAAGATTACATCAAGCGCAGAAATAACCGTATCTTGAGTTTCGCCTAAAATCAATCTAGAGGGAGAAGCCTCACCAAAACCTTCTAAACCACTGTCGTCAACAATTTTTACTACAACTTCATCGCTTTTATAAGAAGTACCTAAAGATATTGTAAATGGAGACTTATAATAAACAGTCCCTTTGAATACTTCTGCTCTAACTATAGCCATAAGGCAAGGTAGGAGGATAAATAGAATATAAGCTTTATCTTTTTTGAGAGAATGCCAACTTTTAAGGCTAAAGGCGATGATTTTGGGTTTCAAGTAAGAATCTAAACGCTCATTACCTCTAGGAAGTTATAAGAACCAAAGGTTCTTATTCAGAAAGATGGATAGTACCCGTGAATTAGCCTCAAGTTAGTAGGCCCCATTAGCTTCCCTGAACAAAGTTACAACAATATAGTTATTTAACTCTAGCTGAAAAACCTAGTTTAAAAAAGAAAAATAAAAAAATATATTTAACTTTAGTAGAAACTTAGATCCAAAGTTTTGCTGCCTTTGGTAGTACAACACCAAATAAGTTTAGTATTGCTGCTAAGAGCCAAACTGCACCAAAGCCAATAGTCCACCCTGAAGCTGCTGGCACCACGTATTCCTCATACTTCTTTACTCCTACTGTTCTTATGGAAACTTCCTTAATTATTAGTGCAATTAGTGATGTTAGCCACATATAGTTCGGAATTGTTAAGCTAACCCACATTGCGACTGGATGAATCCAGAACCATGCGAACTTTAGTCTTAGTAAGTATATTGCCCAAGTAACTATTGTTCCACTTATTGCATAAGCCCAATAATGTAACGGTGTTTCTCCACTTGCTGGACCCCATAGTCCCTTAAAACCACGTCCTGCAGCATCCCAGAAAGTCCACGTTGCCCACAGAGGAGTGCTTGAAATTCCTCCAGAAGTGTGAGTAATCATCCATGTCAGTAAAGCACCTCCGAGGAAGAAGTTGACTATTCCAACTACGATTATAGTATAGAAAATGTCTTTCAGGTTTGATTTTGTTTCATAAGCTATTTTATATATGTTCACTAGCCAACCAGTCGCGTACGGCGAGAAGGATATATCCCAGTTGCCAACGAAGTCCATTTGCCTGTTTACTATGTTCCAACCTACGGACAAGTTTGGTTGGTCCCAAGTTGGGTTTGCAGGAAGTCCACTTGTGTAGGTGCCTATGTTGTAAACTAGATACCATGCGTTTGGTGATTCCCAGAAGGATTGCCCAGTATGCCAGAAAACTTCTGCCCAAACTCTAGCATATAAGAAGCTCCAGAGATAGACAACTATTATTGAAATCAGCCCAGTTACTATGTCACCACCACTGATTATAATGAATAGCCACCACAGCACAGTAGCACCAATGCCTATTACAGTAGCTTCTCTCAACGACAAGCCATTTTCAACTTCATCTTTTCCTGTTAGTGTTGAAATTACTTGCTTTATCCTATCTCTAGATTGCCATATTAACCATGTTGCAATTCCTAAGCCAACTCCTAGCCCGCCCCACCTAGAGTAAGGAAACGGAAGCCACCAACCAGGAACGTCTTCCCATGGCCAACGATATTCCATTCCTGCTTGATATGGAATTATTCCTAATGTGACTGCTAAACCTTGATAAAGTACACCAAAGATGAACCATGTTAGTATAGAAGTATAAAGTATATCATTTGGCACAAGTAAACCAACTGCAATTTGAGGAATGAAGAAGATTCCAGAAGCGTAAATACCAGGCCAAAGACTTCCTAAGAATGTTAGAGGCACCAATGTCTCACCCCACCACTGAGATATTGGAAATGCTGGAAAGAGTTCTGTTATTAGAGGATTGATTCCACTTAGAACACCTATTACAAAAACGGCCCAGAAGAGTTTTATCCTAGAATCGGAGAAGTTTAAAATGTTAGGTAGACCACTTTTTGTTTGAAAGTTGCTTCCTTCCTTAATTATATAAGTTACTGGAACTGACATTGGAAAAACGAGCCTTTCCTTTTCAACCCATAGCTTACCAATTATTGCAAAGGTTATGAAGACACCAACTATTAAGTAGAATGCGGTTACCAAAGTCCAATACAGTATGGGAACCATTAAAGCACCAAAATTAAAGACTTGGCCAGGAGTTAGGCCATTTGCAAGTTGCTTTGCGATAGTAAACCTATCAGCTCCTGCAGGAAACAGAAATGAAGGTGTTACCTTATCCCAATCTTGTGCTACACCTTCTTGCAATAAAGCATATGGGTCCATCAACCAAGCCCAGTTAAAGTAGCCTAGCACATGGCCAGCAGCGTTCATTAAGAAGTATGATTGCATACCTAAAAATCCTAGCACGATGAATATCAAAAGGTATTCACTTGCCGTAAGCTGGAACCACTTGTTTACCTTTGCAAGCAACCCAAAGGCTACGATAATATAAATCATTGGAATTATAAAGGTTCCGAAAGTTCCTGACTTATCCGTATAGAGCATAAACAATACTGTTAGATAGAGTAGTGGCAGGTAAAGAAGTATTGAGATTATCACAGATTTTGCAGTTATCGCTCGATTTAACTTTATTTCCTGAGGTTTCTCGGTGCTCATTTTTCATCAACATAATAGTGTATGAGTATAAATATAAACTTATTGGAAAGACTTATAAAGTAAAACTTTGTGGTCTCTTGTTAAAGTAATGAAAAACGAAAAGATTTGGTCAGAAAAAGAAAGAATGGTTATAAATGCATTAAAAGATAAAATAGAAGAGTGGAAAGACCTCGGGGGGCTCATAGTAGTAAAACCGGTAAGTGCTAACTTTAAAGAAATGTACTTTTTCAGAGAACGAATTGGAATTAGCATTGACTATGTGTGGAATTTTATCTTTTTGATTCAAACATTCGAAGACAATAAAAAGAAAGATATTTCAAGAAAACTCTTTGATGCATTTAAAGAGACAAGCATTACCTTAGAATTGCTTTCGTTCCCGTTCAAGAGGGTGAAGTTTAATTTAACTGGAAAAAATCAAGAGGGAAGCAACAAGCTTCTCTTATTCTTGAAAGAAGAAAGAATAATGAAACTAATAAAAGAAAGCATGACGAATGAGTTTGAATTTAGATTTTATGACTCTAAAGAGGCTACGACTTATATGAAACTTGACCCCTTCACTATTTGTTGGTTAGTAACTGCGAAAAAGGGACCCGGAGATGAATGGAGGTTTTCAACTTACTTAAAGAGGCTTTTTGATACTATGAATGAAATTAGCTATGAACTAAAAAATTATACAATAAAAAGCTATGAACCTTAGTACGCTATATAAAAATAGTTTACGCTTTTCATAAATAACGCTACTGCTCCTACTTTTAAAGTTAAAAAAACCAATGAACTTAATATGTTGAGATTAAGGGTTAATTAAAAAGAAAGGTTTACCAAGGCCAAAGCCATGTTGCTTTTGAAAGTAAGGTTATTGCTACACTGATTGAAACAACTATTCCTTCTCCAACTACAAATCCAGCTATAATTATCCCTTTGGTTGAGTTCCACTTCTCTTTTCCAAGAACATTCGCAAATACGTAGTTTCCAATCAACGATGCTACCATTACCATGAAAGTATATGGAGGAAGAGACATCATGCCGCCTATGAAACCAACGCCGCTGAACGGGAGACCTATTTTTCTAAGGATAACCTCTAGAAAGCCAGCAATAAGTGCCACTACGATACCTAGACCGATTTGATCGTACCTAATCGCAATTTGTCTAGTTGCAAATAAGGAATCACTAACGGCATAAATTGGCCATTGAAGCATCGTAAATGGAAACGCTGTTGATGGAATGGGAGACATCCTCCAAAAAGCTTCCATGAACAATAACCCAAAGACAGCTGTAATCACTAGAGAAAGGATGGCTGCTTTATAGAGATCTATGGGTTTTGTTTTTGTCATTAAGGCGACTTTAGTTTCTTGCGCATACCATGGAGCTCCACTTCCAGGAATAACGGGAGTATAGATCCAACCAGGATAACCGGTATAGCTTGTAGCATAAAGGGTAGCCTTCCAGACGTTGTAAAGTTGATCCACACTTATTGTTATTCCAAGTTCACCGTAAAGCCTTGCGTTCGCTATAGCTAACAAAAAGCTCAATACCATAGAAACGAGGATTGGAAGATAAATTGGCACTTGAGGAACTAGTACAAAGCTATAAAGAAGTACACTACCACCTGTTCCTAGGAAGAAAAGCGCTATTAAAACAGGTAAGGAAGGGTACCCTAGTCTTGAGGAGGAAGAAGCAGCAGCTTTGTAGAAGACCTTAAACCCATCTATGATCTTTTTATGAAGTGTAATTATTAAGAATAAAGCAATTCCAAAACCAAGTCCAATAAATGGAGATAACCAAAGCCTTAGTCCTGCTCGTTGAAGAATCGAAGATATGCTCATTCCTTGGAAGTACTCTTTCGACCATTCTGGAGAAAATTGCTTGAAGGTAGTTATAGTTAAAGTGTTTCCAAAAACCCATGTGACTAGTGAGCCTAGAAATATGACTACAGTGAGCGAAGGCTGTAAAATCATTCCATAAAGAAAAGAAGCAGGGTCAGTAGCAATGCCAAGTATGGCTCCAGGTAAGTAGTATTGAGTATAAGGAGTGAAGTCAACCCAAAGTAGCGGAATTACTTGCGCCTGTGGACCAAGCACTAAAGGAAATAGGTAGTAAAATAAACCATATATCGCTCCAGCTATTAAAGTCATTAAGAAATACGACATGTCAGATTCTTTTCTATCGTGGAGTGTGTTTATTATTGATGAATCAACTATAGCAAAGGGAAATGTTAATGGTTCAACCTCAACATAGAAATATGAAATCATCATACCTAAAGACAACTCACTAATTGCGCCAAGTATAGCCATTGTAACAGTAGTTAGCATCGCAGGCAACCAGTCAAGAGTAAGCAGAGTTCTACCTTGGCTAAGAAGTGTGTCGTACCTAGGCGCCATCCATACTGGAACAAGGTTTCTTATCGGAACACCATTCAATGTAAATGCAACACTTATCGAGCTTTGAACATAGTAAGCTCTAAACACAAGCCAGTAGAACATAGGAACTGCTCCCCCAATTCCTCCAATGACAGTATAAAGTATGAAAAGTTCTTGCCTTGTTAGTCTGGCCCCATAGAATCTTGAGAGGGCTTCGAAGAGTATAACTGTAACATATGTTGCAGCTATTGCGGCGGTTCCTCCAACGGCAAGATATAAGTAAATTGTTGCAGGCATAAAGATAAGTCCTGCAAAAATCATGGCAAGAATGGTTCTCCAAGTTAATCCAGACTGTAATTCCTCAAACCTAATGTTCCTAAGGTCATTATCTTTGGTTTCCAAGCTATTAGAAGCGCACAATGCTGTTAGACAAGCTAAACCCTCTGCCGTATTTAAAAATTTTCAGCAGGAAAAGTGCTTATTAACTTGAGCCCCATTAGGCGCGTCAGTCCTCTTTAATTCTCAAATTAACTTTATTTCTTCTTGAGCTAAAGAGATGAATTTGAGTTAGGTCATCTTCAATCGCGTCTCGACTTACAAGCTTTTAATGCACAGAAGATGGCCAGTTGAAAGATTCGGTTTCTCTTCATCCCTTCTTGTAAATTACTCTTTTTTGTTAATTCTTGTATCTTAAAGAATCAAATCTGTAAAGCTTCATCGTTGACAAGTAGCGCCATCGGTGTAAGCAACATGTTTTCTACTTCTACAAAGACTAACCAAAGTTCTTTAGGAAAAGCTTTGAGTGATTTTTTAGCAAAAAAAGCCAAAATCTGAGGGATTTCATTAGAATTAGGAGTCCATAGCAACTTTACTCACACTCGTCTTTCCTTCCCAATATTAAAGTGTTGCTAATTGAAGTTTAGCAACAAAAGTTTAGGAGCCTTAGAAGTATTTTCCAACGATTAAGACTAAAGATTTACCTAAGCCTAGGTAATAAAGTGTGAGGACTACTGCAAAAATAGCTTTCTTCTGCTTTATAATCGTAGCTCAGATACGGGAAACAGTAACTCGTCCTAGAAAACCTTTAAGTAAGCAAAACAAAGGAAACTAAGAGTAAGATTTTTATATCAAGAAAAACATGCACAAAAACAGCAAAGATGAAAGTGGAACATTTATCTAAGTTTAAAAGAGAGGCACTGTTCTTCCTCTTCGCTATGCTTCTTCTAGTAACCTCGTTGCCATTAATCTCAAGAAAAACAACATATACGTATGCCTCTCAAATCAATAACTTTACAAAAGTGTCTGATGAACCAATAAGAAGCCAATTCTCGAATGTGACGCGGCAACTTAATATTTCTGAAGTTGGAGAAATTATAGATAGAATTTCATCATTTGGAGCACGAGTAACAGGATATGAAGGCTACTATAAAACAAGAGATTTCATAGTTAGCTACTTTAATGAGCTCTATGGACCCGATAGTATCGAGGTTCAGAACTATAGTGTATTAGTACCAATTCAAGAGGAAGCCACGATCAATGTTGTTTCTCCATTCAGTAAATCGATTGAGGCATATATTCTTTGGCCAAATGGTATACAAACATGCAACTTGCCAGAGAATGGAACATCTGGAAAGATCGTATATGTAGGCGATGGAAAGTTAGAGAATTTCGAGGGAAAAAATATAAACGGGGCTTTCGTTCTCATGAATTATAACTCAATGTATAATTGGCTAAATGCTGCGAAATTTGGGGCCAGAGGAGTAATATTTATACAACCAAATGAGACAACGTACCTAGAAACTGATAGTAAGTATCTTAGTACACCATTGTATTTCCCGAGATTACTTGTACAAGCAAAGGATGGAGAAGTACTAAAGCAAGCAAACGTGGTGGTCGTTAAATCTAGAATGAACTATAAGGAGATCACTGCGCAAAACATAATTTTAAAGATTAATGGAACTACTTATCCTAACGATGTAATAATAATTTCGGCGCATTATGACACTTGGGCAATAGCACCATCCCTAGCAAAAAGTAAAGCTGATGCAATCGGTATTGCTTTACTATTAGAGCTAGCAAAATACTTTAAGAATAACCCACCAAAGTATACTGTTTGGTTAGTAGCTACGTCTGGTCACTGGGAAGCTTTAGCTGGTGCCAGAGAATTCGTGTACAAGTATGTGTATTCAAACGACTTTATGAAAGGCAAGAAAACAATATGGTCGTTTGTAGGATTGGATATGTTTTCAAGTGATGGCCGTGGACTTCAGATGCTTCAGTCTAGCTTCTTTAACTTTTATGGGGGAGGTTCGATTCACTCTGGAGGATTTCCGAACAGAATTACTCCAGTTTACAACAGATTTTTGATATATTTGAACTCAAGTGAACTTAGACAATTCTTAATAAATGAAAAGAGAATAGGTCAGGGTTCAACCGTAGCAAATAATTTCTTCTTATTTTACACAAGTTACCAACAGTTTTGGGGTACTGAGCCTTATCCATACTTACTGGATTCTGAAGTGGCTTCTATGAGTGGCATCATAGCTTATAGTATAACTTCAGCATGGTCAAGTAGAAACTACATAGGAGCGCCTTTAGATGACTCAGAGTATGCAAACCTACAGAAAATGTCGCCAGAGCTAGTCACTTTATTTTTTGTTCTAAACCAATTAGTTAACGACGACAAACTAAGAAGTACTGTAACAGACCGATCAACATTACAACCTACTTGGTTTAGTACGGAGAGCATTCGAGGATACCCAGGATTTGTTACAATCTACGGTAAGGTAGTAACTTACAATGAGACTAACGGTGGTTGGTTCTCGCCCACAAAAGACGTTTTAGTTACTGCTAGGGTTGCTCCCTCAACCTATAAGTTAGGAACTGTTGTAGTAAAATCAGGAGAAGATGGAACATTCATAATACATGGTATAGCTCAAGCTGCGAGACCCTATGGAGCTACTACCGCAACTGTAACTTATCCTTGGATACTGCAGGGATGGAAAACCAACCCAGAAACTGGAGAGATAGAGATAGCACCGAATACGGGAATGTTAGCGATGCAGTATTTCTCTAGCATACTAACACCTATACACCCTGTGGAAAACTTTACAATAGTAGTTATGAAAGCAAAAGTAACTACACTATACGACGTAATAAACCCAAGAACCTTAGCTACACCTTCAATACAGGATCCAAGACTTGGAGGATACAATTGGTGGAGTTTTTCAGTTGCAACAGTACTTCCATTTGATATTCAAACAAAGAGTTTACCACCAAACTATGGATTTTACTATAATGGCTATGAGCCAGTTGCCTTAGTATGGACTTCACCAGGTATTAGATTTGCTGTAGTTGTAGCTGTAGGAGGAACTAATGGGTTAATTCTAACAAATTCGAGCAAAACAAACAGTGAGGGAACTGGATTTTCTTCAAGCGAGAATAACTACATTTACTTTACGTTATTTAATTCTGCGAAAGACTTGCTATTAATCTCAAAGGGGAGATATGAAAAATTCAAAGAAAAAGAAACCGGAACCATTAGCGCAGATTTTACAATAAGAGAGGCAGGAGAACTATACAACAAGACAATCAAATTGTTTAGTGAAAACAAATTCTACACAGGTTATTCCGCAACAATTCCATTCTTCACTTACGCTTATGTAGCTTACAGTAGAGAGGTTATGCCTCTGATAAATGATGCAGCGAAATCAATAATGATAATGTTTCCATTATTAATTTTGGGAGCGTTCTTCTTAGAAAAACTTACTTTACACCAAGAAGGAAGAAGACGAGTGATATCAATAGGACTCATTGCTACGGTACTTATTGTTTTCTTATCTTTCCTTCATCCAGCATTTTCGATAATGAGTAACATCTACCTGGGATTGCTTGGAACTGCAATGACTTTTCTTTTACTATTAACTATTTGGGTAATAGGAGGAGAGGCAGAGAAGGTAAGAAAAAGCATAGAACATAGATATTTAGGTTATCATACAACAGAATCTGTAATGTTTGATACAGTTTCAACGGCATCTTCTTTCTCAGTAGAAGAAATGAGAAAAAGGCCTTTCAGAACGGTTCTTACAATAATCACGATTGCTGTTATGGCCTTTTCACTTACTTCGTTAACTTCAGTTTCAGCATACACGTCTGTAAGGCTAGTTCCAAAGTATGGCTATACAACTAACTACGATGGAGCTTTAGTGAAGAATGGAATTGGTATTCCACCGGCGATTGTTTCGGACTACTTACTTGATGCGATCAAATATTGTGTTGGAGAAAAAGCAGTGGTACTACCTAGAGCTTGGTACTACCCACAGTCAAAACTTTCGATAGGGTTCCAAACTCCAGTATACTCTTTAAGAGGGAATGTTTCGGTTTCGGCAGCATTAGGACTAACAAGAGACGATGTATACTTAAACATGCTGCCGTACATGAGCAATTTTGAAGGTTCTCTACTAAACAATACAGAAAACTGGGTTTTGATATCCAATGGTCTTGCAAACAACTTAAGTGTAAAAGTTGGAGACAGCATAAACGTGTTTGGACTAAAACTTAAAGTCGCTGGAATCTACAATGCAACAGAGCTCGATAATCTAAAAGACCTGGATGGGTACTCAATGGCACCGGTAAACGGAATTTACTATGGTCAGCTTGCAGTTTTTCCGATAGCATCTCAAGCAGCTCAAGGAACTGTTCCACATTTATCGATGGCACAAGTATTGGTTATACCATTTAATAAAGCTGTAGAACTTGGTGGGTATATAGCTGAGGTAAGTATTATCCCAAAACAAAAATCGGAAGACATAGCGTCTATGCTTACACCTATTGCTTATACTACAGATAGTATTGTTTATGTTTCTCAAAAAGGAAAACCATACCAAATGTCATTAGTAACAGCCTATTCATTTGTTGGAATGGAAACTATACAAATTTTAGCCTTACTTGGAGCTCTGAATATAATGATCACGTTGCTTGGCAATTTAAAGGAAAGAAGTAGAGAAATTTACATACTTAGTGCCGTTGGACTTTCACCACTTGCAACAAGTGTATTGTTCGTTGTTGAGACTCTAGTTTATGCGATCGTTGGAGGCCTAATAGGATACTTAGTTGGCTTTGCAACAAACAGCTTTATGGTTTACTTAAACATCTTTCCAAAAGAGCTTGGTTATGTTAATTTTGCATCTGTTTTTACTATGATAGCGCTAGTTGTAATAATTTTAACTTCATTGTTAGCTTCAGCGTATCCATCATACATAGCTTCGAGAGTAATAACTCCTTCTCTAGAAAGAAAGTGGAAACCACCGACAAAGCCTTCGAAAGACAGCTGGGAAGTGCCGATGCCTGTCAGCTTCCCAACTTATGAAGAAGCTCTTGGCATCTTAGAGTATCTAAGAGAATTTTATGAAGGAGCTGGAGCTGTTAGACCAATATCCATCGTAAGAGCAATGCAACCTCCAGACTACAAGAACAGCCAAATAAAAATAACGTTAAGTATAGCACCGTACGAAGCAAACGTCACTCAGGAAGTTACTTTGAAAGTAACTGAACTGGAAAGTAGAGAAGAAGTGAAAAAGTATGGACTTACTTTGTTCATAAACAAACTTACTGGACCCCAAGACGTTTGGATTAATTCAAACTATTGGTTTATAGACGATGTGAGAAAACAGCTACTTCTTTGGAGATCTTTGCCTCCTGAAGAAAGACAAAGATTGATAGACAAAGCAAAAAAGATTGCAACAAGTTAATTTATTTTTTAATTTTGTTTACTTTTCCTAACTTGGAAACAGCCTTAATTAGGATTACGCCAACTATCATTATTGAGATTAGTTCTCCCGTAAATACTGAAAGGAAAGCCAGCTCTATAGATGCAACAGAGTATATAAAGTATAAGAGCCCAACGCCAACTATTATTGCTATTTCTAATGAAGCGATAAAAGCTGCAACTATAATACCATGCTTAATCTTTAGTTTAGCGACATACATAACAGACAAAGAAGAAAATAAATTCGCCAGTGTGCCAAGTATAACGTCTGGTAAGCCATATGGAGAGAAGAAGTTTGCAATTATGTTTCCTAAAGTTACACCTAAAACTGCACAAAAACCAAAATCTGGTAGATAGCTAAGAAGGATTAAAGAGTCTGTCAACCTAGCCTGAACTATTCCATAGGAAATAGGAGCTATTAGAATGGTGCCTATTGCATATAGGCTTGAAATTAATGCAACTAGAACCAGGTCTCTAAGTTTGAGCTTCATGTGTTTTAGATTTCATTATAAAAATAGAGGTTAAAAGCTTTTAGGCATTGTAGTTCTCTTATCGAACTAGCAGATCCTTGGTAAAGGAAGCCCCTTGGCCATGTCTAAGATTCGTTCTCCACCAACAGAAGTAGAAAGTACTACTCTTTTTTCTCTGTCGCTTACAACTTCTCCTATTAGTGAAGCTAGTTTTCCCTTTGGGTTGCTTCTCAGGTCTCTTAAAAACTTGTCCTTAATCTTTGCATCTACTATAAACACCATTATGCCTTCGTTTGCCATCGACAAAAAGTCTATTCCTAAAACTTCACATGCAGACTTAACTTCTTCTAAGACGGGAATCTTTGACTCCTCAATAACCATTCCAACTTTCGACTCTTGAGCAATTTCGTTCAATGTTGTAGCAAGGCCTCCTCTAGTTGGGTCTCTAATTACCTTTATTTTCCTTCCATACTTCTTAATTAAAGGAATAACTAAATCATTCAGCGGACAACAGTCACTTGAAACGTTTGAGTATAGCCCGAATTCTCCTCTAGCTAGCATAACTGCAGTTCCATGAGTACCTACAGGACCAGAAACTAAGATGGCGTCTCCGGGCTCAGCATTAGACCCAGAGACATCAGAATTTTTCATAACTTTTCCTATTCCAGAAGTTGTGATGTAAACTCCATCCGCTTTTCCTTTTTCAACAACTTTTGTGTCTCCAGTTACTATTGAAACTCCCGAAGTTTTTGCTGCTTCAGACATATCTCTTACAATTTCGTTTAAATTTGATATAGGATAGCCTTCCTCAATTATGAAGGAAGCTGAAAGATACATAGGAATAGCACCACATGTAAGTAAGTCATTTACGGTTCCAGTTACGCTAAGTTTTCCAACACTGCACCCACTTACTTTTTTTGGAGACATGACAAAAGCATCTGTTGTAAAGGCTATTCTAGTAGAACCAAACCTTAAAATTGCCTTATCGCCGGCTTTCTCAAGCACTTTATTTTTGAATGCCTTATAAAAAACAGAATTAAAAAGCTCATGAGTAAGTTTCCCGCCAGCTCCATGCTCTAGGTTAATTTCCATCCTAACCACCATAATTGTAGTAAGCAGCACAAGCACCCTCTGAAGAAACCATGCAGGGACCAAGTGGGTTTTCAGGAGTGCAAACCTTTCCGTAGAGAGGACACTCTGGGGGAGTTATTATGCCTCTCACAACATCAGCACACCTGCAACCGGGAGGTTCACCTATGTTCTCAGGCTTAATACCAAGCTTTAGTTCTGCATCATAATCTTTGAAGGAGTCTTTTAATCTTAAACCACTCTCTTTTAGGTATCCAAATCCTCTCCAGCTAGCATCTGAAACTTCGAAGTACTTATACAAAAGTTCCTGTGCCTTTCTATTCCCTTCTGGTCTTACACTTCTAGGGTATGCATTAATTAACATTGGTTTCTTGCTTTTAATCATCTTAATTAACAAGTAGATAGACGTGAGTATATCTACAGGTTCAAAGCCAGTAATTACAGAAGGAATTCCATAATCCTTTACGATGAATTCGTAAGGCTTAGTACCAATTATTGTGCTTACGTGCCCAGGCAAAATTAATCCATCTATTTTAGATTCTTTTGAACTCAGTAGTGCTTTAAGTGCAGGGGGAATCAACTTAAAAGAAGAAATGATTGAAAAATTTTTTATGTTGTGTTCAACGACATAATCTAGCAGGGCTGCAACTGTTGGCGAAGTAGTTTCGAACCCAACCCCAAAGAAGACAACTTCTTTACCGTTATTTAAGAAGTTTACGGTGTCGAAGGGAGAGTAAACAACTCTTATGTCTTTTCCTTCTGCTTTTAAGTTTAAGAGAGTTTTCCTCTTAAGTGGTACTTTAACCATGTCTCCAAACGTGGAAAGAATAACATCTTTTTCTAAAACTTGAAAAGACTTGAATAAGTCTGAGTCTGAAGTTACACAGACAGGACAGCCTGGCCCACTAACAACTCTTAACCCCTTTGGTAATGCTCTCCTTATTCCAAATCTTGATATGTTTACTGTATGGGTTCCACAAACTTCCATTAAGTTTATTCCTTCTGGCTTTAGTTCTGAAATCTTTTTTAAAAAAAGCCTCGAAAGGCTTGGATCCCTAAAGCTCTCCATCACCAATTCATAGCTTCACCAAGTTCTTCAATTGCATCAAACAGGTCTTTAGCTTCTTCCTTTGTTAGCTTTTGAATAACAAAACCTGCATGAACTATAACGTAATCGCCTTGGTTTAAGCCTTCAACAAGGTCAAGCCTAACTTTACGCTTAACTCCACCCATATCAACAACGGCCTCTTTTCCTTCTATGACTTCAACTTTTCCAGGAATGCCCAAACACATTCTAGTTAGCCTCCCTTGATGAAGCAACAACAACTTGACCAAGCGATAAGCATGAGTCGTTTACTGAAACACCCCTAGGCAAGATTACGTTTATTCCTTTTGATGCGAGGTTTCTTCTTATCCCTTTTACTAAGATTTCATTTAAAAACGAACCACCACTTAGCGCAACCTTCTTCAATTTGTATTCATCCGCAAGGTAGAGAGAAAGCTCACTTATAGCTTTTACTAGGGTGTTATGAAACCTTGCCGATATTTTACTTTTTGGTGTATTATTCTTTAAATCATGAATTACGTCAACGACTAGTTTTGAAGGATCAAGAATTACTTCTGAATTCTTAAAAGAGATGTCGTAAAGATAAGACCCTTCTTCGTTCTGGTCCGCTATTGACTCGAGCTCCATTGCAGCTTCTCCGTCGTACGTAGAAAACGAACAAACGCCGATTAGAGCTGAAATTCCATCGAATAGCCTACCACAACTTGAGACTAGAGGAGAATTTGTTCCAGACTTTATCATGCCGTAAAGAAACTCCTTCTCCTTTTCAGAAAAGCCTAAATTAAAGTTAAACAAACTTTCCTTGTCTAGTACTTCATAAAGCAAAGAAAAAGCAAAGCGTCTTGGTTCAACTACAGCTTTGTCCCCACCAGGTAGCCTAAAATATTTTAAATGGGCAAGTCTTCTAAAACTCTTTAAGTTACTTAAAAGAAACTCGAAGCCCCATATGTTGCCATCTGCGCCATAGCCTGTTCCATCACATGCGACACCGATTACATCTTCATTTAAGTTATTGGAAGCAAGAGCAGCTGCAATATGAGCGTGATGATGCTGAACCTCAACTTTTACGTTAGCCTTCATGCCTTCTGCTATGTTCCTTGAGTAATAGTTAGGGTGCATGTCTAGGGCTACAACCTTAACATCTTGTTTAAGTAGTTTGAGAAATTTTCTTATTGAAGTTTTTAGCTCCCTTTGAGTAGAGTAAGATGAAAGGTCACCAACGTGCTGACTTATGAAGACTTCGTTCTCCTTACCTATAGCAAATGTATTCTTTAAGTCTCCACCTATTCCAAAGACTTTGTCAACATTTATTGGAGTCGGAATTGGTACTGGTACATAGCCTCTTGACCTCCTAACCAATATGTCTAAACCATCAATTACTCTTACAACGGAATCGTCTGCAAAATTGTAGATGTCTCTATTATGAATTAAAAAGTGAGAAGTGAAGCTAGAAAGTTTTTTTATGGCATCCTCATTTTTATAAGAAATAACTTCGTCTTTTGGATTTGCACTCGTCATAACAAGATATGGTGAAGAAGTTTTTTCTAGAAGTAAGATGTGTATTCCAGTATAAGGTAAGAAGATACCAATGGTATTTAACTTTGGAGAAACAAATTCTGAAATTGGAGAGTCTTCCCTTTTCTTTGCGAGGACTATTGGAGCCTCCTGTCCGAGAAGTATGCGTTCTTCTTCCTCAGATAAATATGCTACCTTACGAGCAAAGTCGATATTCTTGACCATTACTGCGAAGGGCTTAAAGTGGCGATTCTTTAGTGCTCTTAGCATCTTAAGAGTATTATCGTTCGTGGCATCTGCGGCTAGATGAAAGCCTCCAATGCCTTTTATTGCAACTATTTCTCCCTTGTTAATTAGTTCAGCAGCAATTCCAATTGGATCATCGCTCTTAACTATTTTTCCATTCTCAACAAAGAAAACTTTTGGCCCGCATACCCAGCACGAAATTGGTTCTGCTCTAAACCTTCTATTTGCAGGATCAGAGTACTCAGCCTCACAGTCTCTACATAACTTAAACTTAGATAACGTTGTTCTTGACCTATCGTAGGGTAACGACTTAATTATTGTGAACCTTGGACCGCAGTTCATGCAACTTATCAAAGGATAAAGATATCGTCTATTGTTCTTACTTAACAACTCATTTTTGCAATCGTTGCAGATGGCAATGTCCGGAGGAGGAATAGTAGAGACTTTAGTTTCTTTGCTTGCTATAACTTGAAATGAAGATAAGTTCATAAGTGCAGAATCTTTTTCTACTATTTCGTCAATCCTTGCTCTTGGTGGTTTATCCTTTTTTAGTCTTAGTATGAATTCATCAATAGAACTTTCTTCGCCTTCTAGATGAATCTCAACACCTTCTCCTGAATTTGTTACGTATCCATTTAAGTTTAGTTCCTTAGCTAAACGGAAAACAAACGGCCTAAATCCAACACCTTGAACTATACCCTTTACAACGAGGTCAACAGAAGACTTAGCCATCTTAAAACTACGCTTCGCTAAAAGCATGAATCCTTTGGCTTCTCATGAGTACCTTCTTCAATTGTTTTTGTTTTGCTTTGAATAGCCTTTAGAGGTAGTAACGCGCATTTTTCGCGAGATGGGTCAATGCTGCCACCAAAGAAGTTGAGGATATCTTTCTTTGTTAAAGAATTAACAAAACTAATTGGTTTTCCTTTTATCAATTCTGTAAGCATTGAAGCAGAAGCCTTACAAACAGCGCAACTTCTTGAAACAAACTTAATGTCCTCAATTACATTTTTATTTTTATCAAGCTTAACGAAGAATTTTACTTCATCCCCACACGACAGGTTCGCGTCTTCAACTACAAGGTCAGGATTTTTCATTTCACCGTAGTTCCTTGGGTTTCGGTAGTGGTCTAGTAAGTTTTCTAAATAAAGAGAATCAGGGCTCATCTTAACTTCTTTTCAACTTCTTTTAAGGCTTCTATAAAAGTATTTATTTCCTCTACAGTATTATAAATGTAAAAACTTGCCCTCACAGTAGCGGTTGTTCCCAGTACATTCACTAAGGGTTGAGCGCAGTGATGTCCAGACCTAACTGCAACTCCAGCAAGCTTATCAAGCAGATAAGCTACGTCGTGAGCATGTATACCCTTTATATTGAAAGATACAATTCCGGTAATGCTGTTTGCATCCTTAGGACCATAAACTTCAAAGGAGCCTCCCTTTAAGTTTTCAAGTAAGTATTTGACCAATTGTCTTTCATGAGAGAGAACAGAAGTCATGCCAAGCTTATTTAAGTAGTCTATAGCTGCACTTAGGCCAACAGCTCCTTCAACGTTTGGTGTACCTGCCTCAAACTTTATAGGAGTGTCTTCATAAGTTACCTTACAGCAAGAAAGTTCAGACACCTCGTTGTACAGCGTAACAGACTTTATCATTCCCCCTCCGAGGTTCCATGGTTCTATAAGGTCAGCGTACCTTCTTTTTAAGTACAGCACTCCAATTCCCATAGGTCCAAGCATCTTGTGAGCTCCAAACGCCATGAAGTCGCAATCTAAGTCTTTTACGTCCATAGGCATATGGGGAACGGATTGTGCTGCATCAACGACTAAAATTGCACCGTAAGAATGAACGAGCTTTGAAATTTCTTTTATAGGATTTATTGTTCCAAGAACATTAGAAACGTGAGTTAAAGAAACAACTTTAGCACCTTCTTTCAGCAAAGCTTCCAACTTTTCAACATTTACTGTCCAATTTTTGTTTGCGTTGACTACCTTAAGCGTACAGCCTTTTGCCTTACAAACCTTCAACCATGGAAGCAAGTTACTATGGTGCTCGAGTATACTAGTAACGACTATATCCTTAGGATTTAGAAAGTTCTCGGCAACTATGCTCGCAATTGCATTCAAAGAGTCTGTTGTACCACCTGTAAATACAATTTCTTCTTGACCTGCATTTATGAAGCTTGCAACTTTCTTTCTTGACTGAAAATAAAGTTCAGTTGCTTCTTCTGCAAGAGTGTGTATAGACCTTCCAACGTTCGCGTTCTTTAAGAAATAGAAATTTTCAATAGCTTCAATAACTTGCCTTGGCTTTTGAGAAGTGGCGGCGTTGTCGAAATAAATTAGAGGTTTTCCATTTATCTTTACATTAAGTATAGGAAAATCACTCCTTATGTCGTGCGGGTCAAACATCTCTTTCACCCTTTAAGAGAGCCTGCCTATAAGGTAACCTTTTATTTCTTCGCTTTTAAGCATTTCAGATTCCATGCTATTTAATGCATGCTCTATGAATCCCGTTGAAACTAAAAGAGTGGCCTCGTCTTCACTTAAGCCTCTGCTCATAAGGTAGAATAGTTCATTTTGAGTGATTCTACTTAAGGAAACTCCGTGAGAAGCTGAAACCTTGTTTCCTCTCGTCTTCAAGTTTGGAATAGCATAAGCCTTAGAATCCTCAGTTAGCAAGATTACTTTTCCCTTTACAAAAGTAGAAGAGGAATTGAATGCAACGTTGCTCCAATCTTTTATTATTATTGTTCCACTTTTAGTTATTCCGAAAGATTCTGCTTTACTGTGGGTATCTTCTTCTAGGTGGTCAACTAACAAGTTGCTATCAACGAGACCACCCTTTTGGCTTTGAAGCAAAGACTTAAGGTTAAACTTAGAATGCTTCCCAACCATTTGAACTTCTATACTTGAAGAACATACAGCATTACTACTTTGAACTAAGTTTAAGTTTAGTAAAGAATTTTCTTCCATCTTTATCCTGAAGTTGATTATTGAGCTATAGTTAAATGAAGAGAAAAACACGTTTAAAGTTAGAACTGAGTTTTTCTCCAGATGAACATATGTAAGTTCGTGAAGAACATCTTTAGAAGAGTGCTTCATGTCGATGTCTAAAATCGAGTTTTTATCTACATGTACTACATTAAAAAGGGAAATTGGAATAGTTGTTGTAGCAGAATAAAAAACTCGGCTCTTTTCATTACTTTTTCCGTATACGAGCGCTCCCCAACTTGAGAGTGCTAAGCTATTTGCTTCCATTTGATCTCTTGAGCTTTCACTTTGCACAACTTTTATGATTTTGTTAAGAGAACTCTCGTCTGGATTAGTCGTAGAAGAAATAGAACAGCTATTAGAATCACATGTGTAAACTTTAGCTAAATTGTCCTCTAGGAATATTGCACCACTGTAATCTTTATGTTGTGATTGTTCTATAGCTTCTTTTATTTCAACCTTCTTTATCCTCTTACTTTCTAGAAAAATTTTTTCTGCGTCTAAGTATTTCCATCTCTCATTGTACTTAAAAAGAGAAACACTTTCGTCAAAGTATTTCCAGCTTGGAGGATGTAAGTACTTCGATTCCTTATGCTTAATTTCCTTTAGATTTTCTATCTCATCTTTAAGACTTTTTTTCTTCATCATCCAACAACACCTTCTCCTTCGAGCTCAAGCTCTATGAGTCTATTCAGCTCAAGAGCATATTCTAAGGGAAGGTTCACCATGATGGGCTCCATAAAACCTCTTGTGATCATAGCCTTGGCTTCAGTCTCTCTCAAGCCACGACTCATTAAGTAAAACAGTTTTTCTTCCTCTATTCTGCTAACAGTTGCTTCGTGTGTAACTTCAGCATCACTCTCATAGGATTCAATGTAAGGATATGTTGCAGACTCAGAAAGGTCATCTAGTAACAAGGCATCACATTTAACAGAAGAAACGCTACCTTTTGCTCCTTTGGAAACATGAACCAATCCTCTATACGCAGCGTAGCCTCCAGCTTTTACAATGCTCTTGGAAACTATCCTTGATCTTGTTCCTGGAGCAAGATGAAAAACTTTTGACCCAGTTTCTTTCTTTTGGTTGTTTCCAGCAAAAGTCACTGAAAGAAATTCAGCTCTAGCACCTTTTCCCTTTAGTATTGCTGAAGGATAGTACATAGTTAGTCCAGAACCAATGTTTCCAGAAACCCACCTTAGCGTTCCACCTTCTTCAACTACAGCTCTCTTTGTGTTTAAGTTAAGAACGTTTTTTGTCCAAGTCTGAATCGTTACATATTTGACAAAGGCATTTTTCTTAACATGAACCTCAACTACTGCGCTATGCAAGTTATGAGTACTATAGACAGGAGCTGAGCAGCCTTCGATGTACTCGACCTCTGAACCTTCGTCTGCTATGATTATAGTATGCTCGAATTGCCCAAGCTTAGGGTAGTTTATCAAGAAGAAAACTTGCAAAGGTAAACCAACCTTTACGCCTTTTGGAACATAAACGAAGCTTCCCCCACTCCATAGGGCACCATGAAGCGCAGCAAATTTGTTGTCGTGAGGAGTAACTATAAATGTCATAAAGTACTTCTTAACAAGCTCAGGGTATTCTTTGACTGCAGTGTCCATGTCCGTAAAAATTACTCCTTTTTTTCTAAGTTCATCCTTTATTCTTCGATATAAAACTTCAGAATCCAACATAGTGCCAGAGCCAGAAAGGTATTTTCTTTCTGCTTCAGGTATGTTTAATTTTTCCAGAACTTTCATAACTTCTTGTGGAACCTTTGAACTTTCCTCAAGTTTTTCTGGAAATGGCTTTGCATAAGGTATAAGTTCATCAAAGTTTACGATCGAGCTAAGGTCAAAGCTCCAGTTTGGCATTGGAAGAGAGTTAAATACCTTCAAAGAATACAACCTCTTTTTTAGCATCCATTCTGGTTCTCCTTTTTCTTTAGAAATCTTCCTTACCGTATCTTCGTCTATTGGAGATTCTATCTTTTTCTCATAGTGTAAGCTCAGTGGTTCTATTCCGGTAATTTCTGATTTAACTTTGCTTAGCTTTTCTCTATCCACTCATAACCACCCCTATCTATTTCTCTTGCAATTTCTATTCCACCAGAAGCGACTACTTTCCCATTCAACATTACGTGCACTTTGCCAGGAGGTGGCAGTTCGTTAAGGATTCTTGTGTAATGAGTTATCAGCAAAATTCCAACGTTCTGGTTAAGCAAGTTAGTTATGGCTTTAGCTACAAGCTTTAAAGAATCTACGTCTAACCCAGAATCGGGTTCATCTAATATTGCATACTTTGGTTTAATAGCAAGAAGCTGAAGCATCTCTGACTTTTTCTTCTCACCTCCAGACATTTCCACGTTTACGTTTTTAAATAGAAAGGAATCCTCTAGATTAAGAAAGCTCAGTAGAGGAGACAATCTGCTCTTAAACTCGAAAACAGAAGTTTGCTCGTTGGTTGTTGAACTGTAAGCAGCCTTTATTAAGTTTAGAACAGAAACTCCTTGAATCTCAACAGGATTTTGAAAAACTAAAAACAGTCCTTTCCTTACTCTTTCATACGTTTTCAAGTTTATTATAGATTCTCCATCGAGCAACACGTCACCTCTAACTAGTTTATAGAACGGAGAGCCTAACAAAGTTTGTGCTAACGTTGACTTTCCTGATCCATTTGGACCCATTAGTACGACAAGCTGAGACCTCTCTAAACTGAGTGAAACATCATCAAGTATCTGCCTTTCTCCAGCAGAAACTGTTAAGTTTTTAACTTCCAAAGTCATTTTGAGACAAGAAGTGCTATAACAAGGTTATAAATGTTTAGTTTCTATTTTAAACTAAGGCACTACAGCTTTCTTTGAGTATGCATAAAAGGACAACCTTAAGTTTTAAAGCAACACACACTAGAATTTGCTTTCTTGAAATACTAAGCGTCTTTTAATTCAAGAAGCTTTTCGGTAGACCTTCAGTTACTTGTGTCATAACTTCTGTTGTGATGAAGTTTACTTGAATTAGTTTTAAAGTTGGAAGTAGAAAAGAAGAGAAACATTTTTATACTTATTTCATATGTATATCTATCTGTGTATTGAAGATGGAAGATAGTAAGAGTCCAGAAGAAGAAAAACCTTCCACTGAACAACCCAGTCAAGTAACTCCACCTCCAGCTGAAGCACCTTCGGTTTCACCTCCAAAAGTACGCAAGAGGAAAGCTGCAAAAAAGAAGGCTAAACCTAAAACTAAGAAGACTGCTAAGAAAAAAGCAAGAAGAACAAGGAAGAAATAGAACTATATTATTTTTTAAATTATTTTTTTGAATTGATCTTTTTAAGAGCAACAGCCTTAGAATTTTTATTCCCAAAACTTAAAGAACCAGTTACAAGTAAGATAAGACCTATAGAAATTGCACAAGAAGTTTAGACCATAAACCAAGCCTCTTTCTTTGTAGCATTTATTAAAGTTTTAACCAAAAGACCACCCAGTTGCTTATCTAAGTCACCTCTTAGGAAAAGAAGGTCTCCTTCAGATAAGTTAGGAACGTTTGCAAAAAATCGGACCAACAAAGTAACTGTACCAAACGTTGAGTAAAAGTCTGTACTCCAGATAAGAGAGTTAATACCTACTTGCATAGAAAGACCTGTACGTGGAGAGGTATCAGTTATAGGACTGACTGGCTTATGGTAGATGTAACCCTCTACTCTAGTTGCATACCACTCTCCAAACAAGTTGTGTTTTAGTACCAATTCAAAGGGACTAAAGATGTCAAAATCTACAAAAATAGGAGCTTTAAGAACTCCGGAAAGCATACTCTTATCGTTGAGTTCAACATCTTCGCCTTTAACAAGAAACTTTCTAACGGGCTTTTTGTAAGGTAATTCTATACCAAACCTAAAAGAGTAAGACAGAGCAGAAATCAACGTAGACTGAAATGGAATACCAAAACTAGATGCATACTCGCTTAGAGCAGAAGGAAGAGAGTTAACTTCGCTTAATTCCATCTTTTTAGCGACTAAATTAAATAAAGAATCAAAATCAACATGCTCTTCGATGTTTTCTGGAAAGTAGACTAAGTCCACTATGCTTGAATCATTCAAGAATTTTTCATACACTTTCTTAACTATGAATATGCCACCTGAAGGGGAAGAGGTCAAAACGGTTCCAGGGCTCAGCTTTGTGCCTTCCATGGGCAAAGGAGAAGAATAAGCATAATTAAGAGTTTTTCTTCTCATGTCCCAATAAAAGTGGTGAAGACAAGAAGAATAGAACTTTTTAACATTTTCCGTAAGCCTTTGCTTAGCTTCATAAAGCTTGGAGGAACTTTACTTTCACTGAGGCTTTTAGAGCTATGTTAATGAAGCTCCCTTTAAGCGTGGCTTAAAGCAACTCTGTGTCTATGCTACGACGAGGTGCTCAACTAGCGGAAAGACTTCCCATGTTTTAAAGCTTCAACAAATTTTATCTTCACAACTGAAAGTTCTAGAACTTTCTCTTTGATTTTTTATAGGAAAGCTAAAACTTTTAGAGGTTCTTTAAATTTAGTCCAGGACCTATAAAGAAGGCCTCTATGAACCCAGCAAGAAGGAGCAAGAGATAAGATAGAACCATAGTAACCAAAGCCACCTTCAATTCGCCTTTTAGATCCTTTTGCCTACCGATGATCTTATACGTAAGAACTACGTTCTCAGTAACTATTAAAGAGTAGGTTATGTACTCTATTAACCCATGTGGCATCATGAGGACTCCGAAAAAAGCTACCTGCGGACTAACAACGTTGTTGCTTATCGAACTTATCGCAACACCCGTGCTAAAGGTAGAGTAAATACTTAAACCAATGCCAAACAAAGGAATTATCATTCCAGATGCAATAATGGCATTATTAGAAAAGATCTTTAAAGTTATAGAAAACATGTTGCTCCCTTTAAGTTCTTCAGCCATTCGTCTTAGCTCACTTTCTAGCGTCTTGTCTGGCGGATAAAAAGTACCAGCAAACGTCGTAGCTACAAGTATGATAAAAACAACCGAAAATATTGTACCCCTGTTTCCACTAAACATCCTTAAGATAGAGCTTGAAACTGAACTCATTTCTTGCTCTTGGTTTGAACTTTCCTTAATAAAGATTTTTCTTTTTAAAGACTTAAAGGACTAATGGGAACTCCTTTTACTCATTCAATAAAAAAATTAAAATCCTAGTGATTTTAGTATAAACGAGGAAAGTTGGCTACGGTGCTTATTTGTGGAGAATTGGGTTCTGGAACAACAGACGTTGGCAATAAACTGTCAAAGATTACTGGAATACCAGTTTACAACACAGAATACTTCTTTAGGACTATTGTAAACGAAATAAAAGTATCCTTTGAGCAGTTGGCGGAAATGGAGAAGTCGGGAGAAATTGATTTAGAAGGGGTAGTGAGAAACATGGTTATAGACAAATTAAGTGAAGGAAATGCGATAATCGAGGGTAGATCTGCGCTCTTGGGCCTTGATAAACCGGCCAATTTAAAGGTGTTTTTGCATAAGGACAAGGAAGATAGGATTAAATTAGTTGCAGAAAGAAGGAAGATTTCTCTTGAAGAGGCAGCGAAGGAAGTTGAATTTTCCGACAAGGAAAGGTCAGAAAGAGCTAGAGTCCTCTTCAATGTTGACTGGACGAATTCAAAGCTGTATGACATAACAATAAATACCTCAAAACTAAGTCACGATGAAGCTGCAGAAATAATAGCGAACGTTCTTGCAATAAAGAACAAGAAGAAGTAAGTTTTACTCTTAAGAGTAAACCTTCAACTTAACTGTAAACGAGAACCTAAGAAAGTTAAGAAGCGCAACGCTTCTATTTAAAGAAGTCTCTCTCAGGTGGACGCTGAATCGACTTTGCGCCTTTCCTACTTTTTTCGTACTTGTAGCCTCTAACTATAGCACCTATTATGCCTTCGTTAGAGCTTCCAGTGATTAGTTCTGCGGAAGCTGCAAGTTCGTCGATTATCGCAATTCTCTTAATTCTTAAAACTCTTCCAAAGAGGTCTTTTTTCCCCCTTAGGTCTCTTAGTGGAGTTATTCCATAACTTCCTATAGCAAAATTAACATCGCCCAGTCTAAACGGCCTTCCTAAGGTATCTGTGATTATAACAGCTACATCCAATCCAAGCTTCTTGAACTCCTCAGCATATTTTTTTGCAACCTTATCTGGATTTCTTGGAACTGTAACTGCAGAATTACCACCGTCAACGTTTGATAAGTCAACACCTGCATTGGCTGAAATAACTCCAGCTTTGCTTTCTGTAATTAGGTTTTTTCTCTCAAGTCTAACTATGTTCCTTGTTTCATTGAGTATTAGCTGTACTACCCTTGGATCTTTATCAAGTTTTTTTGCAATAGCTTCCGCAAACGGAGAAGGCTTAACCTTATTCAAGTTAAAAACTAGGCCTTCTGCCTTAGCCACTACAGTATGGGTGAGTATAACTATGTCACCGTCAATAATTTTAAAATTCGACTTCCGTGCTACTTCTATGACTAACCTGGGCAAGTTAACACCCTTTTCTATTGTACCGTCGTACTTTATACCAAATATGCTTATGGGACCAACAATCTTACTCAAACTCCTTTCACCTTCGATAGTAACTTTTTTGCAGAAAAGTAATCCTCTTCGGTAGAAATTGAAAAATATGAAAGGTGTAAGGGGTCTAAAGAAGAAACAGCACTCCACGAAATTGCCATCGTCTTTCTCAGCTTTATGGGAATATCCTTTAGATCTTTGTTAACTTCCTTTTCAAAAGTAATGGCCTCTAGAGACGTCTTTCTTCTTAGTGAAAAAAGGCGCTTGTATAGGTTCCCAAGCTTATCCCTGAGAAAGACACCATCTCTTCCTTCCAACAAGTCTAGAAGGAGCATTATAACTTCAGTAGGAACAAATGGGGAAGAAGAAGGTACAATGAGTAATTTTTCGCCATTCGCAGATTGAATTAGTTTTAGAGTCATTTCTAGAACGTTTCCAGAAGAATCTAAAATGAAGTTTTTTGCCTCTGAGAAACCTTCAGACTCCATTATTTTTTGAATTAACAATGCCTGATTTTGAGAAGAAGCAACGACAATTATTTCATCGCTTATGTCGCTTATTTTTTCAAGTAAGTGAGATAAAACTTTTTTTCCTCCTAAGTCTAGTTCTTCAGGCCATTTTTCGTTTCCAAGTTTCCAAGGATACCCAAAAATTCCTACTGTAACGCTACTCAAAGCTTTACAGCCTCCAGAAAACCATCAACTATAGCATCTGCAATGTTAGTATCAGAAACGGACTGTAGACCAATGAAGTCTGGTTGAGTGTTAACTTCAAGGATATAAGGGGTACCATCTTTGTCAATGGCAACATCAACTCCAGCAATAGTTGAGTGAATTGCAATAGAAGCACTTATTGCCATTTTCTTTATCTCTTCTGGAGCTTCGTACTTTATAGGTTTTCCACCAGCACTTATGTTTGTTTTTGAACTATCAGAAAATCTAATCATTGAACCAACTACGTTCTTGTTTACGATCAGCAGTCTTATATCAAAGTTTCCACTCCTAACAAAGTTCTGAAATATTGGAACCTCGTTGTTACTCAAACGAAACTTTTCTCTTCTTTTCAGTTCAACCACACCAAAACCCCTTGAACCACAAATGGGTTTTAAAATTAATCTATCTTGACTAATGTACCTGAACGGATTGGTTTCATTAATGGCTGAGAAAGTAATTGGAACGTTTAGTTTCATCCGGGTTAATAAAAGGTACTCTGTTAACTTGTTTGAACCATAAACATAAGAAATTGGATCGTTGATGACGGGTAGTCCATTTTCTTTTAAAATGGCAAGAACATTCATTGAAAAAGCAAATTGCATTAAGTCTATGGCTCCTAGAGGTCTTGCAAGTACAGCGTCAAACTTGAGAAGATCTTTTTTGCTCTTCTTGTCAAAAACACTTACACTACCTTTTTCTATTTTTACTGCAACGTTTTTAAAGTCTACAACACTAACTGCGTAGCCTTTTTTCCTAAACGAGTTTGAAACATTTGTAACAAAATGACTTCTTGGTTTATGAGTCAGAATACAAAAAGACAACTTCTCCGGGAAAGATAGCCTAAAAGGCATAATAAAAATGTTACTTTTTAAAAAAAAAGGCGCCTGCTAACTTTTCTAGAACTGGAGTTACTGCTTTGTTCGGAAAGGTTAAGAGGAAGAAGCCAACTTTTGTTAAGTTTTCCGCTTACCAAGAAACAGAAGGCTCTATTGTTTACTTTAAGGAAGTTTCTGAAGCTAAAATGCGCTTTTATGAACGAAGAGTTCAGGAGCCTTTGGAGCTTTTTTAGACAACCACAGAATTATAAGAATTAGGAACTTAAGTCAAAGATAATTAAAGAAAAGTAACGCAGATTAGATTACTTAAGCTTCATAGAAATAAATCTTAGATTTTTGACTTTTCCAAGAATAGCTCTGCAATACTTAAAAAGGCTTTGAAGTTATAACTTTTCCGAGTATAGTTAGGCCCATGGCAATCGCTAAAGCTAAAGCTAATCCTGCAAAAATTCCTGCAATTAAGACAGACCTTAGGACTTCCCATCTTTCCTTACCTATTCTCCTTTCAAGGTACTTACCTAACAATGCACCAATGAACAAAGAAGTAGCTGAAGGTGGCAATGAGCCCATACCAGAGAGTAAGCCTATCGGAGAAAAGAACGTAAAGTAGTTTGACAAGAAAGAAGCAAAAAATGCGATGATTGAAGTTCCTACGATGAGGTCTACTTTAAAGATTTGTTCTGCTCTTACTACCCATAAA
>JBAMLO010000020.1:0-8011 GCA_039793485.1 Nitrososphaera sp. | reverse complement strand
ATCTTTCAGAAAACCATATCTTAAGAAAAGTTTCTACATTTTTTTGGTTGCCAGGTGGAGTTCCTGCAAAGAATATTGAGGGGTAACTTCTAGATAAAGTAACAAACCATCTAGCTTCTTCCTCTACTTCAGAAGTGTTTCCATAAGACAAAACTTCGTAGTTTGGGTGGAGGAAAAATATCTTTGTCTCGCCGTATTTTTCCATTAATTTTTCAATGTCTTTTCGAGAAAACCTTGGATCCCATTCCACATGAAAGCCATCCGCTCCTATTTTAATTAAGTCTTCCATTAAGTTTCTGTAGTCCCCATCAGAAACGAAGATTAGCTTTATGTTCTTATCTTTAATTGGTTCCCAAATGTACCTCCACCACCGTATTACGTGCTTTCTATACCACTCTGTTGGGAAAAACAACCCACCTCTCCAAGCTATATCGTCATGAGAAACAAACAATTTTATTCCAGTATTTGACCAAGCCTCAACGTGCTTTCTTGCTACCTGGGCGTATTTTGCAATAAGTTCATCTAGAACTTCTGGATTTTGATTACTTAGTCTAGCTATCATCTGTAAACCAATATGAATATCTAAGTAGGTAAAGAGTGTTAAATAAAATTCTCCAGCAAACAACGTGGTTTCACCTAGCAACTCTTGATACTCCTGAAAGACCTTTCTGTATTCGCTAGTTATTTCATAAGTGGACCTTGGCTCATCGTTGCAAGGATCGTATTTTTTCAAGTAGCTTAGTAGTTCCTCATAGTTCTCGAATGGTCTTTCCGTAACCCAAAGCTGTGAAGCCGCTTCGGTTCTCCTTAACTTAAGGTTCTTATAAGCTACGTGAAAGGCATCTGTGAATGGAAAGTCTTCTTTAAGTTCCTCAAAAGACCCTCCTGCAAACTTAGGCCTCCTATTACTCCATAAAACGTTAAAATTAACTCCGAGCTGGTAAAATAAATCAACATCAAGAGCTTTGAAGAGGTTTCTCATTTTTTCTTTTTGGTCTTTTGTTTCAATTTTAGCTCCAGTTAGTTTCTCGATAAGTTTTTCGTCTTCGGTGGGCACTCCTAAGAGAAGGAGATCTCCTGAATGCTCTAGGTTTAAAGCTTTCAGCGCTCTTTTTAAGCTCATGTACTGTAAAAATCAAGCATACCTGTTTCTTAAACGTTTCTCGTTTAAAGACAAAACTTAGTAGTAGCATTAAATTTTTGGAAGAAGACTTGAATACTTTTCTATTCTAAATTATCTTTCCTTCTCGTTGCACTAGCTATGTCATCCAGCAAAGCTCTATTGGTCTATGGCTACATGTTGTAGCAATTTCTTCAACTTTCTAATGAACTCCACGTCATTATTCACTGGCTCACACTCAGCTTTTTCTAAAATTTCGTTGATTACTCTTTTTACGATTTTGTCTCTCTTAATCCTGAAACTTTTTGCATGTAATCATCGACAACTCTTTTTAGCTGCATATCGTCTCTTAAGTTTTCTATATGCTACGTTATAATATTTTCTGAAGTTTTTCATAACTTATTTACTAAGTTATAGAGCCACTTTTGCTCTAAGGAAAGTCAAACATTTCTTCAATTTCTCTCATTTGCTCTCTTTCAAATTCAAACTTCTTTAATTCTCCTTCGTTGCTCATAACTTCAACTCTTACAACAATTGAATCTTTTATTTCTTTTACGACTACAGTCATTGGTTTTCCGCCTATTTTTCTTTCCATGAAAGATAACGAAGGGTACTTTAAGCTCAGCTCTAAAGCTATAGCTTCAATAGCTTCTTCTAACATCTCTTTACAACTTTCCTTGTCAACGCATGCTTTTCTTGCTAAAGCTAACTTAATGAACAAATCTTTCGTTTGACCTTCTAATACTTTCTTTACTTCTTCATTAGATATTGGAAAGTCTAAATCTCTTTTTAGTGCATTATACCTAGCTAGATGTCTAATTGCATGGTATGCGTGAGAAACAGCCTTTCTGTAGTTTTCATGGAAGTAAGACTCAATTGAAAGTTCTAAGGCTACAAATGTGGAATTTCTTAAAAATTTTAAGGTATATTCTGTTGTACGCGGATTGTTCGCTATTATCGAGCTGACTTCGCCATCTCCTTCTAAAATCTTACCTTCCTTATGTAAGATAAAAGACAAGGGATCCCCAACCTCAAAAATCTTCTTCACTTCTCCTATACTCATGACTACAATACTGACTTCAGATTCACAAACCTTTAAGCTATAGTGTCCTTCATCACATTCTTTTGTGGTTACTACTAAAATGTCTATATCACTTAAGCCAATAACAAAATCTTCTGGTCTAACTGCAGAGCCAAACACTATTACAGATTTTACTTCTTTTCTTTCTTTAATCTTTTTTATCTCTTCTTCAATTACATTAAAGCAACACTCTAAGTATTCCTTTATAGAAGATTTTGCTTCCACTTCCAGTATCTCACTTCCACAGTTTATTCTATCGATTTTCGCTTTTTATCTGTTTAGCTCAGTCCTAAAAAAGATATTTTCCAGTATTGATAAACGAAGATAATGAAGCTATTCTCGTAGCATGGTCTCCTATCCTTTCCAGATACCTTATTACTAGCATATCCGCAACTGCACACTTCGTATCCTTTACCTTACCAGTAGCAACATCCTTCAATGCTTCAATGAACTTAGCATCCAGTTCGCTGTCTCTTTTAACTATGTTTTTTGCTAAGTTTTCATCCCAATTCTTTAACGTTGAAATACTCATGGTCAGCATCCATTCCGCAATGGTCAAGGCTTCTTTCACATCCTTGAGGTCGCAGCTTTCTCTGCTTCCAAGAGCTTTTTGTATTCCACTTATATCAAAAGCATAACGCCCAAATCTTGAAAGTCTATAAGAAATTTCTATTGCCGACTCTATAAATCTTAAGTCCCTTGCAACTGGTTGGTACCTTACTACTAGTTCGAATGCTAAGTCCCTAACTTCATCTTTCATTTTCCTAATTTCCGAACTCATCCTGTAAAGCTCGTTGCTTACGTCTTTGTTTTCCATGTATGCGTTAACTGAAAGTAAAAAGGCTTCCCTAGCTAGGTTGCCCATTTTATCAAGCAAAATCATGATATTGTCAATACCCTGGTCTATTAGTCTTGACATTCTCGCAACTTATTTATTAAGCAAAACTCTAAGTAATATGTTTTTCTCTTGTTTATTGAGCTGAAAATATTTAATAAAATTCTTCTTAGCGATTGCTTAATATCTTTCAAATTATTGTAAAGAATTTTCTTTTTCATGCAGAAAATTCAACCTTAGTACTTTAAAATTTTCTCTGATTTAGCGTTGCATACTCATACATATAGCAAATTTAGTTATAGCATCAAAAATAATGGATCCCAGAAAACCCAGAACTTAACTCTAGATGAAGTTTGAGTCTGGAGAGGATGTTTCAGAAGTTCGCTATTCTTTCTGTTGACTACATTCTTTTTTGTTTCTTCTTCTGAACTTTAATGTTCTTCCAGTGCTTTCTTAATTTCTCAACTAATGACTACGAAGAAACTGGATTCTAAGTTATACTCTTATTTTTCGTGTTGCAATAATTGGAAATACTTAAATAGGTATTTGAAAAAAATTACAACATGAAAAAGACAGAGCTAAGTCTAATCTCCAATCTGAGTTCAGAAAACTTTGTGGAGCTAAGTGCTCTAGCTAGAAACATGAATGCGAGCGTCTCTCAAGTTTCTAAAACTTTGAAACACTTAGAGGAGAAAGGGTTTATAGTTAAAAAGAGGTTTAAGAAAAGAATCCTAGTTAAACTGCCTAAAAATCCTCTTGTAGATTTAATAAAGAAAGTTTACAAAAGGTATCCCAAGCTGCTTATTGGAAAAAAAGAAGTCCTTCTTCCTCATCTACTAGATTTTCATGATTTTTCTAGCTTGGAAGCAAAAACGAAACTATCTTCCAAGCAACTTTCAGTTTACCTCAAAGAGTTGGCAGAGCTCGGGATACTAGAGCAGACAAATGGCAAGTTTAAGTTGAGAAGTGATCTTGAAGAATTAAATACCTTAGCAAAGTTACTAAGAGTGTACAGTAGTAACGTTGACTTATTCGAAAGCGATAGCTTAGTAGATGGTGCTACATTAACTGGGTTTTCTGCTTATAAAAACTATGGAGTTAAGGTTGTTCCTTACAAGTATTTTTATATAAAAGGAAAGAGAAAAGTTTCCATAGAGGAAGTGTTCGTCGACTCAATTTGGTTTGCTAAGAATTCAAACGACCTTTCCTTAGTTTCCATATTCTACCTTAAGAACAGAGATAATATGAACTTCGAGAAGATATACCAAATTGCTAGAAGTTATGGAATTCAAGAAAAGTTGGCTCTAATTCCAAAGTTCATAAGAGACAACTTTGAAGAAATAAAAGAAAAAGCTAAGCTTTATGGAATAAGTATCGAAGAAAGCTCAAGAACTGATCTCGAAAACCTTTTCCTTTTAATCGACGAAAACCTTTCAAATAAGGCAAGAATTTTCCTAATCGGAGGGACAAACTTAGTGTTTAGAGGATTAAGAAGCTCAACGAAAGACGTTGACATAGTTTGCGAAAAAGAATCTTTTTACTTAGTTATTGAAGCCTTAAGAAAAGTTGGGTTTGTTTGCGAAGGAACAACCTGTACAAAAGGCGAGAAGAGAGTAGACATATTTAACGAAAAAGTGTTCAAAGGATACTTTCTAACAGAAGCCGTAAAGGAAAGGTCAAAGCTCGTATGGAAGGGTGAAAAACTTGAGGTGTTTTTAACCCCATTAGAATTTGTATTCTTACTAAAGTCAGTTACTGAAAGAGATCTTGATCTTGATGATTGCTATACAATCGCAAAAGAAGGCTTAGACTGGAATTTTTTGTTTAAAGAGGCATTAACTCAACAGAAAAAAATTAAAAAGATTGTTTTAGTTTCACTTGTCGATACATTAGATATCTTGAAAGAGAAGTATGGTATTAACGTAAAGATACCACGAAAAATAGAAAAAGAACTTCTTAAGTTGATCCTCCTTTATGTCTTAAGTAAAAAGGCAAGAGATGTAAAAGAGATAGTAACGTTTTTAGAAAAACCTGAGTCTACAGTAAGAAAAGTCTTAGCTGAGCTCTTAAGAGAAGGACGTGTAAAAAGAATAAAAGAAAATCGAAGATACATATGGAAGGTGGCGTAATCAATTTTTAGTTCGGAAGGCAAATAGACTAAAATTCAAAGCAGAAAAATAACACGCTCATATTTTTATCTTCCTATTTCTCTTGAGCTCATCGTACCTCTACTTCCTGCTTTAATGCTGGGATTAACTCTACTTCCGAACCAGAAGCCCAACCAGGAAGTCCTTTCCTCAATCTTACTCTCACAACTCCGTTGTTTCCATGAGCTACAACTACTTTTCCTTGTATCTTCTTTTTTCCCAGCTTAACTAGAACCGTACTTCCGATAAGTTTTTTTGCTTTTTCCCTTGTATCTATTCCTTCAAATCGTACCAGGTACTGTCTTTTGTACTGTTTTTTCATTCCGTTTCTTGGGCCTAGTAGTATTCCTTTATTTGGAAGGACTTCCATGCTTTTTCACCCGTAGCTCACTTTTAGCTATTGTTTATATCTTTTACTTTTATGATAAAAAACTTTATCAAGAAACTCTTTACCCGCGATAAAATTTAAATTTACAGCAAAAGGACAACGTAGATGGGCGAATTCAAATGAAAATAGCTTTTTTCGAGGACGAATACTTTGAAAACTTCCTTCCCCTAACGTACACAAGACCTACATACGACCTAAGGTGTGGCACTAGTAAGCTGTACGAGAAAATAATTAGCTTATTTCCAAATACGGAGTACGTGTTCTTTACGAGGGATTATCTAGCTCCAATCTATGCTGCAAAAAATGTTCCAACTAACAAACTTGAGTCGTTGGACGACGACGTCTTGTTAATAAACGGAAGTTTGCTAACTTCTAGCAACTTAAAGAGTGCCATAGACTCTTCAGTTGGCAAAAACACGCTAGTCTTCCAGAAGGACAGGCTGGCATTTGCGTACTTAAAAAGCGACTTAGTTAAAGAAGTCGGAGAGCTCTTCCTTAAGCCAATAAACAATAAAAGCATTAAGCAGCTTAAGAGTAAGGCAGAGTCTAAAGAAGTTAGCGACTTAAAGCTTCTAGAGTATCCGTGGGAGCTAGTAAACAACAATGGCGAAAAAATAAAAGAAGAGTTTAGTTCTATTGCTAAAGGTGAGTCGCAAGGAGAAATCGACAGTAAAGTTACGATCTACGGTGACCCGAAGAACTTGTACGTTGCTAAAGGTGCTTTTATTGAAGCTGGAGTTGTTATAGACGTAAGAAATGGTCCAGTATACATTGGAGAGAATACTTACGTTCAAACTCTTTCAAGAATAGATGGACCAAGCTACATTGGAAAGGACAACATAATATTTGGTGCTCAAGTACGAGAAGGTTGCAGCTTTGGAGACGTTTGCAGAATAGGAGGAGAAATAGAAGAAACAATAATTCAAGGATATACAAACAAGAGGCATTATGGTTTCATAGGACACTCATACTTGGGAGAATGGGTTAATCTTGGTGCAGGTACTACAAACTCTGACCTTAAGAATACGTATGGAACTGTAAAAGTGACCATCAGAGGAGAGAAGGTTGGAGCAGGGCAATTTGTTGGTACACGCATGGGTGACCATTCAAAAACGTCAATAGGTGCTATGATTTTAACTGGTAAAAACATAGGTGTAAGTTCTCAAGTAATAGCTTATGCAACGGAAGATGTTCCGTCTTTTACGCTTTGGGCCAAGAGCCTTGGAGCAAAGCCTACAGAAATATTCTTGGACTCGGCAATAGAAACTGCAAGAAGGATGATGGCAAGAAGAAAAGTTAACATGACCAAAGACTACGAGAACATGTTAAGAAAGGTTTACGACCTCACAAAACGAGAAAGAAAAGAAGCAAAAGTAAAGAAAGGTAAGTTCAAGCTAGAGTAAGATTTTAAAGTTAGCACCTGAACAATTTGTTTTATCTCCTTCTTTTTTTTAAAATTTGTTCTTTAAGTCCTTTAGTTAAAAATGGCTTAGAACAATACACTCTTTTGTTTCAGTGTGCTCATCAGTTTATTTTACTTCTATGATAAAGACAACAGCATCTGTTTTTACTTTTTTCGTGGAGCTCCACAATTTGGGCACTTTACTAAAGTTTCAGGGTAAACAGTTCCGCAGTATTCACATGTAACAGTTGTAGGTTGCTGGGTCAGTGGCACTTGCGAAGGTAACGAGACTTGAACTTCGATAGTCTTACTGGTTGCATCGGGCCTTCCTTTAACTGCAACTACTCCCTTTAATTCCCAAGCCACCACTCTGTCGACGCTCTTTAACGAAGGCTGTACCCCTACCGGAGTTTGAATTTTAAATTGGTAGCTTTGTGCAAATCCAACTGGAATATGAATAGGTCCAGTTAACTGAGGTCTAGCTGAGAACAGCTTAGCATACTCCCAAACTTCTCTTTCTACTTCTCGCTTTAGATTTTCGTCATAAACCCTTCTTAGTTTTTTCACACGCTCCGTGCAATCAAGCTCGCATCTAATCTCAACGGCATCAAATTCTTCTTGAGAAAAAACTTGGAGAGTCCCTTCTATTGGTTCGCCTAGGACGAAGAATGGCTTTTTTAAGGCAACAGAAACATTAACTCTTGGAGGCGTAACCTTCTCTTTGATTTTCTGGAATATGCTCATTAGGTTATTTTATATCTTCCAATATTTAAATCTTACTTTAAATTAGCGTTTTGATCTATTAGCTTAAAGTTTTTCCAGGCTCACTCTATTCTTAATGTTAGGTTTTGATTTCTAAATATTTTAGTAGAAATGAAGACCAACTGTTTAAAACTTTAGAACAGAGAAAATGTTTTAAAAATTAAAAAAAAGATATAAACTAGATGTTGCACAATATACTTGACGAAAGGAGGTGAAAAGAGGATGGAGAGCGTAAGGAGAAGAAAACTAAGCAAGTTCATCGTTCCTCTTTTACTA